>CBFGTB010000018.1:0-26441 GCA_965651715.1 uncultured Gemmatimonadales bacterium
ACAGCGATGACCTCGACGGACTGGGCCGCCATGTCGAGATCGAGATCACCGACGAAGGCCTGCGGATTTCGCTGCTCGAGGATTCGACTGATGTGTTCTTCGCCAGTGGCGATCCCCAGCCGCTGCCCCGCGCCGTGACGCTGTTTGAGGCGATCGGCGGCGTGCTGGGCAGCACCGGCTACCAGGTGATCGTCGAGGGCCATACCGATGCCCGGCCCTACACCGGCCGCGCCGACTACGACAACTGGGAACTCAGCGCCGGACGGGCCAATTCGGTCCGCCGCGCGCTGCTGTCAGGCGGACTGGGAGACCCCCAGATCGAGGCGGTGCGCGGCTTCGCCGATCGCGATCCCCGGATCGCCGCCGATCCATTCGCCCCGCAGAATCGCCGAGTGACCATCCTGGTGGCGGTGCCGCCCGAGCCGACCGCGGCCGACGTGGCGCTGAGCACGACACCCCCGGCCGCGGCACCATGAGTCATCCCGGCTGCCGTTTGCTGCTGGTCGACGACGACCAGGCTCGCCGCCGCGACCGCCAGTTCGCGCTTGAGTCCACTCATGGCTACATCGTGACGTCGGCCGCAACTGTACGCGAGGCCCGCGAGGTGCTCGGTCGCCACGATTTTCCGCTGGTGGTGTGCCGGGCCGCACTGGGCGACAGCGACGCCATCACCCTGCTGCGCCGCATCCCCGACGATACAGCGCTGGCGCCGTCGGTGATCGTGCTGGCCCGCCCCGACGAGCCGGGGCTGCGACGGCTGGCCTGGAGCGAAGGCGCTGTGGCAGTGCTCAACGAGCCGATCGACGACAGCGAACTCGGTGCGGTGATCCGCCGAGTGCTGGCGCTCCGCAATCGCCGCCTGGAGGCGGTGCTGGCCGAACAGCAGCTCGCCGCCAGCATGGATCACCTGACGGACCTGCTGGTTCAGGTGCTCGACGCCGCCGTGCCGGGATCGGCGGCGCGCGGCGGACAGTTGACCGGGCTGTTGGCCGGGCTCTCGACCGATTTTGCCATGGAGGAGGTGTTCGCCGACGACCTGCGGCGAGCGGCGCGGCTGCACGAGCTGGGCTGCATCCCGCTGGGCCGCAGCGGCGGATGGATTCAGACCGGACCCGCGACCCTGGCCTCGGCCCGCATGGTGGCCCAGGTGCCCAGCCTGGCGGGGGTGGCGCAGATCATTGAGTTCATCGGCGCCAACTGGGACGGCAGCGGCGTGCCCGCCGGGGTGCAGCGCGGCCAGATCCCGGTGCGCTCGCGACTGCTCCGCGCCGGCATCGATCTCTTCGCCGCACTCGATCCGACCGGCGTCGGCGAGGGTCCCGATGTCGCCCTGGCCGTGGCCCAACTGCAGAGTCACAGCGGGCAGTGGTACGACCCCGCCGTGATCAGCGCGCTGACGACGCTGCTGGCCCGCGATGCGTCGCTGCTCGACCCACCCGCCACCAGCAGGGTGACCTATGATCAACTGGCTGTGGGTATGCAGTTGGCCGCCGATCTGCACACCGTGTCGGGTGTGAAGCTGTTGGCGGAGGGGACGGTATTGACTCCGGCGACGCTGCAATTGATTCGGCGGCGTCATGAGCTTGACCCGCTGGTCTTGCCGGCCACAATTGTCCCGGCGACGGCGACCGGTCCCGCGAGCTGATCAGGCGCCGCGCGACGGTGTCTGCTGCAGCGGAGTGAGGGCCGGCATCAGTTCGGCATCGACTGAGGTATCGTTGGCGCGCTGATTGGCGTCCGCCACTTCCTGCAACAGCTCTTCGCGCACCACGGCCCGATGGCCGGGCGCCTCAATGCCCAGCCGCACACCGCGACGATCCGACGACAGCACCACGATCCGGATATCGCCGTCGATGACGATGGCCTGATCGGGACGCCGGGTGAGGACCAGCATGATCAGACCATCCGCAGGACGTCTTGCATCATTTCATCGGCCACCACCACTAGGCGGGCCGCCGCCGAAAAGGCCTGCTGCTGCTGAATCAGCGTGACCATCTCCTCGTCGGTGGACACCCCGTGGGCCGCCTGACGCTGGGACTCGATACCGGCGGTGATCACGTCGGCGGCATCGGCGGCCTGCGAGGCGTCGCGCACTGCCACGCCCAGGCCGGCCACCACGCCGGCAAAGAACTGACCCGGCGTGTCGCCGTCGAGACTGGCGATGTGGGTCGTCCCCAGGGCGGCGATGGCGAGCGCGATGCTGTTGTCTCCCGCTCCCGCATCACTGCCCGCCATGATGTGTGTTGGGTCGGCTCGCACCTGGTCGCTGAGAGCGAGAGTGCCGGCGGTGATCCCGGCGGGATCGAAGAACGGGATCCCGGCGCCGTTGCCGCCGGTGACGTGAAGCGCGTTGACCTGACTCACCACGGCCTCGGTCAGCCGATCGAGTTCGGCCCTCACCGCCGGAATGCCCTGGGTCGAGAGTTCACTCAGCCCCTGGAGTTTGCCGCCACCGATCACCGCGTTGCGGCTCGAGGTGGTGAGTCCCACCGCCAGGCCGCCGCCCCCCAGCGACCGCACCTCCAGTTGCTGCGCCACGGCGCCATCGACCAGCATCGCATCGCCCGAGAGCACCGCCACCGCGCCGTGATCGCGAGGCAGCACCCGGACGGCGGTGAGCGAGGCCAGCTCATCGATCCGGGCGTCGCGCAGGTCAGTCAGGTCGGGGGCGGTCTCCAGCGGGCCGCCCCGCGCCACGATTTCGCGATTGAGGTCGGCGATTTCGGTGGCCAACTGATTGACCCGCGCCACGGCGTCGTCGAACTGTCCCCGCAGTGATGTCATCTCGACATTGAGGCGGCGATCGGCGTCATGAATCCGATTGACCAGCAGCTCAGCGGCCGAGCGGGTGGTGACGCGGACCGCCCCGCTGGTGGGCGACTCCGCCAGATCCGAGAAGGCGCTCCACAGCCCGTCCAGCGCCGCCGCGATGCCGTGGTCCGACGGCTCATCGAAGACGCCCTCGATCCGCTGCAACGCACTGCGCAAGGTGTCGGCGTGAGCGAAGCGTCCTTCCTCATTGCGATAGGCGGCGTCGAGGAACTGGTCCCGGGCGTTGAACACGCCGATGCCGCGCACCCCGCGCCCCACAGTGCCGTCGGGAGTACTCAGCGGAATCTCGGCCACAGTCTCGAGCCGCTGACGGGTGTAGCCCGGGGTGTTCGCGTTGGCGATGTTGTGGGCTGTCACATCGATACTGCGCTGATGGACCTGAAGCGCAGTGCGGGCAATGCTGAGCAGCGAGGCGAGTGACATGGTTCAGGCCGTCCGGTTGAGGAGATGGCCACCCGCGGTCAGCGCCGGTTCGGGCCGGTAGCCGGGACCGGTTTCATTCAGCGTGCCGAACAGTGCCTGCAACCAGGCATCGCCCGCCCGCAGCGCACCTTGCAGCACCTGCTGGGTCAATGCCAGATCGGCGATCACTGCTTCGGCTTCGCTCCGCAGCGCCGCCCGGCCGGCCGCCAGACCATCGATCGGACCGGTGAACTGCTCAAGAGTATCGAGCCGGACCGGGTGGTCCTCGCTCAGCAGCGACATCATCTGCTCGCGCCGCCGTCGGGCGTTGTCGAGCGTCAACACCGCCCGGGCCACCTCGTGCGAGGCCTGCTCAATCGCCGTGGCATCACCCGAGGCGACGCCGGCCCGCTGCCGCTCCAGCGCCGCCCGCAGCCGCGCCAGCAGCACCCGTTCGCCCACCACCGACTGGAGCACATCGGCGGCCATGTCGCGGGTATCGTGTTCAACTACCTGAGACATCAGTCGCCTCCGACATCCCCGTGAGTGCGGCAGCGGCCGTCTCCTCGGGGGGCAGGTGACGACTCAGTTGCCGATACAGTGCCGCCGCGAGGCCGTGATCATTCTGCGCCACGGCGCGTCGCGACAGTTCATCATCGAACATCGCCTGAAAAGTCTTCTCCGCCGCCGATTGCTCGGCTGGCGGCACAGCATCGCGCATCGCCTGCAACATCTGGCGGAAGAACACCGCCTCCAGCGCCTGGGCCGCCCGCATCAGCCGGGCATGATCACCCCGGAGCTGCGCGGCGGCGGTCGGTGCTCCCGCTCCCACCGGATCACTCATCGCACCACCACCGCGGCGGTCACCGCTCCTGCCGCGCGCAACCCATCGAAGACCGCCACCACATCGGTGGCCGTCGCGCCGAGGGCCCGCAGCCCGGCCGCCACATCCTGCACCGTCGTGCCGGGCCCCAGCGCCAGCATGCCCGGCACCGGCTCGACCGTGCTGTCGGGCAGCGTGCCGCCCACCCGCACGGTGAGGCCGCTGAGCGAGACCACAGCATCGCCCACCGTCACGTTCCCTCCGGCCACCACCACGCCGTTGCGGGCATCGATGATGATCCGCGCAGCGCTGGGCACCGCCAGGCGGATGGTATCGACCGCCGCCAGGAAGGTGATCAGGTTATCGGTCGCTCCCCCCGGCGGCGTGAGTGCGACGGCTCCCGGGTCCTGCGCGGTGGCGGTTCCGGGACCCAGGGCGCTGTCGATCGCCGCGGCGATCAGCGCCGCGGTGGTCAGATCGGGTGAACGCAGCAGCAGCCGCGGCGTGGCGGTGGGAGTGACACCCGGCAGGGCGGCCTCCAGCAGGCCGCCGTCGACGATCCGCCCGCTGGCCGCTCCCCGGCTGCCAAAACGGGTCCGGGATTCCCCGGTGGCCACCGGCAGCGCCCCCTGCGCCGTCGCGACCGGCGGGGCGTCGGGGCCACTCAGCAGCGGCGTCATCCAGAGCACGCCACCCTTGAGCGAGGTGGCATCACCGATCGAGGCGACCTGGATCTCGAACCGGGCCCCCGGGCGGAGATAGGGCGGCACTTCGGCCGTGACCAGCACCGCCGCGACATTGCGCAGCCGGAGTCGTTCAGCGGGAATCTCGACATTGAAGCGGCGCAGCAGGTTCGTCACCGACCGCACGGTATGAACCGCGCCGACGCTGCTGCCGAACGACCGGTCCCCGGTGCCGTCCAAACCGACCACCAGGCCGTAGCCCACCAACCGCACCGGCACCTCGCCGTCGTGGAAGGTGAGATCCCCCACCCGCGTCTGCGCCGGGGCCAGCGCCGGCAGCGCCACGACCGCCAGCAGGGCGACGCCGTAGGCCAGGCGACTCAGGGCCACAACAACCCCAGAATCTTGCCGATGATGCCCTTCTTGGGTGAGATCTTCTTGCCCTTGTAGAAGATGTCGGCGTCGGCGATCCGTGAGGACAGGATGGTGTTCTGCTGGGTGACGTCTTCGGAGCGCACCAGACCGGTGATCCGCAGTTCCTGATCCCGACCGTCGATGGTCACCATCTTGCGCCCCTCGATCGTGGCGACGCCATTGGGATCGACCGACACCACCCGCACGCTGAGCACCGCGTCGAGGCTGCCGCCGCGCTGCAGTCGACCGGTGTTGTCCGAGGAGGAGTTGAGCCCGAAGCCGATCTTACGAAAGTCGTCAGGTGCCATGTCGGCGTCGATCCGGGCATCCTGGCTGCGATTCGAGCGGGCCACCTCGCTGGCCTGTTCGCTGGCCAGCGCGCTTTCGTCGATCACGATGGTGAGGATATCGCCCAGGCGCAGCGGCCGCCGATCACTGGTCCACGACTGACGCACGTCGACGGCAGCCACCGCGACCGCGGCACCGGGGGTGAGCGAGTCGGCCGGCGCAGCCTGGCCCGTGACCACCGCAGGCCACCCCAGCAGCAAGGTCGTCAGCGCACGCAGGTTGTGTTTCATTCAATCGACTCCTCAATGATGGCCATCCCCTCGCCGACGACCCGTCCGGTGAGCCGCACGTCGCCGATCCGCGCCCGGACCCGATCTCCCAGCCGACCCGGTCCCTGGGCCACAGCAATCCGTTCCATCCGCACAGTGCCCCGCTGCCAGACGAACGTGACCGGCTCGCCCGCGCTCACCAGTTCGGGCGGTCGCACCCGGGGCGGCTCCAGCGGCTGACCCGCGGCGAGGCTGCGCCGCACCTGCCAGCCCAACCGGTCAGGTGTGCCGGCGGTGTCGGGCGGCCCCCAGGCAATTCCCGGCTGCCAGACGATGTCGTCAGCCGCGAGGCGGGTCCCCACCGGGAGCTGCCGCGCCGCGACCGGCATGAGGCGGCTGACACCCGCTCGCAGCGTGACGGCCACCGGACGCTGACTCGGCGGCGTCACTGTCAGCACATACCAACCGTCGCGACCACGTCCGGCCAGAGTGAGATCGGCCGCGGCGAGTTGGCTCGGCAGCGTCGGAATACGCCCCCATTCCAGCGCCACGGTCTGACTGTCCTGACGCCACTCGGCGGCGACCAGCGCGCGGGCGCGGGCCACAAGGTCGGCCGGCGGCACGGTGTCCGCCGCCGCCCCGCCGCCGACCACCACCAGCGCCAGACTAACGGATGAGATCATTTATCGACTGCATCATGTCCTCAGCCGAGCGAATCGCTCGGGCATTGATCTCATAGGCGCGCTGCGCCGCAATCATGTCGGTCATCTCCTGCACGATCTCGACATTGCTCGACTCCAGCGTGCCCTGCAGGATCCGCCCGTAGCCATCCTCCTGCGGCACGCCGGTCGCCGCATATCCCGAGGCGAGCGTTTCGCCGAACAGGTTGCCGCCCAACGCCGCGAGGCCGGTGGGATTGGGGAATCGCGCCAACTCGATCCGCCCGATCTCGATCATTGATCCATCGGTGCCGTTGGTGACCGAGACGACGCCATTTTCGGCAATCGTCATCGCCATCGCATCGGGCGGCATGACCAGATTGGGAATCAGCGCATTGCCGCTGGCGGTGACCAGTTGACCGGTGTCCGACAGGGTGAACGATCCGTCACGGGTGTAGGCCAGCGTCCCGTCGGGCATCTCCACCTGAAAAAACCCCTCGCCCTCAATCGCGAGATCGAGCGGACGGCCGGTCTGCTCCGGCCCGCCCTGGCCGTGGACCCGGGTGATCGACGCCAGCCGCACGCCGTGACCGATCTGCATCGGTCCGACCACGCCGTCGCTCACCGTCGAGCGGGGCCCCTGCACGGTTTCGTAGAGCAGGTCCTCGAAGTTGGTGCGACTGCGCTTGAAGCCGGTGGTGTTGACGTTGGCCAGATTGTTCGCGATGACGTCGACCCGCTTCTGCTGCGCGATCATGCCGCTGGCCGACGTGCGCAATCCGTCTGTCATGATTCCCTCACGGTCAAGGATTCCTCAGAGTGTCCCGTCACGGTCGCCCCACATCGATCGCGATGGTGTTCATCACCTCGTCGACGGTGCGCATCGCATCGACGCCGGCGGCGTAGGCCCGCTGGATCCGGATCAGATCGACTGTGCCCATCAGGGCATCGACATTGGCACTCTCGATCGCCCCCTGGCGCACCCGGGCATCGACCACGGTCTCCAACCGCGCGTCGGTGGCGTAGCGGCCGTGTCCCACCTTGTGGAGCGTTCGCGGATCAGCCACGGTCTCGACCCGCAACCGATCGGCAAGCGCGTCATCGACCACCACTGTGCCATCCGACTCGATCACCACCCGACGACCGGTGATGTGAATCGGCCCCTCACGCCCCAGTACCCGATGGCCTTCGCGCGTGACAAGAAAGCCCGAGGTGTCAATCGCGAATTCGCCGCCCCGGGTGAGTTGCTCGCCCTCGGGCGTGTTGACCACGAAGAACCCCGGGGTCTCGAGCGCCAGATCGTACGGCCGACCGGTGTCGCGCACCTCGCCCTGGCGGAGATCGAGCGTCATCAACGGCTCCGGCCAGGCGCCGTTGGGACTGCGGGCCGTCATCATGTCGGCCTTGTACCCCTCGGAGGAGCTGTTGGCGAGGTTGTTCGCCGTCACCTCCTGCAGCCGCGAGTAATAGGAGAGGCTCCGCGCCGTGGCGACGATACTGGGTATGGTCATCGTTTCCCTCTCGGTGTCTTTCCCCACCAAAGGGCAAGCCGCGTGCCGCGGACAGCGTATCCGTAAGCACCGACGCCCCAACGACTTACCGATACGTCTCCCGGACGCCTGACGCCGCCGATCGGCAATTGCTGCCGGTCAGGTACCACCGAGGACTCCGCGGACCGCATCCCGGGAGAGCCGGGTTTCGCGGGCGATGTCGCCCAAGCTCCGACCGCTGGCGTGCAGGGTCCTCACCTGCACGACCCGCGCCCCGGCGGTCATGGCGGTCGTGAGTTCGGCGGCAAACGCTGCGTCCTCGCCGACCGGAGTGCCCCGTCGCCGAAGGCGAGCGACAGCCCACCCCATCGCGGCTGCCAGTCCCACTCCGGCGATCACACCCAGCCAGGACATCGGCAGGCGATCAATCGCGGCGCGCCCCTCAGCGAACAGCTTCCCCCAGTCCGGCGCCCCCCGACGTCCCCCCCACGACGCGACGACGAGGACACTCAGCACCAGGCTCAGCGAGCCCCACAGCCGGCGCCGACTCATGCGTCCACCAGCTCGGCGCGCAGCGTCCGCACGGCGGCGGTACGGATCTGGGAAATACGGGATTCCGTCACGTGGAGCACCTCCGCGATCTGACGTTGGGTGAGATGTTCGTAGTAGCTCAGCGCGAGGACAGTGCGCTGCTGCTCGGGGAGTCGTGCGATGGCTTCGCGCAGTCGCGTCATCCGGTCGGCAGCAACCACCTCGTCGTCGGGTTGCGGGGTGGTGAGATCGGGAAGTCGCTCGGCCAGCGGCAGGGCCTCGCCGTCCTCGAAGGCGACATCGATCGGAACCGGTGTACCGACCGTGGCAGCTTCGCGCCACTGCCAATAGGTCGCGGTGTCGATCTCCAGCGCGGTGGCGACTTCGTCGACGCGGGGCTCGCGGCCCAGAGTCTCGTGCAGCAGACGGGTCGCTGTCTGGATCCGGCGCGCTCGCTGCCGCACCGACCGCGGCCGCCAATCGGCAGCCCGCAGTTCATCGAGCATGGCGCCGCGGACCCGCTGGGTGGCATAGGTGACAAAGCTGACCCCGCGGTCGGGATCGAATCCCCCGATGGCCTGCACCAAACCGAGTGACCCGGCGCCGACCAGATCGTCATAGGACACAGCATCACCCACCCGTCCGGCGATATGACGGGCGGAGTGATGAACCAGTCCCATCAATTGGCTGAGAATCTCGGCCCGGGCCTCGGGATCGCCGCTGGCGCGGAAGCGACGCCAGAGTTCCTCGGTCGATGCCGTCACGCCGGCACTCCGAGGTCCTGAAGATTCGCCGCCACGATCCGATGAATCGCCGCCTGGGCCACGCCCGCCCGGTGCGGATCGGTGAGTCGCGCCGGTTCGCTCAGCATGGCGCGCAGGCCCGGATCCTCAGGGATGGCGCCGAGATATCGGAGCGAACGTCCCAGAAAGCGGGCACAGGCCTGATCCAATCGCTGGGCAGCACTGTCGGCCTCGTCGGCTGTGACGATTCGGTTGATCAGCAGATCGATCGGCAGACGGGGCAGCCGGCCGTGCACCATCTTGACGAGGGCATAGGCGCTGGTGAGGGCAGTCGGCTCGGGCGTGGTGACCAGCAGCAATCGCCCGGCGTGCATCGCCGCCACGCGGAGCGCGCTGTCGAGTCCCGCCGCCGCATCGACCACGACGGCATCGAATGCCGGATACAGGGTCGTCACCCGGCGATGCAGCCGCGCCCGATCGTGGCTGGAGAGCCGTTGCAGTTCTTCGGCGCCGCTGGCGGCGGGGAGAAGCGACAGGTTCTGACGAACCGGAACGATCAATGCCGCCGGATCGACATCCGGTTCAATGGCCCGCTCCGGTGCCACAGCGGGACGCACGCCGAGCAGGACATGAAGTGTCCCCAGGTTGAAGTCGGCGTCGACAAGCAGCACCCGACGTCCCGCATCGGCCAGGGCAGTCGCCAGTGTGAGCGCCACCAGCGACTTGCCGACGCCGCCCTTGCCACTGCCCACCACGATCGCCGCCGAGTCGTTGCTCGGTCCCGGCGCCGGAAACTCGACCCCGGTCGGCCGGGCCAGCCGAAGACCGCGTGCCTGATCGGTCATGCGAAGGCCAACTCGGCAGCCTGCCGCGCCACCCGCCGTTGAATCGCCGCGTCAAGGCGCTGCTCGGCCAACCGCAGGTCCTCGGGCACCGCCTGACCGTCGGTGTACCAACGCATCGGCTCGCGTTCGCTCGCGACCACGTCAAACACCCGCGAATCGCGCGGGCATTCATCGAGTTTGGTGCAGAGCATGTGCGTCACACCGAAGCCGCGGAACTGCATCATGGTGCGGCGCATCACCTGCGGCATGATGCTGGCCGGCAGCGCGAGGTGGACCTCGTCGGGGGCGAGCTGCGCCAGCCACTGGCGCACGGTCTCCAAATCCTCCGACTGACGCGGTCCCCGTCCGGGGGTATCGACCAGAATGACATCGCATTCCACCAGCCGGGAACGCGCCCGATCGATGTCCTCAATGGTGTAGACGATCTCGACCGGCAGACCGGCCAGTTCACCATAGGTCTCCAATTGCTCCACCGCGCCGATCCGGTAGGTGTCGAGCCCCATCAATCCCACCCGCAGACCGCCGTAGGCGTCGGGATGAGTGGCCAGCTTGGCGATCGTTGTGGTCTTGCCGGCGCCGGTCGGTCCCACCAACGCAATCACCGGCGGCCGAATCGGATGATTGTCACGGCGCTGCCGTCGGGCCTGGTGGACCGGCTGTACCGGCGGCGGCAGCTCGGCCGGCACCGGGCGCAGCGCCGCACCAAAGGCCAGCGGATCGGGGCCATCGGGGGCGGTCCGAATCGGTGGCACCTGATGCACCGGGGCGTGGAACGGATGGACAGTCACCGCCACTTCGGAGGCCAGCACCTCGACCCGATCGCCTTCGCAACTGACATCCACGATGCAGGCCTGTTCACCGAGGGTGCGCCGCACCTCGCTCAACACGGCGGGGAGGTGATGGCCAGTAAACACTCTAAGCACGGGACAGCTCCCAGATTGCGGTTCCTTCGACCGGTGTGGTCGGCGGCAGTTCCCCCAACGAGATCACCGGCAGATCCGGCAGAATCGGCTCCACCAGACGTCGAATTCCCACCCGCAGCGCCGGCGGCGCGATCAGCGGTCGCGGCCGCCCCTCGCGTCGGCTGCGCTGAGCCAGGTCGCTGAGAGAGCGCAGCAGTGCGGTGAGTTGATCGGGCTCCAGCGGGCGGGGGCCGTCAGCCGCCGGAGTCGGTGTGAAGAGCTGCATCAGCGCGGCTTCGAGGCGCGGTCCCACCGTCAGCCCACGGACGGTGCCATCCTCGTCGGCAAAGAGCTGCGCCACCACTGTCGACAGGGCGCGGCGCACATGCTCGGTCAGCACCTCCGGATCGCGACTCGACTCGGCGGTGTCGCTCAGCGCTTCGAGAATGGTGACAAGATCGCGAACCGGCAGGCCTTCGCGCAGCAGTCGCTGCATCACCCGATGCAGAGTGCCCAGCGCCAGGCGCGCGGGGATCAGGTCATCCACCAGCGCCGGATGAGTGGTCCGCAGCGCATCCACGAGTTCCCTGACGTCCTGGCGACTGAGCAGGTCGCCGGCATGACGCCGAATCGTTTCCATCAGATGGGTGGCCAACACCGTGGCCGCTTCGACCACGTGATACCCCGACGCTTCGGCTTCGTCGCGCCGATCGGGAGTGATCCACACCGCCGGCATTCCGAAGGTGGGATCGGTGGTGCGAATCCCTTCGATCGGCAACGCCCCTCCGGCCGCATCGAGCGCCAGCAGGTAGCGCGGCATCACCTCGCCGCCCACCATCTTGACGCCCCGAATGCGGATCGCGTATTCGGTCGGCGCAAGTTGCATGTTGTCGCGGATCCGCGCCGGCGGCACCACAATGCCCAGCTCGACCGCCGCCTGTCGCCGCATCATTGCGATCCGGCGCAGCAGATCGCCCTCGTTCGACGCATCGACGAGCGGCACCAGCGCATAACCCAGTTCCACCTCGAGCGGCTCGACGGTGAGCAGGTCGCTGATCTCCGGCTGCGCCGCCGGTGCCGCGCTGCTGCTGGGCGGCGCAACCCGGGCCGTGCGCGCCCGCTGGCCCCGCCACGCCAGGCCCGCCGCACCGGCACCCAACAGCACAAACGGCAGCGCCGGCAGACCCGGCAGCAGCGCCAATCCCCCGATCACCGCCGCCGCCAGCCACATCGACCGTGGCCGACCGGTGAGCTGGGTCGCCAGGGCGCTGCCGACCCCGGTGGACGAGGCGCCATAGGTCACGATGATGCCGGCGGCAGTGCTGACGATCAGGGCCGGAATCTGACTGATCAGACCATCGCCCACAGTGAGTTGACTGTATCGGGCGGCACTGTCCGCAGCCGAGAGACCCTGCTCCGCCATGCCGATGACAAAGCCACCGACCAGATTGATCGCCGTGATGATCAGGCCGGCGATCGCATCGCCGCGCACGAACTTGGCGGCGCCGTCCATGGCGCCGTAGAAGTCGGAGTAACGGGCGATCTCGGTCCGGCGGCGGCGCGCTTCGGCCTCATCGATCAGGCCGGCACCCAGGTCGGCATCGATGGCCATCTGCTTGCCCGGCATCGCATCGAGGGTGAACCGGGCCGCCACTTCGGCAATACGGCCGGCGCCCTTGGTGATCACCATGAAGTTGATCACCACGAGGATCAGGAACACCACCAGCCCGACGACGACCTGGCCGCCGATCAGGAAGTGACCGAAGGCGTCGATCACTTCGCCGGCGTAGCCATCGCTCAGAATCAGTCGCGTGGTGCTGACGTTCAGGCCGAGGCGGAACAGGGTCAGCAGCAGCAGCAGACTGGGGAAGGCACTGAACTCGATCGGGTCCCGGGTCCCCAGTGTCACAATCAACACGATGATCGACAGCGCCAGTGACAGTGCCAGCAGGCCGTCGAGCATGAACGGCGGCAGCGGCACAATCAACAGCGCGACGATGATCACCACACCCAGCGCCAACCAACTCTCGGCGTTGCCGGCCAGCATGGTCCGGACATTGGCCACAGCCGTCGCAGCCGACGATCCGCCGCCACCACCGCGGGACGGTGAGGGCGGCGTGGGGGTGGGCGTCTGATGCAGCGACGCCGGCGCGATGGTGCCGACCGAACTCATCGCGACCGCGCTCCGGCCAGCGCCTCAGGCATGCGGCCGCGGCTGCGGTAGACGAACGCGAGGATCTCGGCGACGGCCGCGTAGAGCGCTGGCGGAATCGGCTGGCCAACCCGCGCGCTGGCCAGGAGTGCCCGGGCCACCGCGACATTGCGCACCACCGGAATGTCGCTCTTGCGGGCGATCTCGCGGATCCGTTCGGCCAGTTTGCGCTGCCCCATCGCCAGCACGATCGGGGCCGCCGCCTCGTGGGCGTCGTACTTGATGGCCACTGCCACGTGAGTCGGGTTGACGATCACCACGTCGGCTTCGCTCACCCGCGACAGCATCCGGCGGCGCACCAACTGCTGCCCCAGTGACCGCATCCGACTCTTGAGCAGCGGATCGCCCTCGGATTCGCGATGCTCGCGCACCACCTCCTCGCGCGACATCATCAACTGCTGCGAATGACGCCAGGCGACGAACAGATAGTCGATGATCGCCAGGGCGAGAAACGCCAGCCCGGTCAGTATTGCAATCCGCAGGCTCGCCCGGCGGGTCAGCGCCAGCACCGGTCCCGCGTCGGCACCCACCAGGCCGATGATCAGCGGCCACATCGCCGTGAGGGCGCCCCAGGTGATGGCACCCAGCACGGCGACCTTGACCAGCGCCTTGAGCAGGTTGAACCAGCCCTCGATCCCCAGCAGACGCTTGAAGCCCTTGAGCGGTGAGATCCGCGACAGATCGGGAGTCACCGGCTGCCACGACAACACGCCGCGCGCCTGGAGTGCGCCGACCAGCAACAGCGGTGCGGCCAACGCCAGCAGCAGCGGAGCCAGGGCCAGCAGACTGTCGCGCATCACGGTCCGCAGCAGCACAGTGGCATCGGCCTCGCTCAAACTGGTGGCCGGCAGCCAATTGGCCAGTTCGCGCAGCAGGCCGATGGTGTGGCGCCCCATGCCGCCGGCCGTCAACGCCACCCCGCCGGCCCCCGCCAGGAGAACCACTGCCACCAGCAGCTCCTGACTCCGGGCCACCTGCCCTTCGTCGTGAGCCTTATCGAGCCGACGCGGAGTCGGCTGTTCGGTTTTTTCCTGGGCGGAATCGTCGGCCATCGGCTACGCCCCTCCCGCCATGACCGGCTGAAATGCCGACAACAGTCGAGCCACACCCTGATCGAGGCCGGCCACCCAGCGACTCATCTCGCCGCCGATCAGCGCCAGCGTGGCTCCGATGGTGATCAGGCCCACCGCCACGGTGATCGGCACTGCCACCATCATGGTATTGAGCTGCGGCACCGCCCGGTTGAGCACCGCCAGGGCCAGATTTGTCACCAGCAACGCCACCATCACCGGCGCCGCGATCCGCACCGCCACGGTGAAGACCTCGCCGCCCAGCGGCAGCAGTGAGCCGAGGCCGTCGCTCATCGCCACAGCCGCTCCGGGGGGCAGCGCCTGGAGCGACGCGCCCAGACTGGCAATCATGATGACATGTCCGCCCAGCATGGCGAAGAACACCAGCGCGATCTGACCGTACAACTGACCGATGCCGGGCGAGCCCACGTCGGACATCCCGCCGAATGCCACGCCGAGCGACAGACCCATCTGGAGCGACACAACCTCGGCGGCGACCGCCAGCCCGTGGAGAAACACCGCGGCGGTAAAGCCGATCGCCAGACCGATCAACAGTTCGACAGCCACCGCCACCAGCGGCACCGGTCCGGCGGGATCGACTGACAGCCCGGCGATCAGCGGCAGCAACGCCAGCGTCACCACGACAGCCGCCGCGCCGCGGATCCGCATCGGCACCGCCTGCATCGACCAGAGCGGCGCGATCATCATCACCCCGGCCACCCGGGCGCTCACCAGGGCGAACAGCGGCCAATTGATCGGCATCAGCATCTGGAGCAGGTCGCCGTTCACGAGGCCACCTGTGGCATCATCCTGAACAGTTCCACAGTGAAGCTGACCATGGCGCGCATCATCCAGGGCAGACTGATCAGGAACACCAGCGCCACCAGCAGCAGCTTGGGGATGAAGGTGAGGCTCTGCTCCTGCACCTGGGTCACCGCCTGCATCAGCGACACCGCGACGCCCACCACCAGCGCGGTCAGCAGCATCGGGCCGCCGACAGTGATGATCACGGTCAGCGCCCGTTGCAGCAGATCGACGGCCAGTTGCGGAGTCACGTGGCCATCCGGAATGAGGCCACCAAACCCTGCATCACCAGCGACCAGCCGTCGGCCAGCACAAACAGCAGCAGCTTGAAGGGCAATGACACCATCACCGGCGGCAGCATGAACATGCCCATGCTCATCAGCACCGACGCGACGATCAGATCGATGATCAGAAACGGCACGAAGATCACGAATCCCATCTGGAACGCGGTGCGCAGTTCACTGGCCACGAACGCCGAGACCACGGTCATGGTGCTGACCTGTTCGAGCGACTCCGCCTCGGATTCACCGGCCAGATCGACAAAGGTGCGCAGGTCGCTGTCGCGGGTATTGGCCAGCATGAACGCCCGGGCCGGCACCAGCGCGGCCCGGTAGGCGTCCACCTGAGTGATCTCGCCGCGGAGGTAGGGCTGGAGCGCCGTTTCGTTGGCCGTGGCAATCACCGGACGCATCACAAGTCCGGTGAGAATCAGCGCGATGGCCACCAATAATTGCGTCGGCGGTGCGGCCTGAGTTCCCAGAGCCGATCGCAGGAATCCCAGGACGATCAAGATCCGGGTGAAGCCGGTCATCAGCAGCAGCATCGCCGGCAGCAGGGTGAGCACACCCATCAACACGACGATGCCCACCGCCCCCGACAGCCGGAGCTGGTCGTCGCCCCGCCCGACGCGGAGATCGACAGTCGGAGCGGTGGGACCGTTGACCACTGGCGCGGTCACGCCCCGTACCGCGGCGCCCTGCGACGCCGGCACCGGCGCAGTCACCACCTGTGCCGGGGCCACCACCGGCATGGCCAGCAGCGCCACCATCAGCCCGATCCGGCCACGCCAGGCGCGTGCCGTCGGACGGACGGCGTCGTTCCGTGCCGCCTCCAGCAACCGATCCCGTTCGCTGCCTTCCAGCTCACCCAGCACCGTCACCTGGTCGGCCATGCCGACGATCAGCACCCGATCGGCGACCCGCACCAGTCCAATGCCCTGACGCGGTCCGGTCGACATCCGATCGAGCAGTTGCAGCGAGCCGCGTCGCGGCGCTCCGATGCTCACGCCCTGCCAGCGGCCCAACCAGCGCAGCGCCAACGCCATGACGCCGATGGTGATCAACAGTGCCGCGATCGCTCCCAGCACCGCTCAGCGGCTCCCCGCGCCAGTCGAGAGCACCTTGGTGATCCGCACCCCGAACCGATCGCCCACGATCACGACCTCGCCTTCGGCCAGGCGCCGATCGCTGACGTAGATGTCCACAGCGTCACCGACCAGTCGGTCGAGCTGGACCACAGCACCCGGCCCCAGCGCGAGCACCTCCTGGATGGTGAGCGTGGTCCGACCGAATTCGATGGTCACCGGCAGCGTCATGTCGAGCAACGAGTCGAGCTGCGCGTCGGCCGCCACGACCGGCGCGGCCTGATCGAGATCGTCGAGCGGGGCACCGGCCGGCATGGTGTCGGGGGAAGTGGACTCTGTCATCAGTCGGATGTCCTTCGCAGCAGACGAGAGGGCGGAGCGGCTCCCTCGAGCCGCTCGAGAATCCGCAGGCCGACATGCCCCTGCTGACGGCCCAGCGCCCCGCGAAAGCGGGGGCGACCGTTGACATGCAGTTCGACATCGCCCTGGAAGGTGTGATTTGAGGCCAGCACCTGACCGACCCGCAGTGCGGCACCATCACGCGCGGTGAGCCGCAGGCCGGTGAGGCGCACGGCAATCGGGACGGCGGCTGCGCGCAGTTCCCGTTCCAGCGCCGCGTGGAGCTGTTCGGCTGTGGGCGGCGGCGGTGGCGTGATCCCCGCGGTGCCCTGCACGAAGCCCTCGATCCGACTGGCCGGCAGCAGCCAGCTCATTCGTCCGGCGACCCGGTCACAGGTGATCTCGGCATCGACCACGAACACCCGTTCGTGTCGCGCCACGATCGCCAGCGACTCGGCGACTGATTCGAATCGGAGCGCACCCGGCGTGAACGGTGCCACCTCGCGATATCCCACCTGCCACTGGGCGATGTACCGGGCCAGCATGTCGGCCAGCACTCCCTGCTCCAGCGGCGTCAGCGGGGTCGACCGATCGGCACACTCGCCGCTGCCACCCAGCAGCCGATCGACAAGACCAAAGGCCAGCGGAGCTTCGAGATGCAGCAGACCGTCGCCGCCCTGGTCACTCGCCAGCGGCACCACATAGGTCACCACCGGTGAGGTCAGCGCCCGCCGCCATTCGCCGAAGCCGAGCTGGGTGGCGGCAACGATCTCCACAGTGGTCGCTCCCCCCAACGCCGCGCTCAGCAGGCGCTCCAGTCCCGGCACCATCAGTTCGTGGGCGCCATCGAGCACCGCCCGGCGCTCGCGGGAGATCCACGGCGGACGCCGAAAGTCGAAGGGCTCGACCTCAATGGTGCCGGCGGCGAAGATGGTCATGCTACTGGACGATGTACTGCGGCAGGTAGACTGTCAGCGTGCCGGCCGTTACGTAGGATGCGACAAGCGTCGCCAGCTCGGCCCGCAACCTGTCGCGTACCCCCGGCGCGGTGAGCTGATCGAGCGTCTTCTTCTCGAGCAGCGACCCGACGGCGTCCCGCAGCGCCACCTCAGCCGAGCGCAGCCGCACCTCGTCGGCGGCCGCGCTCAGCTTGAAGGCAACAGTGGTGATCAGATGGTGCTGGCCGCGTGAGCCGGCCGGGTTGACGATGATGCCTTCGAGAGTGAAAAGCAGCGGCGCCGCGGCCTCGCCATGCCCCTCGGCCGGCTCGGCATCGACCGCCGCCGCGTCGGCGGGGGTCGGGGCGAGCATCGGGCCCACGCCGTATGCACCGATCCCGCCCCCCACGACCAATGAGGCCGCCGCCGCCAACAGCACGGGCAGCCGACGGGCGGGCGGTGCGGACTCGGCTTCCGATGGGGTGGTCATGGTCGTCGCGGCTCCCGGAAACGGTCAAGGGTTGCCCGCTCCAGAAGCAACCCGTGTACCACACCGCACCGACGCCGTAACTCGTTACTACATCGCTATTTGCAAATCGGCGGCCGGGCTCGGGCCCGACCGCCGCCGCCGCCGGGCGGAAGGTTGTGCCGCCCGGCCGGATCGACTTGCCGGGGTCTTACCGCCGCAGATTGACGAGTTCGTTGAGCATCTCGTCCGAGGTGGTGATCACCCGGGCGCTGGCCTGGAAGCCCCGCTGGGTCACAATCATCGATGTGAACTCCTGCGAGAGATCGACGTTCGAGTTCTCCAGCGCCCCGGCGGTAATCGACGAGGCGCTCGACGAGCCGGCGAAGCCCAACACCGCCAGACCGGAATTTGCCGACTCGGCGTACATATTGTCGCCGCGCCGCAGCAGACCGGTCGGGTTGTTGAACCGCGCCAGCGCGAGCTGAGCCAGCGCCTGGCTCACGCCGTTGGAGAAGACGCCGGTGATCACACCGGCATTGTCGATCTCGATCGACAGGAGTTGGCCCGACTGGTAACCATTCTGCTTCGAGGCCACCGCGTTCGAGGCGCCCGCGAATCCGGCCAGGCCGTCGATATCACCCACAGTGCCGGCTTCGAGCGCCAGATCAAATGGCGCCGCGCCCGAGGTGGGGGTCACGGTGAGCGTGCTGCCCCCGCCGGGATACTCGAAGGTGGCCAGCCGGCCTTCGCTGTCGAAGGTCACGGTCCCGGTGCCGGAGGTGACATCGGCCGTCGGCGAGGTGGCCTCCCACTCCCACTCACCCGGGGCGGTGTTGGTGAAGACCATCTCCAGCAGATACGGCGTGCCGGTCTGGTCGTAGGCCGTCACGCCGAGCGAGTGGGTGTCGCCCACCTCGGCATTGGCATCGAGGTTGCCGTCGAGGGTGACGTCGGTGGTCTGACGAGGCGGCGTCTGTTGTCCCAGCGGCAACACCACATCACCGATCTGCGACGACGAAGAGAACACGCCGGTGGTGTCGGCGTTGATGCCCTGCACCACGAAGCCGTTGTTGGCGGCGATCAGACGGCCGTCGGCGTCGATCTGGAAGTTGCCGGCTCGAGTGTAGAACCGGCGTGCCCCGCTGTTGACCACGAAGAAGGCATCGCCCTGAATCGCGAGGTCGGTGTTCTGACCTGTCGATTCGAGCGAGCCCTGGGTGAAGACCTGATCGATGCTGCCGATGTTCATGCCCGATCCGACCTGAATCGGGTTGACACCACCCAGATCACCCGGCGGACGGGTGGCACCCTGGAGCAACTGGGTGAAGGCTTCCTTGAAGGTCACTCGCGAGGCCTTGAAGGCCACAGTGTTGACGTTGGCGATGTTGTTGCCGATGACGTCGAGTCGGGTCTGGTGATTTCGCAGGCCGGAGACGGCCGCAAAGAGAGAACGCATCATGATGCAGGTGACTCCTCGCTGGTGGTGAGCTGACCCGCCTGCGGGCCGGTGGAGAGAACTTCGACAATGTCGAGCATGGGCACGAGCACGCCGTCGATCCGCAGCGCGACCTCACCGCCGGCGAACGACATGCCGTCGACCCGTCCAACGGTGTAGCCGGTCGCTGCCACTTCGCTGTCGCCGGATCCGGTCGCTGTGACGCGGTAGTTGTAGCTGCCGGCATCGAGGTCGATGTCGTCGAGGTCGAGGATCTGACGCCCCGAACCCAGATCGCTGTACTCCTGGCTGGCAAGGACCTGGTCGTCCTCGCCCAGCACTTCAATCACGACCTTCTCGGCCGGGCCGTCGAGATCGATGGCGACCCGGGCGGCCTGTTCGCCGTCACTGGCGAGAGTGGCGCCCTTGAGCATCACATCACGTCCGATCAGCGACGAGCCGAGCATGGTCTGAGTCGTCAGGGTGCTCTAGGCGACGTAGCCCGCCAGCGAATCGAGCTTGCAACCGATATCGATCAACTGCTCCACTGTCGAGAACTGGGCCAATTGCGCCGCGAACTCGCTGCCATCCATCGGACTGAGCGGGTCCTGATTGCGAAGCTGAGTGACCAGCAGCTTGAGAAAGTCTTCCTTTCCCATCGCCGGTCCCAAGCCGTTCCCCAGGGATTCAGTGGCCGGCGTGCCGGTGGTGGGGCCGAGCGGTGTGGTCATGGCTGGGCCTCCTCGCCCGAGTGGTGATGACGTCGGGGCCGGTCCTGGCCGGCGAAGTCGCGTGGCTGCTGATCGGTCCCGGTCGAACCACCGCGCTGCCGTCCCGCATCCGCGGCGGCGGTCTCGGGCCGGGGCACGAGTCCGCTGGTATCGCCCACCACCCGCACCGCCACCTGGGCATCGCTGAAACCGCGATCGCCGAGCGAGCGACGCAACTCGGGCAGCGCCTGCGCCAGGGCGGCAGCCGAGCGGGAGTCGGTCAGAATGGTGGCATGAAGACTGTCGCCCACCAGTCGCACCCTGATCCGGCTTTCGGCGCCGTCAGCGGTGGTGAAATGCACAGTGGCCTGGCGCGGGTCGGCCGCCGGGCGGCTGACATCGGGTGGTATCTGACGCGTTGCGGCCGTCGCCACACTGGCGTCGGCGACCGGCCCGCGCGCCGGCGCGCCAGCGCCGCTCACCACAGCGGCCACCAGCAAAGGGCGGTGCGCTGCACCGGAGCCGGAGCCGCTATCGTTGCCGGCATCGCTACCGGAATGACCTTCCGATTCGTCGGCAGCGACGGTAACGAGTTGGCGAAGTTCAACACCGGTCGATCCCGTCGCCGTCGATCCATCGCCGGCCGATCGCACCGGAACAGTTGGCGCTGCCGAGGGGCGAGGCGGCGCTGCGGAATCGCGCAGGTCAGTCGGAGCTCCCGGCGCAACCGGATCACCGGTTGCGGCGCCAGTTGCCGACGAGGACTCTGCGCCGCTGGCCCGGGCCGCCTTGGCAATCAGTTCACCAAGTTGTGAAATCACTGCCGCCTGCAGCGCCGGGGATTGTGTCGGCGGCGGCACCGGTTGCTGTGGGGTCGGCGCCGATGAGTGCCCGGGCGGGGCCGTTGGCGTCACAGCGCGCGGCGATGCGTCGCCCCGCTCACTCGGCCGTGCCACTGGCATCGCAACGCCAGCGGGAATCACGGTGCGCAGATTCGCCCCGGGATCACAGTCATCGCGATTACTGTCGCCTTCGCCATCGACGTGATCGGCGGATGAGTTCGCTGCCCGATCGGTGGAATCCGAGCTGAGCCGGACCGGCCAGACGTCGGACGCGGAGGCCGCTGCGATGGTCCCGGCCACCGCGGCCCTGGCCCCGGTCCCAGGTGCCGGCGAATCAGCAGTGAGCGACTCGGTGTCGGGCTGAGTATCGCTGCCCTCAAGCTCAGTCGGAGGGATCGCCGCGCCATCTGCCGGTGCCGCAGCATCCTCATCCGTCGCGGCTGGGGTTGCCTGCGCGAGATTCGGACCGCCGGGCGGCGGCGCCTGACGCACCGGAGCCGCCGTCCCCAATAAGCCTGAGAGGATGGCAGCAAACTCCTGGGCCGTTGTCGCCGTGGCGTCGGCCTGACCGTCGGCTGGGGCTCCGATCGCACCCGGAGCATTTGAGGCGACGAGTGGCGACACTCCGTTCATCATCACGGCGCCGCACCCGCCAACAGCAACTCGCGACTCAACCGGGCCGCCTGATCGGGCGACATCGCTTCCAGGATGGCCGACGCTCGGGTGATCGGCAGCGCCTTGAGCACCGCCACCGCATCGCCATCGGCCAGTCGCGCCACCATTGCCGCCGCATCGGTCGGTGCCATTGCAGCGAGAGAGCGCACCATCGCTTCGCGCTCGCCGGCAGTCGGCCCGGCGCTGTCACCGGCAGCCACAGTCGTTGCCAACGACTCCGCCGCAACCGTCGCTGTCGCCGGGGCGGCACTCGCGGGCTCGGGCGTAGGTGTGGGCGCCGGCGCGGGCTCCGTCGCGACAGCCTGATGCTCCTCAGCCGCTGGCGGCGCGGCCCGGCGCGCCGGCGACAGCCACGTTCCTCCTGCCACACCGATCACCGCCGCGACGGCGCAGGTCACTACCGGCTTCATGACGGCTCCTCTCGCGCGTTCTGCTGCCGCGCTACTTCATCGGAATCGGCCTGCTCCTGGCGGCCATACTCAATCCACCAATCAGCAGCCTGGCGCTCGCGCAAGCGTTCAAGTGAACGGCGCGCCATCCGCGCGGCACTGAAGCGGTCCTGCTCCGCCTGAGCCGAACCTTCGGCGCGACGCAGCGCATTGTCAGCTTCAGCGGCGCGGCTGCGAGCCGCCTCGGTCGACAGCCCCCAGACGTGCCGCAGGCCGGCGGGAATGGCAGCGCCCTCGGTCGCCTGCTGTTGCACGGCCGCCAGATGATCGGCTTCATCGCGGGACTCCTGGCGGCACCGGTCCTCTTCGGCCCGCGCCTGCCCCACGGCGGCGGCCTGAGCGCGTTCCGCCGCGCTGCGCAGATCGAGCAATCGTTGCAGGCCGAAGTGAAAGCGAGACATTTATGTATCTCTCCGTTCGAGCGCCACCGCGCGAGCGGCCAGCTCCACCACGGCGGTTCGGGTGGCCATGAAGGTTCCGTGTTGATCGGGGCGTTGCTGCAGGAATTCCAACAACTGGGGCCGCAACTCGATCGCGGCATCGACCAGCGGATTGGCCCCGCGCTGGTAGGCGCCCACGGCGATCAGATCCTCGTGAGCGCGATAGGCGGCTTCGAGTCGGACCAGGGCATTGGCGGCGTCGCGATGGGTGGGGTCGAGCACCGCGTCCCGCACCCGGCTGACACTCTCCAGGACATCGATGGCGGGAAAGTGCTTGGCGCTGGCCAGCCGCCGGGCCAGCACCACGTGACCATCAAGAATCGATCGGGCGGCATCGGCAATCGGTTCGTTGAAATCGTCGCCTTCGACCAGCACGGTATACAGACCGGTGATGGTTCCCACCGCCGCCGCGCCGGCGCGTTCCAGCAGGCGGGGCAGACCGGCAAACACCGATGGTGGATAGCCCTTTGTCGTCGGCGGCTCGCCGACTGACAACCCCACCTCGCGCCAGGCCATCGCGACTCGCGTGACCGAATCCATCAGCAACAACACGTCGCGACCGGCGTCGCGGAAGTGCTCGGCGATGGTGGTCGCGACCAGTGCGCCCGCCGCACGCACGATGGCCGATTGATCGCTGGTCGCCACGATCACCACCGACTTGGCGAGTCCCTCGGGGCCGAGATCGCGCTCGATGAACTCGCGCACCTCGCGACCGCGCTCACCCAGCAGGGCAATGACATTGACGTCGGACGATGCCCCCCGGGCAATCATCCCCAGCAGCACGCTCTTGCCCACGCCCGAGCCCGCCATGATACCGACCCGCTGCCCCCGCCCCAGCGACTCGAGGCCATCGATGGCACGTACCCCGGTGGTGAACGGCGTCGTGACCGGCGGCCGATCGAGCGGCGAGGGAGGATCGGCGTGCAACGATCGCAGCACCACCGGACCCACACTGCCGCGCCCGTCGATCGGGTTGCCCATGCCATCGAGCACTCGCCCCACCAGGCCTGCGCCCACCCCGACGTGGAGCGGGCGGCCCAGCGGTGCCACTGTCGCGCCCGGCTGAATGCCTTCCAACTCACCCACCGGCAACAGCATGATGCCGCGCTCCTGAAAGCCCGCCACCATCGCCAACACCGTCCGTGAACCGGTCGACAGACGACACACTTCGCCCACGGCCACCGGAATGGCCGACGCTTCGACCACCTGACCGATCACCCGCGTCACCCGGCCGTAGATCGCGAGCCGCTGGCTCGAACGCACCCGGTCCAGCGCGGCCTCAATCACTGGCCAGCCGTTCATAGATGTCGAGCATGACCCGATCGATACGCCCATCCACCACCGAGGTGGGACCTTCGATCACGCAGCCGCCCCGCATGATTGACGGATCGGCCACCCAGTGGAGGTCCAGTGTCGCGATCCCCGGATGCTCCACCGGTGCGGTGTCCCGAATTGCGTCGAGGTCATCCGGATGCAGCCGCAGAGTGAGCGGCCCGCCCAGCGGCGCCAACGCCAGCGCCCGCGCCACCAGGTCACTGACAGCGCGGGGGTCGGCGGCAAAGGCCTCCCCCACCAGGTGGCGCGCGATACCGATCGCCAGCGCATGCACGCTCTCGGTGAAGCGCGCCTGCAAGAGCGCCGCTGCCTCGCCCAATCGCTGCTCCACCGCCGCCAGCGCCGCGACGCCCGCAGCGAACTCGGCGGCGTGGCTCTCGCGTTCGGCGGCGCGCCCCTCCTCCCAGCCGCGCTGATAGGCTGCTTCTTCGGGCGTCGGTCCCACCGCGTCCTGGCCCGCCGCTGCGACGGTCCGCAGGTCGGGCGGCTGCCACGGTGCAACCGGCGCGTCGCGCCGCGCGGGGGGATCAGGCGATGGTGTCATCGTCACCGCCGCGATCGATGGTAATCTCGCCCGCGTCCTGCAGCGCCCGCGCCACGCCCAGAATCTCGGCATGGGCGGCCTGGACATCTTTCACCTTGACCGAGCCGAGCATTTCAATCTCTTCGCGCAATGTTTCGACTGCCCGTTCCGACATGTTGCGGAAGATCTTGGCCTTGAGTGCCTCGCTGGCCGCCTTGAGCGCCAGCGCGAGATCGCGCCCCGGCACATCGCGGAGCAGTCGCTGCATCGCGCGATCACTGAGCAGTTGCAGATCTTCAAACACGAACATCAATTCGCGGACCTCATCAGCCAGCTCCTGCTCCCGGGCCGCGAGGCCCTCGAGCAGGGCGGTGTCGATGCCGCCGCGCACCCGATTGAGCAATCGCGCCACGGTCATGGTGCCGCCCGAGGCCGCGACCGGAGCCGCGAGCGACAAGCTGGTCCGCTCGCCCAGGGCCTCTTCGATCTGATGGAGCACATCGGGCGCGACAGGTCGCAGCCGTGCCATCCTGAACAGCACTGTCCCCGCCAGATCGGTGGGCAGCGCCTCGATCACGCCGGCGGCCAGGCCGGCATCGACATGGCCGAGCACCACTGCAATGGTCTGCGGCTGCTCGCCGCGCAGCGCAGCGATCAACGCCGCCGGAGTGACCTGGGCCAGGCGCGGGAGCTGCCCCTCACCGCTCGGCGCCACGATCCGCTCGATCGCGTGGCGGGCCCGCTCGGTTCCCAAGGTCGCCTCCAGCAACGATTGCGCTGCCACCAGGCCGCCGTCGGCAGTTTCGTCGACCCGCTCCAGCGCGCGACGATACTCCTCCAACACCCGCGTCACCACGTCGCGACTGACTGTCGGAATCGACGCAATCTCCGCCGACACCCGCTGCACTTCGTCGGGCGTGAGTTGTTGCAGGATCTCGGCCGCCGCTTCGGTCCCCAGCGCAATGCACAGAATGGCCGCCTTGCGGATCCCCGTCAGCGGCTCCTCGGCGACGGCTCCACTCACGTCGTCGACTCGGTCATCCAGTTCCGCAGCACGCGGGCACTGGTTTCAGGACCCGCCACTCCCTCGGGCGGCGCTGCCGCGCGGAGCGACGCCCCGTCGCCCGACGCCGCGCTCAGTTCGCCGGGTGTCGTCGCTCGACCCTCGGTCAACGCGGCCGGCGCAGTGCGGCTGAGACCGGCCACCGCCTTGAAGCCGATGAGTGCCGCGATCACCAGGGCAAGCAGCGCCAGTGCCGGATACGCCAATCGGTCGGCCAGGTCGAGCAGCCCGGGGCCCTCGTTGGCATCAAGTTCATCGGGCGAGGTCACCAGCGGTGCGGTCGCCGCGACGCCGTTGAACGGAATCGCCACCACGCTCACTCGATCGCCGCGACTTTCATCGTAGCCAATCGCGTCGCGAATCACTCCGCCCAGACGTTCCCGGTCGCTGTCCTGCAACGTGCCCTCGCTGCCCAGGGCGCGGCTGTCGACCAGCGCGCTCACCGTGAGTCGGGTCACACCGCCGACACTTCCGATGATGCGGTCCACTGTGCGCGAGTTGAGATACTCGTTGCTGAGCACAGTGCTGGCGACCCCGCCCTGCAGCGAATCGGGCAGGGCCTGGCTGCGCTGTTCGGTCTTGAGCACCGCGCCGCTGGTATCGTAGGCCTCGATGGTGCGTTCGAGTTGGTCGAAATTGAGCCGGGCGGCGACCTGCACCCGCACCGCCTCGGGTCCCAGCGCCGCGCCGAGTAATTCACGCACCTTGGCCTGGAGCTGCGTCTCGACCGCGCGCTGAATCTCAAGCTGGCGCGAGGACAGTCCGCTGGCGTCGTCGGCCGCCGCGGGCACGCCGCTGAGCGGTCGACCGCTGTCATCGAGGACTGCCACGTGATCGATGGTCAGCCGTTCGACGCTGCTGCTCACCAGTTGCGCGATCCCCCGCACCTGTTC
>CBFGTB010000019.1:0-25684 GCA_965651715.1 uncultured Gemmatimonadales bacterium
CCGACGACGGCGCGGGCGTTCCGGGTGCAGCGGGTGGGGGTGGCGGAGCTGGCGCGGGGGGCGTATGACCTGGTGGTGGCGGCGACGCTGCCGGACGGCCAGGTGGTGGAGCGGCGCCAGCGGCTGGTGGTGCGGTAGCGCGGCGGAGAGCCCAGGTTGCAGTCGAGTCACGGCGGCGTCACATGTCGCCCGAGTCCTTGCCGGGGGGCTGATCGACCGTAAATTTGCCGGAGCCGATTCCGGGGACCGGACAGTCGAGCGGAACGGCGCTGTTCATTGGCATGCTGGCAGGCGGGTCGCAGTCCTCCGGGACTGGCGAGGTCCACGTTGCGCCACCGTTCACCGAACCCCGTCTCCGGTGGCGTCCTTGGCTTGGGGAGGTCCAGATGAGGCGACTGCGTGGTCTCGGTGTACTGCTGGCGGCAGGACTGATGGTCCTGATACCGGCAGTCGTTCAGGCACAGGGCGTGACGACCGGTGCGGTGCGCGGGCGGGTGACCGATTCGGCGGGTGTGCCGTTGGCCGGCGCGATTCTGACGCTGCTGAACACTCAGACCGGCTTCCGGACAACAGCAACGACCCGCGCCAATGGCGCCTTCGGCATCGAGAATGTCACGCCGGGCGGGCCGTTCACCCTCACAGCGCGCTTGATCGGCTATCGTCCGATGGCCCAGGACCAGATCATGGTGTCGCTCGGCCAGGTGGTCACCATGGACTTTGCCCTGGCGCCGTCGGTGGTGACGCTCACCGAACTCACCGTCACGGCAGAGGACAATCCGCTGCTCTCGCGCGGCCGAACCGGTGCCGCCTCGTTTATCACCGACTCCTTCATCAGCCGCCTGCCGACGCTGTCACGCAATTTCACCGACTTCATCAGTACCTCGCCCCAGGTCAATGGGACCTCGGTGGCCGGCCAGAATAACCGCTTCAACAACATTCAGATCGATGGCGGCGTCAACAATGACCTGTTCGGTCTGGGCTCCACCGGGACGCCAGGGGGCCAGGTGGGCGAACGTCCGATTTCGCTCGAGGCCGTCAAGGAATACCAGGTGCTGATCGCCCCGTTCGACGTGCGCCAGGGCGGGTTCACCGGCGGGCTGGTCAACGCCATCACCAAGTCGGGCACCAACACCTTCCACGGCTCGCTGTTCATGTTCGGGCAGAACCAGGACTTTGCCCGTAAGACCGTCGATCGCGGGCCGCTCGGCACCGATGAGCTGGAATCGTTTCACGAGTATCAGTATGGCGGCACGTTCAGCGGCCCGATCATCCGCGACCGACTGCACTTCTTTGCGGCGCTCGATGTGCGGAGCCGGTCGGCCCCATTTGCCGGATATCTGCAGGGCGATGATGCCGTCGACAACGCGGCCTTCGGAGTGACGCAGGCCCTGGCCGACACCGTGATCGATTGGGCCCGCGCCAACCTGAGCGATCCCGGTACGGCCGGACAGGTCAACCGCGACACGCCCGATCGCGACGTCTTCGTGAAGCTCAATGCCCAGCTCACCGATCGCAGTCAGCTTGAGGTGTCCTACAACGACGTCAAGGCCAGCGATGGCTCGCTGATTCGCAGCTCATCGTTCTCGGGCTACCGCAGCGGATTCGAACTGGGGAACGCCGGCTACACCATCAACAACCGGACCCAGACGGCCCGGATCCGGCACAACGTCGCCCTGGGCGATCGCTATACCAACGAGCTGCTGGTCGGGTATCAGCGGATCCGCGATCTGCGCGAGCCGGGGATGATGACCCCGCTGATCTTCGTCGGGACGGGCAGCGCGATCGCCATCGGGGCGGAGCGCTTCTCGCAGGGCAATGAACTGCGTCAGGACAACTTCGAGCTGAGCGATAACTTCACCATCTCGACCGGCAGGCATGTCATCACCCTCGGCACGCACAACGAGTTCTTCAAGTTCTACAATCAGTTCTTCGCCGGATCGTACGGGGTGTGGGGCTTCGCCAACGGCGCCGATCTGCTGGCGGGCACGCCCAACCACTACGAGATCGCGCTGCCGTTGCGTCCCGGTGGGCCGGTGTCCGAGTTCTCGGTGAATCAGCTCGGGTTCTACGCCCAGGATATCTGGAACATCACGCCGAAGCTGTCGGTCACAATGGGCCTCCGGGTCGATGCGCCGATGCTGCCCACCAAGCCGGACGCCAACCCGGCGCTGGCGGGGGTGACTTTCGCCCACTCCGATCTGGGCGTGGCCGCGGGCAGTGACGTCGCCAACACCAGCGACTTCAGCACCGCCGCGCTGTGGTCGCCCCGGCTGGGATTCAACTACGATGTTCACGGCGATCAGTCGACCCTGGTGCGCGGTGGCATCGGCATTTTCAGCGGACGCCCGCCCTACGTCTGGGTGTCGAACGCCTATGCCAACTCCGGCCTGACCCAGACGACGCTGGTGTGTAATGGCGATCAGACGCCGACATTCAGCGGCGACATTGCCAACCAGCCCGGTGCGTGTGCCGGGGGCGGCGAACCCAGCCCGCCGACCCCGTCGATCGTCTACTTCGATCATGCCTTCAAGTTCCCGCAGACCATGCGCGCGGCGCTGGGCTTCGATCATCGTCTGCCCTGGGGCATGGTCGGGACCATTGATCTGCTCTATACCCGCACCCTCAATCAGTTCTACCTCAACGACGTGAACATCGTCGGGGTGCAGGCGCAGGCTGCGGGCGAAGGCAACCGGTTGATGTACGGGACACCCGGGGCCCCGGGCGCCGGCGGCGTGGCGTCGACCATCCGGCCGACCCGGGTCAGCAGCGGCTACAACGATGTGATCCGCCAGTCCAATGCCAGCGGCGACCGGTCCTATTCCGCCACGCTGCAACTCAACAAGCGCTTCAGCGATGGCCTGTCGTTCAATGCC
This sequence comes from uncultured Gemmatimonadales bacterium, assembly GCA_965651715.1. Classification (GTDB taxonomy): domain Bacteria; phylum Gemmatimonadota; class Gemmatimonadetes; order Gemmatimonadales; family GWC2-71-9; genus Palsa-1233. The sequence continues at coordinate 2,874 of CBFGTB010000019.1, forward strand.
GGGTACACCCTGTCGAAGACCGAAGACCGGATGTGCATGACCTCGAGCATCTCCTATTCCAGCCTGCGCTACGCCGTTCTGGAGGGGCCGCTCAGCAATCGGCCGGTCACCACCTCATGCTTCGACGTGCCGCATAAGCTGGCGCTGACCGGTCTGTTCAACCTCCCGGTCGGGATTCAGGCGTCGCTGACCTATGCGGGCTACTCGGGTACGCCGTTCACCTATACCACCAACAGCGATGCCAACGGCGACGGCCTGGCGGGCAACGACCCGATTTACGTGCCGCGCAACGCCGGCGATATCTCGCTGGCGAACCCGGCCGACTGGGCCACGCTGGATGAGTACATCCGCAGCGAGCCCTGCCTCGACAACGCCCGCGGGACAGTCCTTTCCCGTAACAGTTGCCGCGGGCCGTGGCGGAGCTTCATCAACGCCCGGGTCACCAAGATGATCCCGACGGTGAACGGCCAGGCGCTTGAAGTGTCGCTCGACATTTTCAACCTGCCCAATCTGCTCAACTCGGATTGGGGCGTGGTCCGGTCGACCACCGGGTTTGAGAATCAGCCGATCCTGAACGGCCGGGGCTACGACGTGGCCCACGACCGCAATCAGTACTCGCTGATGAACATGAGCAGCCGCAACGCGGTGGAGGCCGCCAACTCGCGGTATCGGTGGCTGCTGAGCGGCAAGTACACCTTCTAGGGCTGCGGCCCAGGGCACATCAGGGCGCCACGTTCCCCCCCCGGGGAGCGTGGCGCTCCTGGTCTGCGTCAGGTGGTGCCGGTGGCCGCTGGAGCCGACCGGCGGGCACGCCTGATGGCGACCACCTTGCCCGTCATGGCTGCCGCACATGATCGACCGCGTGAACGCCTCTGGCGTCTGGGAGGAGCCGCACTCACGGCGCCGGAACTGCTCGCCATCCTGCTCGGCACCGGCGATGGCCAGCGCGATGCTGTCGACGTGGCGGCGCGCCTGCTTGCCCCGACCGGGGGAGCACTGCGGGGACTGGCCGCTCGCCCGCCGGCCGAACTGCTGCGGACCGCCGGGGTCGGGCCGGCCAAGGGGGCCCGGCTGCTGGCGGCCTTTGAGCTGGCGGCTCGACTGCATCAGGAGGGACGGCCGGTCGCACCGCGGATTGCCAGCCCGCTCGATGTGGTGCGCCTGATCGGGGCGACCCTGCGCGACCTCGCGGTGGAGGAGTTTCACCTGCTGGCGCTGGACAGTCGATCGCGGCTGTTGCGCGACCTGCTGATCACCCGCGGGCTGCTCGATTCGTCGCTGGTCCATCCCCGCGAGGTGTTCCGGCCGGCCATCGCCGAGGCGGCGGCCGGTATTATTCTTGTTCACAACCATCCGAGTGGTGATCCGACGCCCTCGGCCGAGGATCGCGCCGTGACCCGGCAACTGGTGGCCGCCGGCCAACTGCTCGATCTTCCGGTATACGATCATGTGATCGTTGCGGGCGACCGCCATCTGTCCTTTGCCACCAGCGGATTGTTGTGACCTCTCCGGCTGCCAGTGCCCTGACCGAGCTGTCGCCGCAACTGTTCAGCACCCTGGAACAGTACGCCGAGCGGCTCGACATTCCTCGGATCGACCGCGCCCTGCGCTACGCGGCCGGCGCGCACCGCGGCCAGAAGCGGATGAGCGGCGAGGACTTTGTCGAGCATTCGATCGCGGTGGCCTCGATCCTGGCGGGGATGCTGGTGGACACCGCGTCGCTCTGTGCCGCACTGCTGCACGATGTGGTCGAAGACTCCAACGTCTCAACCGATGACATTGATCGGGAGTTCGGCAGCGAAGTTGCCGGGCTGGTCGATGGACTGACCAAGCTGTCGCACCTGACCTTCCGCTCGTCGGTCGAAGAACAGTCGGAGAACTATCGCAAGCTGCTGCTGTCGGTGGCCAAGGATGCCCGGGTCATCATCATCAAGTTGGCCGACCGGCTCCATAACATGCGGACGCTCCAGCATCTGAGTGAGGAGCGTCGGCGGCGGATCGCCACCGAAACCCGTGAGATTTACGCGCCGCTGGCTCACCGCTTCGGTATGGCGCAGGTCAAGGCCGAACTGGAGGATCTGGCGTTCAAGTTTCTCGAGCCGGATGACTACGTCAGTCTGGCGCGTCAGGTCGCCGCCAAGCGGCAGCAGCGGCGCGAGGCGATCGAACGCCTGCGGGAACCGCTGCAGCGCGAATTGGCGGCCGGTGGCGTCGGCGAGGTCGAGGTCAGTGGCCGTCCCAAACATCTCTGGTCGATCTACCAGAAGATGAAGAAGCGGGACAAGCCGTTCGATGAGATCTACGATCTGATGGCGATGCGGGTGATCGTGGCATCGGTGCCGGAATGCTATCACGCGCTGGGAATTATTCACCATACCTGGACGCCGTTGCAGGAGCGGATCAAGGACTACATCGCCAGCCCCAAGTCGAACGGCTATCAGTCGCTGCACACGACCATCTTTGGGCCACAGGGTCAGTTGTTCGAGATCCAGATCCGCACCGCCGACATGCATCGGACCGCCGAATACGGTATCGCGGCGCACTGGCTCTACAAAACCGCCACGACTCCCGCCGAGGATGATCTCGGACGGCAGCTCGGCTGGTTCCGCCAGTTGCTGGAGTTGCAGCAGGAGAGCGCCACGCCGGAGGAGTTTCTCGAATTCCTCAAGGTCGATCTCTACCACGATGAGATCTTCATCTTCACGCCGCAGGGCGACATCAAGCAGCTCCCCAAGGGAGCGACGGCAATCGATTTTGCCTTCCATGTTCACACCGATGTCGGACTGCACACCACCGGGGCGCGGGTCAATGGCCGGATTGCGCCACTGCACCGCGAACTGCGCAACGGCGACACTGTGGAGATTCTCACGTCGCCCCAGGCCCGCCCGTCGCGCGACTGGCTCGCCCATGTGCGCACCGGTCGGGCTCGCAGCAAGATCAAGCAGTGGATCCGGATCGAGGAGGAGGCCGTCTCGGAGCAGCTCGGCGAGGAGATCCTGGGGCGCGAGCTGAAGCGGCGGCGCCTGGAGCTGCCGCCGGCCGACCGGATCGATACCGCAGCGCGAGCGCTCAACCTGCTGGATCGCTCGGCGCTGGAGATTTCACTCGGCCGGGGTGATCTCGCGGTGGGCCAGGTGATGCGTGCGCTGTTCCCGGACTTGCCGGGCGAGGCCCTGCAGGAGAAACCCGCCACGATTTTCGGGCGGGTCATCGACCGGTTCCGGCTGGGCCGCGGGATTCGGATTCAGGGGGTGGACGGCCTGGTGGTGCGCTACGCCCAGTGCTGTCAACCGGTCCCCGGCGATCCGGTGGTGGGCTACGTCACCCAGGGGCGCGGCATCTCAATCCACCGCGCCGATTGTCCCAATCTGCTCACCCTCACCGACGGTGAACGGCGGGTCGAGATCGACTGGCAGGAGCAGACCGGTGAGTCGTATGCCGTGCGCCTGGCGGTGGCCGGCGAAGATCGGCGTGGTCTCTATGCCGACGTGATGCAGGCCATCTCGGGCAGCGGCACCAATGTCCGCGGGGCCGATCTCCAGTCCAAGGACGGCACCATGTTCGGCACCATCTTCGTCGAAGTCGACAACCTGCCCCACCTCGCCAAGGTGCTCAAGGCCATCCGCAAGGTGAAGGGCGTGGCCACTGTCGAACGGCGTGAGGCACCGGGACCGTAGTCGCCGACCGCTATTTGACGCCGAGCGACCGCAGCACCTTGCGCTCCGCCGGGCTGACCCGCATGCAGCTCAAACGGCTCTGCCGGACCAGCGGAAAGTTGGCAAGGGCCGCCTCGGCCTTGATCGCGGCCAGCGTCACCGGGCGGGGCAGGCGGCGCACCGCCCTGATGTCGACCACGACCCGGCGCGGATCATCAAGGCGAGGATCGGGATACGCCGCCGTCACCACCTGGGCGATGCCGACGATCTCCTTGCCCTCGTTGGAGTGGTAGATCAGCACCTCGTCACCCACGGCGAGGCCGCGCAGCACGATCAGCGCCTGGGCGTTGGCCACGCCGTCCCAGACGGTCTGACCATCGCGCTCGAGGTCGGCAAAGGAATACACTGACGGTTCGGTCTTGAGCAGGCAGCAGGACATGGGCATCGCGGGCCGAAGGGAACGGGAACGGGCGAACCCGGGAAGAATAGCCGCGACCCGGCAGGGCCGAAAGTTTCCCGAAGATGCGGTTATATTGCTGCGATGCCACGCTTCGAGGTCCGGGCCCCGTTTGAGCCTGCCGGCGATCAGCCTGGCGCCATCGCCGGCCTCACGGCCGCGCTGCGCGCCGGTGATCCCTATCTCACACTGCTCGGCGTCACCGGCAGCGGCAAGACCATGACGCTGGCGCATACCATCGCGGGCTATGGCAAGCCGACCCTGGTGCTGTCGCACAACAAGACATTGGCGGCGCAGCTCTATGGCGAGCTGAAGCAGTTTCTGCCGGGCAATGCCGTCGAGTACTTCGTCTCCTACTACGACTACTACCAGCCCGAGGCCTACGTTCCGGCCACCGACGTCTACATCGAGAAGGATGCCTCGATCAATCAGGATATCGAGGCGTTGCGGCTCCGGGCGACATCGTCGTTGATGGAGCGTGACGACGTGGTGATCGTCGCGACCGTCTCGGCGATTTACGGCCTGGGTGATCCCGCCGCCTATCGGGCGCTGATGGTCGGGGTCGCGGTCGGCGAAACGCGAGGGCGCGACGCACTGCTGCAGGAGCTGGTGGCGATTCACTACCAGCGCAATGACGTGGCCTTTGAACCGGGCACGTTTCGGGTCCGGGGGGACACTGTCGAGATCTACCCGGCCTACGACGAGCAGGGGGTCCGGATCGAGCTGTGGGGCGACGAGGTCGAACGGATCACCCGCTTCGAACCGCTCACCGGCAATCCGATCGCCAGCCTGGAGCGGGCGGCGATCTATCCGGCCAAGCACTTTGTGACTGAACGCGCCACCATTGAGCGGGCTGTGGCGCGGATTCAGCGCGAGCTGGCGGAGCGACTGCGCGAGCTGCGCAGCGCCGGCAAGCTGCTCGAGGCGCAGCGATTGGAGTCGCGGACCACCTTCGACGTGGACATGCTGCTCGAGGTCGGCACCTGCGCCGGAATCGAGAATTATTCCCGCCATCTCTCGGGCCGACAGGAAGGTGAGCGGCCGGCCTGTCTGCTTGACTATTTCCCGGCCGACTTCCTGGCGGTGATCGACGAGTCCCATGTCTCGTTGCCGCAGATCAACGGCATGTACAACGGCGATCGGGCCCGCAAGACCACCCTCGTCGAGTATGGCTTCCGGCTGCCGAGCGCGCTCGACAATCGCCCGCTGCGGATGGAAGAATTTCTGCAGTTGGTTCCGCAGCTCATCATGGTATCGGCCACCCCGGGGGAGATGGAACTGGGCCTGTCGCATGGGGTCACTGTCGAGCAGATCATCCGTCCCACCGGTCTGGTGGATCCACCGGTCGATGTGCGTCCGGTCGCGGGGCAGGTTGACGATCTGCTGGCGGAGATTCGGCTGCGGGAGCAGGCGGGCGAGCGGGTTCTGGTCACGACACTGACCAAGCGGATGGCCGAGGATCTTACCGATTATCTCCAGCAGGCGGGGGTGCGGGTCCGCTATCTCCACAGTGATATCGATGCGATCGAGCGTGTGGAGATTCTGCGCAGTCTGCGGCTGGGCGAGTTTGATGTTCTGGTCGGGATCAATTTGTTGCGCGAGGGGCTTGATCTGCCTGAGGTGTCGCTGGTGGCGATTCTCGATGCCGATCAGGAGGGCTTTTTGCGCAGTGATCGTTCGCTGATTCAGACCAGCGGGCGGGCCGCGCGCAACGTCAACGGCCGGGTCATCATGTATGCCGACAAAATCACCGGGTCGATGGAGCGGGCGCTGGCCGAAATGGAGCGGCGGCGTGAGCGGCAACAGGCGCATAACAAGGCCCACGGCATCACGCCGATGAGCATCGTCAAGTCGCTCGACGAAGTGCGGCTGTCCACCCACGTGGCCGATCAGCGCAGCGAACGGCCCGATCGGCGCCGTCGCCAGGAACCGACAGCCGCGGCCGTCGATCTTCATGATCCCGCGCAGCGCGCGGCCGCGATGGCGGCGCTGGAACAGCAGATGCGTGAGGCGGCCGCCAATCTCGAGTTCGAAGTGGCCGCGCTGCTGCGCGATCAGCTCAATGAACTGCGGGCCGCGGCGGCGCCGAGTGTCCGGCGGCCGGCGTTGCGATGACGATCGCATCGCTGGACCAGGCCGGGGTCGAACACCTGGCCGCCGGGTTGGCAGAGCGCGTGCCGGCGGGTGGGGTGATCTGGCTTGAGGGCCCGCTGGGCGCGGGGAAGACCACCCTGGCGCGGGCCTTTGTGGCGGCGCGGACCGGCTACGCCGGTGCCACCTCGCCGACCTACGGTCTGGTGCATCGCTACCCGGGACCGCGAGGGGATACGCTCCACCTCGATTGCTATCGGCTGCGGCATCCCGAGGAGGCGGCGGATCTGGATTGGGACGCGGCGCTGGCGGCCGATGCTTTGCTGATCGAATGGCCCGATCGCGCCGGTGTCTGGGCACCGCCGCCCACCTGCCGGGTGACCATGGCGCATCACGACGAGCATCACCGCCGGGTGACGGTGACCTGGTGATTACCCTGGCCATCGACACCGCCACGGCGCGCGCCACAGTCGCCCTCGGCGAGGGCGACCGCAGCGTCGAAGCGCATCTCGACGGCGCACGTCGGCACACGCGCGAGACGCTGGGAATGATTGATTGGCTGCTGCGCGACTGGGGCGCGACACCGGCGGATATCACCCGGGTGCTGAGCGGCGACGGGCCGGGATCGTTCACCGGCCTGCGGGTGAGTGCGGCGATCGCCAAGGCGCTGCTGTGGCAGCGCCCCGAGGTGGAGTGGTGGGTGGCACCGTCGCTGTTGATCCAGGCCTGGCCGCGCCTGGCTGTGGCAGGTGAACCGGTGATCGCCGTCGCCGACGCATTGCGCGGCGAACTCTATGCCGGGTGCTGGTGGCGCGACCGTGAGGGGCTTCACGGCCCCGGCGTGAGCGCGGCGGCGACTGCGCCCCGCGCGCTGGCGACGGCTCGGCGACCGGCGGCGGTGGTGGGGGTCTTCCCCGAGGCGTTGACTGACGCGATCGTCGCGGCGACCGGCCAGCGCCCCGAGCCGAGCTGGCCCGATGCCCGGTCGCTGCTGGCGCTGGAGCATGTCCCCGGAGGCCTGACGCGGGTGAGCGATCCTGATGGCTGGCAACCGACCTACGGCCGACCGGCCGAAGCGCAGGTTGTCTGGGAGCAGAAGCATGGCCGAGCCCTACCGGATTCGACCTACCGCGCCGGCTGACCTGGCCGAGTTGACCCTGCTGGAGCAGGCGGCATTCAGCGACCCGTGGAGCAGTGAGATGCTGCGGGAGGCGATCGCCAGTCCCGGCACGATCTCGCTCCTGGCCGAGGACGCTGAGGGACGCGTTGCGGCGTCGGCCCTGGCGCGGCTGATCGGCGACGAGGGGGAATTGCTCTCGATTGCCGTCGACCCGGCGCGACGGGGGCAGGGGCTGGGGCGGCGGCTGCTGAACGACGTGCTGCGGCGCCTGACCCGGGGCGGGGCGAGCACTGTCTGGCTCGAAGTCCGCAGCTCGAATGCCGCGGCGCTGAGTCTCTACCATTCGGCTGGATTCGTGGCCGCCGGCAGCCGCCGCGGGTATTATCGTCGCCCGATTGAAGATGCGGTGATCATGAAGCGTCAACTCCCGACCGATTGACCGCGACCGGGACCGACGCCCGGTTACCTTCCGCATCGGCTGGTGCCGGGCTGCGTTGACCGGTGCCGTGCGGAGCGGCCGGTCCCCCGAGACTTCGTCCCGTATCGCGGCCGTTCCTTCGCTTACCGACCACGCTGGAGAGCACTGATGAGCAAGTCCCTCAACAAGGTGATTCTGATCGGCAACCTGGGAGCCGATCCCGAGGTACGCACCGCCGGTGCCAATGGCAATCGGGTGGCTACTCTGTCGCTTGCGACGTCGCGCCAATGGAAGGGCAACGACGGTCAGCGGCAGGAAAAGACCCAGTGGCATCGGGTCATCTGCTGGAACAACGCGCGCGGCCAGCAGCTTGCCGACATCGCGGAGCGCTACTGCAAGAAGGGCGAGAAGGTATACGTCGAAGGCGAGATCGAGTATCGCACCTGGCAGGACAAGGAAGGACAGACCCGCTACAGCACCGAGATCAACTGTCGCGAGCTGATTCTGCTGGGCGGCCGGGGCGACGACGACAGCGCCGGCTCGTGGAGCGGCTCCCGTGCGCGGGGCGGCAGCGGTGGATCAGCGGGCGGTTCGGGCTCATCCGGGGCACCGGACAGCAAGAGCAAGTCGTTCGACGATTTCCCCGACGCGCTCGACGCCGAAGACGACGACCTGCCGTTCTGAACCCGCCGGCCGGCGGAGGGCGCATGCAGTCCCATCCTGTGATCGTCACTTTGGTTGCGTGGTTGACGCTGGCAGCGCCGGACTTCACGCTCGGACAGGTGCCGACACGTGGCGGCGATCCGGAGCTTGTCGTGGCGCGTTGGGTTCGCAGTAAAGTCATCATTGATCCAGCCCACGCCGTGCTCGAAAACCACCATCTGGCAGCGGACGGGCGCAGCCTTGGCGCGCCCCGCGATTCGGTGCTCTCAGCGCGCATCGCCACGGCGCTGGGCGTCCCGGTGGCCACGGCGGGTCGCCGTCTGGTATGCGGGGCGGCGCCCGGGTGCCTCCCGCCACCCGGACAGGCGGTGGTCGCGATGGGCGCGCCCGACGTCGCCGATGACAGGGCCACCATGTTGGTGGTGCTTTTTCACGCCGCCACGGCCGCAGGGCGGCACGACGACCGCACCGAGGTCTATCGGGTTCGGCTGGTGAAGGCTGGCCCCCGCTGGGTCGTGGCGGGTGCGACTGTCACCCAACAGTAGAGGGCGCTGCCCCACCGGAGCCGGGTCCGCAACCACGCCCCTCTTGACGAATGGTCGTGGAGTACTTTCCACCCGTGGGCGGTGCGCGCCCACACCAGGGTAAACCAGCCCTGCTGAGCGGGACGGTCGCCGCCGGTCAGATGACAGTTGCCGGTCATCAGGGCGGGGCCCGCTGGGTGTCATGAAGGTGACCGAATCCAGGCTGAAGGCCTGGGCCCGGGCAGCGAGGGCGTCCCGGCCAGCAGAGCGCGGATGAGCAGCGCGGTGAGGCGGGGCAGGGACATGGACGGCTCCGGTATGGCGATGGCGGGTGATGGTCGATACTCTCCTTGGATCACGGTACGATACCGGCGTCAGCCCCGATTCGTGGCATGACGGACCATCTCGACATCTGGAGTGCCAATGCGCCGCGCGCTTGCTCTGCTGTCTCTGCTCCCGCTCACCCTGACCGCCCCGCTTGCGGCGCAGGACAGTGCAGCGACCGACCAGCTTCCCTTCTTCCTGCTGAGCGCCAATCGGCCCACCGATTCGGTACTTGCCTATTCCGGGGATCTCTACCGCCCGCTGCGTCCGGGGGAGGTACGCGCCGCCAGTTATCTGAGCGAGGACGCCGAGCTGCTCGCGGGTGAGGCCCTGGGCCCCACCGCGCCGGCGACGGTACGGGTGCCTGATCAGTCGGCTGTGGTGGCGCTGGGCAGCGCGTTCGCGGTCCGGCCGCCGGCGGGCAGCAGTTACCAGGTGGGCGACACCCTCACCATCGTCAGACTGGAGCCGGGCCCTCGCGGCTGGGGCCGCATCGTGGTGCCCACCGGTCTGGTGGTGGTCGAATCGGTCGGGCCCCGTCAGACCGTCACCCGGCTGAGTGCCATCTACGGTGCGATCCGACCGGGACAGGCGGTTCTGCCGACAGCCGCGGTGCGCCAGGTCGGGGCGGTGGATCCGCTGCCCTCGGGGCCGTCACTGGGCAGCGTGATCGCGCCGCATGTGGTGCGCGATCTGGTCATGCCGGGCTCGGAGCTGTATGTCGCCCTCGGCGCGGCCAGCGGGGTGAAGGTCGGCGACTTCGTCGCCATCCACCGACGGCCGGGACCGCGGCTCAACGCCGCCGACGCCACTGCCGACCTGCTGGCGCGGGGCCAGGTGCTCCATGTCGGCACTGCCGCCAGCACCGTGCGGCTGATTGAGGTGATCTCACCGGTCATTCCCGATGCCTCGCCGGTGCGGGTGATTGCCCGGTTGCCCGACTGAGCCACGGCCCGGCTCCGGCTCTCGCTATCTTCCGACCCGTTAACTCCCATTCACCCTGCACGGCGGGCGCTGCGGCGCTCGCCGCGGAGGTCGGTCATGAGCGGATCGGTGTTGGTCACCGGCGGTGCCGGATTCATTGGGTCCCATATCGCCGAAGCGTATCTCGCGGCGGGCTGGTCGGTCACCTGCCTCGATAATCTCTCGCGCGGCAAACGCGAGCAGGTCCCCGCTGGGGCCCAGTTTGTCGAGGCGGATATTCGTTCGACCGAGGCGGCGGAATTGCTCGCCGACGGCGGATTCGATGTGCTCAATCATCAGGCCGCGCAGATCGATGTCCGCGTCTCGGTCGAGGATCCCGGGACCGACGCCTCGATCAACCTTGTCGGATTCGCCAACCTGCTCGCCGGCGCCGCGCGCGGGCGGGTGCGCCGGGTGATTCTGGCCTCCAGCGGCGGCGTGGTCTACGGCGATCCAGAGCAGATTCCGACTCCCGAACCCACGGCGACGCTGCCGATCTCACCCTACGGCGTGAGCAAGCTGGCCAGCGAGCACTATCTTCGCGTCCTCGGCAGGCTGAGCGGGTTCGAAGGTGTCGCCTTGCGCTATGCCAATGTCTACGGGCCGCGCCAGGACCCCAAGTCCGAGGCCGGCGTGGTGTCGATCTTCGTCTCGCGGGTCTTGAGCGGTCAGCCGATCACCATCTTCGGCGACGGCGAACAGACCCGTGATTACGTCTTCGTGCGCGATGTGGCCCGGGCCAGCGTGCGCGCGGCGCAGCTCACCAACGTGCAGTGGGGCGACCGACTGGACGTCCCCGCTTTCAACGTGGCCACCGGGCGCGAAACCACTGTGAACCAGTTGGTGCACCAGGTGATGACCACCTTGGGGCGCGAGGTGCCGATCGAGTACGCCCCGGCCCGACCGGGCGAGTTGCTGCGGTCGTGCCTCGATATCACCAAGGCCGCGCAGCAGCTTGATTGGCGGCCGGACGTGGCCTTTGCTGAGGGACTCGCCGCGCTGGCGACCTGGTTTGAAGGGACGGTTTCGGGATGAATGATCGCGCCGCAGGCGCTTCGATGGACCTGTTGGGAATGCTCACGTCGGCGTCAGCCGAAACCATGGTGGTCCTGCTGATCTGCGCGGTATTTTCGCTGATCTCCTGGTATGTGATCTTCGCCAAGTGGGTCGAATTTCGTCGTCTGGGGGCGATGGGGCGGCAGTTTGACATCGCGATCGAGGGACGGGGGTCACTCGAAGCGCGCGAACAGGCCATCACCGCGCTGGGGCGATCGCCCTTTGCGGGGATTGTGCGGACGGTGGCAGGATTTCTTGCCGATCTGCGCGGGGCAAACGAACGCGAGGGTGTCTCGCGCAGCGGGATGTCGCTCACCCAGCTCGAAGCGCTCACCCTGGCGCTCGATACGCAGGTTCGGGCCGAAGCCGAACGGGCGGCCCACCGGATCCCCTGGCTGGCGACCATCGCGTCGACCGCGCCACTGCTGGGTCTCTTCGGCACTGTGCTCGGCATCATGCAGTCCTTCAGCGGTATCGCCAGCGGCAGCGGGTCAAGCAATATCGCCGCCGTCGCGCCGGGCATCGCCGATGCCTTGCTGGCCACCGCCGGCGGTTTGGGCGCCGCGATTCCCGCGGTGATTGCCTACAACATTTTCACCTCGCGGGTGGAGCGCTACGAGGGAGAGTTGGAGCGGGCCGCCCAACGCGAGGTGGCTGCGCTGGGACGGGAGGGGCGGCTCTAGTATGGCGCTGCGGGGAATCGGCACCGGCCGTCGTCGTCGGGCGCTCAATGCCGACGTCAACATCATCAATCTTGTCGACGTGGTGTTGGTGCTGTTGATCATCTTCATGCTCACCGCCCCGATGTTGCAGGGCGGGCTGGAGGTCGAACTGCCCAAGGCCGCCTCGCGGCCGCTGGATGCGCAGCAGGGCCTCACCATCACCATCACCCGCGATGGCCGCATCGCCATGGACGCGGCCCCGGTCAGCTTCGCGGAGTTCAGCGCCAATCTGGCCACGGTGCTCAAGCTCAAGGATCCCGAGGGGGTCTACATCCGCGGCGATGCCGGTGCCAGTTACGGCGATGTGCTGCGGGTGGTCGGCGCGGTCCAGGCCGCCGGGATCACCAATGTCGGCCTGGTGGCGGAGCCTGAGAGTCGGCGATGACACCGGCGGTGGATCCCCGGGAGCATCGGGCCGGAATAGTCGGAACCGTGGCGGTGCATCTGCTGATTGTGGCCGGACTGGTGCTGTTGGCCTTTCGGGCCCCGCCGCCGCCGCCGGTGGTCTATGCCGTCAACCTGGTGGCCGCTCCCGCGCCGCGCCGGGCGCCGGCCCGCGCCGCCGAAGCCGCAGCTCCTACCGCCCGGCAGCCCGAGGCACCCCCGGACAAGGCGCCGCCGCGCTCCGATCCGGCACCGCCACCACCGCCGGCCCCGCCGCAGCCGGCCCGCGACGCGCCGACTCTCACCACCCGGAGTGAGGTCACCCCGCTGCCCGATGTGACGCCCAGCACCGGCACCGACGAGCTGACCTTCACCCAGGCGGGGATCCGCTTCCAGGACCAGGCCTATCTCGACAACATCGTCACCCAGGTCCGGCGGCGCTGGAGCAATCCGGTTGGACGTGGGCTTCGGCTGCGGGTCGACGTCACCTTCACCATCCACCGCGATGGCAGTGTGAGCGACATCGCGGTGTCCCGGCCGTCCACCAACTTCACCTTCAACACCAGCGCGCGCGGCGCTATCGAACGGGCCGCGCGAGAGAAGGCCTTCGGACCCTTGCCCGACAGTTTCAACGGTGAATCGCTCCCGATTTCGTTCGCGTTCACGCCGGAGGACCGGTGAAGGCCCACCGCGCTCTGGCGCTGCTGCTGGCGCTGATGGCCGGCGGCCTTGTCGATGTGGCAGCGGCCCAGCAGGACGTGGTGCGGCTGGGAATCACCTACCGCGCCGGGGCGCGCCCGGGCGTGATCGTGCTGGCGACGGCGGGTCTGGATTCGGTCCGCAAGATCATCGAGCGGGACTTCGACTATTCCGACCGATTCGAGGTCGCCTTCGTGGCCGACAGTGCGGCGCCGCTCAGCGGCGAGTTGAATCTGGGCATGTGGCGCCAGTACGGGCTGGCCTGGGCGGTGGAGCTGCGCCCGGTGACCGGTGGGGTCGAGGCGGTGCTTCACGATCTGGGCGGCGACCAGGAGCGGCTCCGGGTCCAGCGCGGGGTCGATCCGGCGGGCGAGGGGGCCGAGCGACTGGGAATCCACCGGTTGAGTGACGAATTGATCGGCGCCATCACCGGTGAGCCGGGCATTGCGGCGACCCGGATCCTGTTCCAGTACAACGACGCCATCTGGACCATCGACAGCGACGGGGCCAATCTGGCGCAAATCAGCCGCGGCACCGGGATCGCGATGTCGCCGGCCTGGTCACCCGAGGGCGAGCGGATCGCCTTCACCGAGATCCGCGACTATGCCGGGCCGGTGATCATCCAGAATCTGGTCAGCGGCTCCCGTCAGACGGTGCCGGGGACCAACGGGGCGGGCAACGCCCTCACCCCGACGTTTTCGCCCGATGGCCATGAAATGCTGTTCGCGCCCAGCAGCGATGCCGGGACCGACATTGCGCGGGTGGATATCCAGCGGATGTGCTGCGTCCGCTCGCTGACTGTGGGCCGCAAACTGGCGGATAACCTGAATCCTGCGTATTCTCCTGACGGGCGGAGAGTGGTCTTCGAGTCAACCCGGTCGGGACGTCCACAGATCTATGTGATGGACGCCGACGGCGCCAATCAGCGGGCGCTGGTGCCGCTTGATGGCGCGGCGACCGGCCCGTCGTTCGCGCCGGATTGGTCGCCGGATGGCCAGCGGATCGCCTTCCACCGGGATGTGGCCGGCGGACGCCAGGTGCTGGTGTATGATTTCGGCACGGGGCGCGCGACGGCTGTCACATCGGTGGGGCGCAACGAAGACCCGAGTTGGGCGCCAGACTCGCGTCATCTGGTGTTCCGTTCCGGACGGGAAGGCAGCAACCAGTTGTGGGTGCTCGATCTCGAATCGTACCGGATCCGCCAGTTGACGAATGTGAAGGGCCCGGCGCGACTGCCCGCATGGTCACCGCGCCTGACTGGACCGACATCCTGACACCGGAGAGACCAACGTGATCACCCGCCGCCACACCACAGTTCTCACCCTGATTGTGCTCCTTGCCGCCTGCGGCAAGAAGGAAGAGCCGGCGGTCCAGCCGACACCGGTCGACCGGGGCAACGTGGGCTTCAACCAGGATTCGGCCGATGCGGCCAACCGGGCCGCCGCCGAGGCGGCGCGGGCCGATTCCATCAGGCGGGCCCAGATGGCGGCCGAAGCCGCTCGGGCCGAGCTGGTCAATGAGCTGGCCGCGACTGTTCACTTCGATTACGACCAGTTCTCAATTCGGCAGGTGGACGAGCCGCTGCTCAACCGCAAGGCAGCGATCATGCGGGCCAATCCCAATCTGCGGATCCGGATCGTGGGCCACGCCGATGAGCGTGGCTCCGATGAGTACAACCTGGCGCTGGGGATGCGCCGCGCCACCGCCGCCAAGGACTTCCTGAGTCGGATCGGCGTCGAGGCGGGACGGATTGAGACGGCCTCGCTGGGTGAGGAGTCGCCGGTCGATATCGGCTCCAACGAGACGGCCTGGGCCGCCAACCGCCGGGCCGAGTTTGACGTGGTGGCCGGCGGTCAGACGCTCGTCCCGCCGAGGAACTGAGCCATGGCGATCCGGACTCGACACCTGTTGGTCGCGCTGATCGGCGGGGCGGGATGCGCCACGCCGGGACAGGTGCGCGGGATCGAGACCCAGATCGCCATGATGCAGCGGGAGCAGGAGCGTCGCGATTCGGTCCAGCTCGCGACGCTCCGCTCGGTGCTCGATGTGCAGCGCTCGGTGCTCGATTCACTCAAGAACACCGAACGCGCCATTTCGCTGGCCAAAGGCGAAAGCTCGGCTGATCTGCTGGAGATCCGCCGCTCGATGAGCGTGTTGCAGGAGCGGCTCGATCAGAGCAATCGCCAACTGTCGGAGTTCTATGCCGATCTCGATGCCCGCCAGTCGGCCCTGGCGGCACAGAGCGATACCACCGATTCGCTGACGACGGTGGTGCCCAGCGCCCAGCAGATGATTCAAGCGGGAAATAACTCGCTCAATCAGGGGGCCTACGAGACCGCCCGCAGCGTGTTCCAGCAGATGCTCGATACCCATCCGCTGTCGTCGCTGGCCCCCGAGGCGCTCTACGGCATCGCGGAGTCGTATCTGCGCAGCCAGCCCGATTCGGCCGACGCCTACTACCGCGAGGTGGCGAAGCTGTTCCCCGAATCGATGCGCGCGGCGTCGGCGATGTACAAGCTGGGCAGTCAGGCGGAACGGGCCGGCGACCGGGCCGAAGCGCGGCGCTGGTATGAGAAGGTCGCTGTGGCCCAATACCGCGGGACCGACGAATACGATCTCGCGGTCGTGCGGCTGCGCGATCTGCGCTAGCCACCCCACCGCATGGCACCTTCGGCGGGCGATATGCCGTTCCTCGACCACCTCGAGGAACTCCGGGTCCGGTTGTTCTGGATTCTGGGCGCCGTCGCTGTCGGAATCGGCCTCGGGCTCTGGGCCGCCCTCAACCTCGATATCATCACAGTCTTCACCGCGCCGATTGCGCCCTTCGTTCCCGACGGACAACTGGCGGTGCTCCAGGTCACCGAGCCGTTCTTCATCACCCTGAAGATCGGTGCGGTGCTCGGACTGGTGCTGGCCTCGCCGGTCATCATCTATCAGATCTGGGCCTTCCTCTCGCCGGCTCTTTACGACCGCGAACGCCGGGCGCTGATCCCGGCGCTGGTGATCGGCCTGCTGCTGTTCCTGACCGGCGCGACGCTGGGATGGATCTTCGTAGTGCCGCGCGGCCTGAGCGTGCTGCTGGGGTACTTCCCCGGCACCTTCAACACCCTGATCACCTACGACAGCTACTTCTCCTTCGTCGCGGCGATCACGCTCGGTCTGGGGCTGGCCTTCGAACTGCCGCTGGTGATGATCCTGCTGGGCGTGCTGGGTGTGGTCGATGCCCGCCGCTACAGCGCCTTCCGCCGCTTCGCCGTGCTGCTCTCGGCTGTGGCAGCGGCGGTGCTGTCACCCGGCGGCGATGTGTTCCTGATGCTGCTGTTCATGGTGCCGCTGCTGGTGCTCTACGAGCTGGGCGTGCTGGGGACCTGGCTGATCGATCGCCGGCGCCGCAGTCGCCTCGCCGCCGGACTGGTGCTGCTGATCGGGCTGGCCGGTCGTCCCGCCGACCTCGCCGGCCAGGTTCCGGTGCCGCGCGGGACGCCGACCGGGCTGGGACGGGCACTGGGCGGCCAACGCGATTCGCTGCGCACACCGGCCCGCGAACTCGACAGCGCCACGGCGCGGCGGCTCGGTCTGCCCACCGCCCCCAGTCGGCAGTTTCCCTCGCCCGATTCGGTGATGAACGCCCTGCTCAAGCGGCCGGGATTCGCCGTCACGCGCTACCTGGGTGATTCGGCACGACTGGTGGCCGACTCGGCGCGGGTCATCCTGGGCGGCGACGCCGCCACCAGTCGCGACGGCAGTGTGATGGAAGCCGAGCGGATCGTGTACGACAAATCGAACTGCACCCTGATCGCCAGCGGGGCGCCGCGATTGTTCGAAAAGGAGAAGATCGCCGTCGGTCGCACGCTCCGGTTCGATACCTGTCGCGATCGGGGCGTTTTTGATGAAGCGTTCACCACCTTCGATGAACTCGGCGCGAGCTGGTTCGTGCGCGGGAATCTGGCTGTGGATTCATCGGCGTCGCGTCTCTACGCCGCCGGTGGCGAGTTCACGTCCTGCGATCTGCCGGAACCGCACTACCACTTCGAAGCCGGCGAGGTGAAGTGGATCTCCAACTCCTACATGGTGGCCCGGCCGGCCGTGCTGTATGTGGCCGATGTGCCGATCGTCTGGATCCCGTTTCTCTTCCAGGATACCAAACCGGGACGCCGATCCGGGATCCTGATCCCCCAGTTCGGCTTCAACGACATCGTCAGGCCGACCCGCGGCTATAAGCGGCAGGTCACAAATGTCGGCTATTACTGGGCGCCCAACGACTACATCGATGCCACGGTGCGGCTCGATTGGTTCGCGTCGCGCTATATCCAGTACGGCGGCAGTTTCCACTACAGTTGGCGCGATCGCTTCATCGACGGCGGCCTGGCTCTCAATCGCCAGTCGGAAATCGGCGGGTCAAGTTCCACCCAGCTCCAGTGGAACCACAGCCAGTCCTTCAGCGCCAGCACCCGGCTCAATTTCCAGGTCGACTACATGACGGATTCGCGGATTCAGGCCAGCAATGCCGTCGATCCGCTGCTGTCGACCCGACAGATCACCTCGGCGGCGACCTTCAATCGCAAGTTCGCCTGGGGCGATGTCACGGTGGGCGCGACCCGGCGGCAGAATGTCAGTGACGGCAGCGGCCAGATGATGCTGCCATCACTCACCATCACACCCGCAGCCTTTGCGCTGAGTCGCAACATCACCTGGTCTCCCAGCTTCAGCGCGACGAACGATCTCACCTTCAAGCGCCAGTTGGCGGCGCTGCCGGTGCTGCACCCGGACCGGGTCGACACCCTGTTCGGTCTGGGATCCTCGCGCTCCAGCACCATGCGGCTCAACACACCGTTCACCTTCGGCGGCTTCACCTGGAACAATGAGCTGAGCTACCTCGACCGGTCGGAAACCGGGCGGATCGCGACCACCGAACGGATCGCCAACCTCGCCACTGCCGACCCCGACGATTCGATCTCGGTGAGTCGGATCCGCGGCGGCGACTTCCAGACCGTCTTCAACTGGGAGACGGGGGTGAATCTGCCGGGGCTGTTCAAGAACTCCTGGAATCTGATTCCCAGCATCGCGGTGCGAAACGTGTTGCCGGGGCAGGGGTTCATGGTCCGCAATGCCACAAGCCACGGCGACTGGGTGCGGCAGAGCAAGCGGCTGCAACTCGGCCTCCAGGCTACCCCCAGTCTCTACGGCTTCCTCAACATGGGCATCGGCCCTTTCGATCGGTTCCGCCACAAGTTCGCGCCGCGGCTGACACTGGACTACTCCCCCTCGGCCGAAGTGCCCGAGGAGTTCGCGGCCATCCTGCCGGGCAAGACCACGGTGGCGCCGCCGCGGTTGCTGGCCACCCTCCAGTTGACGAATACCTTCGAGGCCAAGGCGCGGCCGGCGCCCGACGACACCACCACCGATCCGCGCTCGGTCCGTCCGGTGACGCTGCTGGCCGTCACCACATCGGCGGTGGGCTATGACTTCGAGCAGGCCAAGCTGGCCGGGCATACCGGCTGGGCGACCCAGACGCTGACCAACCAGATCAGCAGCGATCTGGTGCAGGGCCTGTCGCTCTCGCTGACCCATGATCTCTGGCGCGGTGTGGCCGGCTCCGACACTGCCACGTTTTCGCCGTTTCTCTCCAGCGTGCAGGCCAACTTCACAGTCACCGGGCGGACCTTCGCCGCCCTCGGGTCGCTGTTCGGTCTCGGTGGCGGTAAGGCGGTGGAACGGAGCGCACCCGACACCCTGCCACCCAGCTTCACCACGCCGTCAAACCAGCGGCTCCGGCCCGGAGCCTTCGCCACCGGCAGCCCGGCGCTGGCCGGTCTCACCCGCGGTGGACTGCGTGCCTCGGTGTCCTACACTCTCACCCGGCAGCGGCCCGGAGGCGGCACTTTCACCCGCCCCGGTTCGGGCAATCCTGTCGGGTTGCCCGGCGATCCGTTCGAGCCGGCCGATCCGCCATTCCTCAGGCCGCCGGAGGCCCGCAGCAGCCTCAACCTGAACCTGACGTTCTCGCCGACGGCCTTCTGGAACGTGCGCTGGAGCACCCAGTACAATGTCACAGACGGACGGTTCGAGTCCCATCAGGTGCAGTTGCAGCGCGACCTTCACGACTGGCGCGCCGAGTTCAATTTCGCCCGCAGCGCCAATGGCAACTTCGCGCTGTTCTTCAACGTCTACCTGATGTCGCTGCCCGATATCAAGTTCGATTACAACCAGACCACGCTGTCCCCCTGAGTGTCCTGAATCGGGGACGGGTGCGGCCGCACCACGCTGCCGCTCCACCGGATGGCGAGGCGAATCATCGGCATGGACTGTGCACCACGGTCGGTTGACTCAGTCCGGGAGAACCCCATGCAACTCGCACGCGCTGCCGCCATGATGCTCCTGCTCAGCGGCTGTCAGGTCAACGGTGTGATCGGTGGAGGCGAGGGCCCGCTGGTCGCGCCGGCGCAGCTCAGCAGCGTCACTCGCGACAATGCTGTCGAACTGAGCTGGTCCGACGAGTCCTATCAGCGTGACCCCGACCGCTTCCTGCAGTACACGGTCTGGAGTGCCGGGTACGATCTTGACATCGGCGTCTGCGTCGAGCCGTGGTTGGTCGAGGGCACCACCGTGGCCCCGCACTTTGTGGTGGCGGCACTGAGCAACTCGGTGCCCCGTTGTTTCCGGGTCAGTGCCGAAGCCAGCGACGGCGAGGTCTCAGGCTATTCACCGATTCAGACCGATACTCCTCGCTATGGCTCCGACGTGGTACAGCTCTGGGCGACCGGGGCGCGGGATGATCGCGCCGGTTTCCGCTTCTGGCGGGACCTGGATCAGGATCAGGTGGCGCGCCGTGACGAGTTGGGGTGGGTTCTCGACCAGGCCGATCCCACCATCGACCTGGCGGTCGACCGTGCCAGCAACGGTGAACTCTACTTCACACCGGTCCGGGCGGGGGTGCGGATCCTGGTCTGGCCCACGCTGGTGGGCTCGCTGGCCGACATCGATGTGGCCCCGGCGAGCGGCTACCAGCGTCAGGCGGTGGCGGCCGTACCGGGAACCGGATACGTGGTCGAAATGGATGGCCCTGACGGCTTTGCCCGCTACGGCGCGCTGCGGGTCATCGGTCGGGGTGACGACTATCTCTACGTCGAGTTCGCCTTCCAGGGGGATCCCGGCAATCCGGAGCTGCTTCGGGCGCCGTAGGCCGGAGCGAATGCCGCGGCGAACCGGCCGCAGAGCTTGTGCCATGCGGGGTCGGGGCCTACTCTTCAAGTGTAAGTCCTCGCGTAACTTGGGTCTCCTTCTTTCCGGTCCGCCATGACGCTCGACAAGCTCAAAGTTGCAGCTCGCCAACACGAGCAACGCGATGAGTGGCGTGCTGCCATCGACCTCTACCGCCAGGCGATTCATGCCGCCGAGGCGGGCGAGGGCAGCGCCGATCCGGCACTGTTCAACCGGATCGGCGACCTGGAGCAGCGCGACGACCACCCGGTGGCGGCCTGTGAGGCGTGGGAGCAGGCGGCCCAGCGCTACAGCGAGGCGGGCTTCGTCAACAATTCCATCGCGCTGCACGGCAAGATCCTGCGGCTCGACCCCACCCGGCTGCGCAGTCACCTGGAACTGGCCCGCTGTCACGCGCGCAAGCGGGTGATTTACGACGTGCGGCGCCATCTGGAGACCTATCTCACCGCGATGCATCATCGCGGTGAGGACGAGACTGCGGCCAGCGAACTGGAAGATCTGGCGGCCGAGTTCCCGACCTGGAAGGATCTCGCCGGCGCCGTCAATGAGCTGTTGGGACGCGAGGTCGATGCCGGCGCGGCAGCGGGGGAGAGCGACGGCGAACGCCGGGGCGATCTGGTGTTCCTCGATATCGAGCGGCAGCGCTCGGTCGAGACCTCAGCCGCTGAACCTGTCGCGCCGTCGGAGGCCCCGCCTGCGCCAGCCGAACCGCCGCCGCCGCTGGTGATTGAGCCGACGGTTGCGGAGCCGGAGCAGTTGCACGCCGATCCCGGCGCCATCGTGGGCCTGGAACGAGCCAGCGAGGGCTTCGAACCGGCGGCTCCGGAGGAGGCCCAGGCGGTGGTCGACGGCCTGATTGATGTCGATCGGACAGTCTCCGAGCTGACCGACGCCGAGCGTCTCGATGGACTCGAAGGACCGGCGGTGAGCAGCGACATGGCCCGTGCCGCCGCCGCCGAGGTGATCACCCTCGACGGCCTGGAAGCAACCGAACTGAGTCCTCCCGCGGCGGCAGAGGCAGCGGCAGAGGCGCCGGCCGCGGCGCCGACGCCGCCCGACGACGTGGTGACGCCCGCTGCACCGGGCGACGGCATCATCTTCCTCGACACCGCCGCGCCGAGCGCTCCGGCCCCGTCGCAGGAGGCGGAGGACGAAGCCGTCGCAGCCGCGGTTGAACCGCTGGACCAGCGGGCCGAAGGGCATCAGCGACTCGAGCAGGGCGATCGCGACGGAGCCGTCGCCGCTTTGGAGCGGGCCCTGGCGGGCTACCTCGAAGCCGAGCAGCTCGATCGGGCGTTCCAGGTGGCCGCCGAACTGGTGGCGGCTCAGCCGGCGGTATTGGAGCGCTACCAGACTCGGGTTGAGGTGGCAGTGCGGCTGGGCGATCCATCTCGGCTCTGCGTGGCCTACAGCGACCTGGGCGATGCCCTGGTGCGGATGGGGCAGACCGAGAAGGCGGTGGCGGTCTACCGCCGGGTGCTCGACATCGATGAAGGGCATGCGGCGGCGCGCGAGGCGCTGCGCCGGATGGCTCCCGAGGCGGCGCCGAGTGAGACTGCCGACGGCTACATCGACTTCGGCGCTCTGGTGAACGACGACGTCGGCCCGCGGTCGACCCGGATGCGGACCGAGACCACCACCATCTCCGACAATGAGGACGAGACATTTCAGGAGGCGCTTGCCGAGTTCAAGCGGGCTCTCGATCGCAATATCTCGGTCGACGATCACCAGGCGCATTACGACCTGGGGGTGGCCTTCAAGGAAATGGGGCTGCTCGACGAGGCGATCGGCGAGTTCCAGAAGGCGCTCCACTCGGTCGAGGGCCGGCTGCGCACCAGTGAGGCGCTGGGGCAGGCGTTCTTCGAGCAGGGGCGTCCGGCCGTCGCCGAGGCGGTGCTGCGCAGCGTCGAGAAGGGCGACGAGGGTGATGCCGCCCGGATCGGGGTGCTCTACTGGCTCGGGCGGGCCTTGGAGGCCCAGGGGAAGACCCGCAACGCGCGGAGTTACTACGAGCGGGTGCTGGCTGTCGATGTCGGCTTCCACGATGTTGCGGCGCGGATTACGGCGCTGAGCGACGCGCGCTGATGACATTGCCGCTGCTGGATCCGGTGTCGCTCGACGACTTGCAGGAGCCGGTGCGGGATCGCCTCGATCGGGTCGAGGTGGCAATGCGCCGGATGATCGAAGAAGACTTCCCGCTCATCTCCGAAGTGAATCATCATCTGCTGCGGATGCGCGGCAAGATGTTCCGACCCACCCTGGTGCTGCTGGCCGACGAGGCCACCGGCGGGACGGCGGCGCGGGGCGAGAACTTTGCCGCGCTGGTCGAGCTGATCCATCTGGCGACGTTGGTGCATGACGACGCCGTCGATCACTCGACGCTGCGGCGGGGGATGCCCACGATCAACTCGCTGTTCTCGCATCAGATCAGTGTGATCATGGGTGATTTCCTCTATTCCCGCGCGGTGGTGGAGTTGGTGCGGATTGCCGATCTTGACGCCCTGGCCGTGTTG
>CBFGTB010000020.1:0-25658 GCA_965651715.1 uncultured Gemmatimonadales bacterium
CCTTGGCCGAGCCGCGGGTTTACCCGCGGGCGAGAGCAGAGGGTGGCCCGTCGCTGAAGCGACGGCTCGGCGAGAGCGGAGGGTAAACCCTCCAGGGAGTCTGCGTGTCGGCTTCAGCCGACGCCTTGGCCGAGCCGCGGGTTTACCCGCGGGCGAGAGCAGAGGGTGGCCCGTCGCTAAAGCGACGGCTCGGCGAGAGCGGCGAGTAAACTCGCCCTTAACGACAACGCCCCGTCGGCTTCAGCCGACGCCCTAGCCGAGCCGCGGGTTTACCCGCGGGCCGCGCGAGCACCGCGAGCCCCCCCTCACCGAAACAACCGGATCCCGCCTGAGATCGTCCCCAGCAGCAGTTCCGGATTGCCGTCGCCGTTCAGGTCCGCCACCGCCGGGGAGACAATCCCATCGATCTGGAGTTGGAAGCCGCTGTCGGCGACGAACTCCACATTCGCTCCACTGCCGCGGTTCCACCACAGCCCGACTGTGCCGTCTTCGGCACCCATCACCAGGTCGGCACGGCCGTCGTGATCGAGGTCGACAAGGGTCGGCGCGCTCCGGCGGCCCACATCCATGCCCGGCATGTTGTCAGTCACCAGCTCAAACCGCGGCGCGGTGCGGCTGCCCACATTGCGGTACAGGTTGAGCTGCCCGCTGGCTTCCCCCACCACCAGGTCGAGGTCGCCATCGCCGTCGAGGTCGCCCAACGCCGGCACGGTGTTACTGCCCCGGGTGATCGTCACCAGAGCACTGTCGGCCATGACCCACTGCGGCGCTGCGGCACTGCCCTGATTCCGCCACCACTGGATCTGATCGGTCCAGGTGCCCAGCAACAGATCGGCACGACCGTCGCCATCGAGATCGGTAATCACCGGGGCATAGTTGAAGCTGCCCTGAATCGGCAGGACGCCGCGATCACTGAAGACCGGTTCGGTGGCGCTGCCGGTGTTCTCGAACAGGGTGATCGAGGCGGTGGCGATGTCGTCGGGCGTGACCTTGTTGCCGATCAGCAGGTCGAGATCGCCATCACCGTCCAGATCCCCCAGCGCCGGGGCGGATTCGCTGCCCACATCAAGCATCGGCAGCAGCCGCGAGCTGGCGATCCGGAAGCTGTCGGCCGCCACCTGCTCGATCAGATAGAGGTTCTCAATCGATGACCGGGCAGGATTGAATGCCCCGCCGATCACTCCCATGACCACGTCCATATCGCCATCGCCATCGATGTCGCCGATGGTCGGCGCGTTATACCCGGTGGTCAGGACCGGGTTGCTCGCCGGGAAGGACTGCGGCGTGGACCGGAGCGAGAAGTGGGGACAGCCGCCGGTGTTCTCGATCAACAGCAGGCCCTGCTCGAAAAAGTCGCCCCACAGCAGGTCATCGTCGCCGTCGCCGTCGATGTCGCCGAAGGCCATGGTGTTGGCGCCGTGCAGCGAACCATTGGACAGCACCGGGGTGGGCCCGACCATCGGTTGGGCACCGACCCCGATGATTTCGATGCCTTCCCAGTGATCGGTCAAAAAGCGAAACCGCAGCAGGCCGTCGGCGCCCAGAGTCGGTTCGGCTTCGTACCTGTCGATGGTACCGGTGATCCGGCCGATGAACAGATCGAGCCGGCCGTTGCAGTCGATATCGGTCAGATTGAGAATGTTCTGCCGATCGGCGAACAGCGCCGCACCCGCCGCATCACGCAGGCTGTCACCGATGGCCACCATCTGCGGCGTGGCGCCCGGTCCGTCGTTGCGCCATGCCCTGACGTAGGAATTGCGCAGCTCTCCCATCAGATCGAGATCGCCGTCGCCGTCCAGGTCGACGAACCGGTACCATTCACCGACATCGAGCTGCTGCCACTGGTCGGTCCGCCAGCGAAATCCGTCGGGAGTGTTCTCGTAATACGACACCTCGCCCGAGCGCTCCTGAATCAGCAGATCGAGATCGCCGTCGGCATCGATGTCGGCAAGTTGCGGTCGGGGCACATCCAGCCCGCCCAGGAACGGCTGCGCCAGGCGATGGCCGTCCCGATCGATCACGGCGATACCGTCCACCGAGGCCCGCCACTGCGGCCCCGCCTGCGCAGCGGGCGCGGCGGGCGCGGCCGCCACCGGAGACGAACCGGCCTGCGCATGAGCGCAGGCCGGCAGCGACAGCAGAGCACAGCCGATCACCAGTGAGCGGCCCCGTCCCATCGGGGAGCACCGTCCGGGGCGCGGCCGCCGGAGCGCACCGCGCCTCATCGGGCGCCGGCTGCTCCCATGCCGGTCGGCGAGGCCCCCAGCATCAAGGTGGCGACAGTCTTACCCGAGGCCACATCGATCACCGAGACCCAGCCGTCGCTGCCGCTGGTCCCGTCCATGCCATGCATCTCATGACCGCTCTGTCCCGGTGCCGCAGCCCCGGTGTTGCGATTGGCCACAAAGAGATACTTGCCATCGCGACGCATGATCATGCCATCGGGTTGGGCCAGACCCTCGCCGAAGGTGCGCAGCACCCGGCCGCTGGCCGGATCGATGTCGACCACCTTGTTGTCGGTGAGCAGCGAGAAGTAGCCGTGACGGCCATCGGGCGAGAAGACCCCGTCCCACGGCTTG
This sequence comes from uncultured Gemmatimonadales bacterium, assembly GCA_965651715.1. Taxonomy (GTDB): domain Bacteria; phylum Gemmatimonadota; class Gemmatimonadetes; order Gemmatimonadales; family GWC2-71-9; genus Palsa-1233. The sequence continues at coordinate 2,580 of CBFGTB010000020.1, forward strand.
CCCCCGACCGGAAATTCGCGCGCCAGGGTCAGCGGCGGCGTGCCGTCGAGCGGAAACACCAGCGCGGTGTTCGACAGTTCACCACCGGCGATCATGGTCCGACGATCCGGCCCGATGGTGAACTGCACCAGCGAGCGCGGCGCACCATCGAGCGAGGTCAGGCTGACCCGTCCGGTGGCAATGTCCACCGAGGCGATCCGATTCTCCGCCAGCGAGGCGGCATGCACCCACCGCCCATCAGGTGTCACCACCAGGGCGTGCGGCCGCGGAATCTGGACTTCCTGTTCATCGACAAGCTGGAACGATGTCCGAGCAATCACCCCCAGCGACTTGGGCGGATTGACTGCGGTCATCGACCGGCCGACGAACAGGGTATCGTGCACCGGATCGAGCGCCAGCAGGCCGGGCGTCTCCATCGAGACCTGACCCACCAGCCGATTGGCCCGATCGAACTTGAGCACCTTGCCATCGCTGATCAGCGAGACATACCACGCCGATCCATCGGGCTCAACGGCGATGTGGTGCGGCTTGGCCGTGGCGGAGAACCCCAGCCGGGTCAGATCGATCACGGTGTCGACCCGAAGCGCCTGCTGATCGATCACCGCGATCGAGGCCCCGCTCTGATTGACGACGTAGAGCTTGGCCGCCTCGGCGGGCGCGGCCGCACTGGCCGCCCCCGCTCCGGTTGCCCCGCTGCATGCCGCGACGACCAGCGTCATCGCGGCGATCACGCCCTGCACCTGCGTCATCCTCATGGCACCGCCTGAGTCCGATCGCGCACCAGGAAAAGGCCTTCCCCTCCACTGGTCACCACGATCGTGCCACTCTTGAAGTAGGGATAATTGCTCCAGCTCCCCGACATCGAGTTGGTGGTCCCATCGGGGGTGGTGTCGAGATAGCCCACCTCGCGCGGCGAGGTCGGATCGGAGATGTCGAGGATCCGCAGCCCAGCCTGATAATTCGACTGGTACATCCGGTTGCCCTTGACGTACATGTTGTGGTCGGTCGCCGGCGTGGTGCCCATGAACTGCTTGACCAGAATCGGATCCTCGAGATCCTGCAGGTCCCAGATCATGGTGCGGGTCTTCTCGATCCCGGCACTCTCATCCAGCTCGTCGCCGAGGAAGAAGTAGCGCTGATCGTCGGTGAACCAGCCCTGGTGGGCATAGGCCACCGCCGGATAGGTCGCGGTCGACAGCGCCTTGGGAGCGGACTTGTCGGTCACGTCGGCCACCGAGATCGCGGTCTCGTTGGATCCGATGCAGATCTCGCGTCCGGTGTAGCGCGTATCCGGCCCCTTGTAGATCACGCACTGGGCGTCGTGCGAATAGCCGGTGCCGGCCCGCCCGGTGGTCGGATCGGCGAAGCAGCCGGCAAAAGTCGGCGACTCCGGCTGCCGGATGTCGATCATGTGCAGACCGCCGCCGCAGGTCTCACCGCCGCTGGCCACACCGACGGCATAGGCGTAGCCCGACTCCTCGTTGATCACGATGTTGTGGGCGCTGCCGATCCTGTCGTAGTGGACGTCCTCAGTGAAGGTCTGGGGAGTCGTCACATTGCGCAGCCGGGTCAGATCGAAGACCTGCATCCCGTGCGGCCCGGCGCCGTCGGCCACGATGTACGCGTGATTCTTGTACGTCTTGATGTCGCGCCAGACGCTCGGATTGGCGCCCTCGGTGAGCGGCAGGTCGCCCAGATAGCGCGGATGCACCGGATCGGTGACATCCACGAATGACGTCCCGTCGTTGCGCCCCACCAGCGCGTATTCCCGACCGCTCTCCGGGTCGGTCCAGCCCCAGTTGTCATTCAACCGACTGGCGCGGCCGCCGCCGATATTGGAAATCGGCAGGAAGGACAGCAGCGAGGCACTGCTGCACTCGAACGAACCGGTCTTGCCGCTGCCATCGCAGCGGACCTCGCCGCCGGTGACCTTGGCGTATTCCTCAATCGGGGGGAAGACCACACCCGAGGTCCGCCAGCCCTGATTGCCGCGGGCCAGGAAGATCACAGTGCCCTGACCACCGGCGTCGCGCGGCATGCCGACCACCACAGTGCTGGCCCCGGCCGGCACCAGCACCTCCCCGAACTGCGACCGGCTGTCGCTTGAGTCGCCGGCCAGCTTGGTCATGGCGGTGATCTGTCCCTGATTGTCGGTCACGACCCGATAGATCCGCCCCTCGCGCCCGTCGCTGTACGGCGCGCCGATCCAGAGCTCGTTGCCCACAGTCGCAATCGAAATGCCGAACCGATTGGCACCACCCTCGAACGGCTGCAGCGTGATCATCTCGGACCAGTCGTTGTCGGCGCCACGCTGGAAGCCGACCACCATGCCGCTGTAGCTGTTGGCATTGGGAGCCCCGGCATAGAGCTTGTCGCCGTCGAGATGCAGCGCCTCGCCCAACCGGCTGGTCGCCGGCACCCGCCGACCCGCCAGCGCCGCTTCCTGGTTCCAACTGCCGTCGCTGCCGCGCCGGAACACGAAGATCATGCCCTTGCTGGTGTCGTGGCCCGGAGCGGACACCGCCACCCGGTCGCCATCGACTGCAATGGCCGACCCGAAGCCGTCACCGGCGGCGACGCCATCGGCGGCCAGGGTGCCGGCCGCGGTCCAGCCATTGCCGCTGCGACGGTACAGATGAACAGTGCCGCCCTCTCCCTCGCCCGGGGCGCCGACAAAGGCCCAGTCGCCCGCCAGGGCCACCGCCCGACCGAACTGGTCTCGGGCGGCCGGGCTGGCCGGCAGGGCACCGGCGTCGGTCCACGAGGCTCCGCTGCGCTGGAAGACCCGCACCCCGCCGCGGGAGGAGTCGCCCCGCATCCCGATCAGCAGAGTGCTGCCCTCGCTGGCCAGCGCCGAGCCCAGTCCCGACCGGCTCGGCAGCTCACTCACGGTCAGCAGCCCGGTCTCGGTCCAGCCTGAGGAGCCGCGACGATAGATGTGTACCGCCCCGCCGGGGGCCTTGGAGGTCGTCGGCTCGCCGACAAAGACCTGGTCGCCATTGACCGCCACAGCGATGCCGAAGACCTGATGGGCCGGCAGGGCGCCTTCCGGGCCGGGGCCCGCCAGGGCCGCCGCACTGGTGGTTCCTGCCACGAGCAGGGTGCCAAGGATACTCGTTCGGATCATGATCAATGCCTCGGTGATGAACGGGGATGTCGGGAATCCGGGGAAAGGTACCACCGCCTACGGCTATTCGGGACGCCGGTTTCGCTCTGCCAGTCGACCGGGGCGGTGGTCGATGCTTAAGATTGGATCCATCCCCTCACCCGGAGCCTCCCGTGGCCGACCCGCTGGGGCAGTCCTCATCTCCTGATACCGGCGCGACCCCGATCACCATGGTGGTCGAAGACGACGCCGCAGCCCGCGATCCGATGATGCGCTTCGTGGCCACCCTGGGACACGATGTCATCGGCGCCGCCACCGGGGCCGAAGCGATCGAGCAGATGCGCCGCCGCCGCATCGACTGCATCCTGCTCGACGTCAGACTGCCCGATGGCTCGGGACTCGACCTGGTGCCCCGCTTCGTGCAGAGCGACAGCCACGTGGCCATCCTGATGCTGACGGCAGTCAACGACGCGCAGGCGGCGGCGCTGTGCATGCAGCACGGCGCGATGGACTATCTGGTCAAGCCGGTCGACCTGACCGATCTGGGCCGGGCCATCGATCGGGCGCTGCGGCGTCGCCGCGAGTTGATTGAGCAGGAGGACACCCAGAGCTGGCTCAAGCACGAGATCGTCAGGCGGGGCGCCGAATTGCGCCGCGAACGCGGCAACCTGGAGCGGGTGTCGGTGGCGGCGCTGGAAGCGCTGGTCAATGCGCTCGAGGCCAAGGATCCCTACCTGCGCGGGCATTCGGCCCGGATCGCCGACCTGGCGGCGCTGGTCGCCGCCGAGATGGGACTCAGTGATGAGCAGATCGAGCGGGTCCGCACCGCCGGCCGCCTTCACGATATCGGCAAGATCGGCATCCGGGAGGCGGTCCTGACCAAGCGGGGACCGCTCACCGAGGAGGAGTTCGAGCACGTCAAGACCCATGTGACGATCGGTGCCCAGATCCTAGCGCCGCTCACCCATCTGCGCGAGGTGATCGGCTACGTCCGCTCCCACCACGAGCGGGTCGATGGCAGCGGCTACCCCGACGGGCTGGCCGGCCACGCCATTCCGGTCGGCGGCCGCATCCTCTGCGCCGCCGAGGTGTTCGACGCCCTGACGACATCCCGACCCTATCAGGATCGCATGTCGCCCACCGAGGCGGTGGCGCGGATGCGGGATCTGGTCGGCACAGTGCTCGACCCCGAGGTCCACGCCGCCATGGCCCAGGTGGTGGGACGCCGCAAGGCGCTGGTCTACCTCGACGAGTCCTGAGCCAGCACGGCGCCGACCGCGGCCCGCAGCTCGGCCAGCCGGGTCGGATCGCGCTGGAGCCAATGCCCGGCTGCCAGGCGCAGGACAATCCCCTCAGCAAGCTGAATCTCGGTCGCGCCGACGGCCGCCCGGACGGGCGCGCTGGCCTGATCCGGCTCGGGCTCCGGCGGCGGCTCCACCCGACCGAGCCGCTCCGCCACATCCTGCTCCCACCGGTTCAGGTCGCTGCCGTCGAGTTGCCGGGCGATATCGGCAAGCGACTGACCGTCGGCCTGACGCAGTCGGACAGCCAGCAGCCCAATCAGGTGACTGTAGCCCCAGCCGGCCCCGGCACCGCGGCCGAACGGTGGTGCAATCACCCGCTGCGCGACATAGTAGTGGAGCGTCCTTTCACTCAGGCGACGGCCGCCGCCCTGCCCCGCCCGCTCGATCAGTCGATTGACAAATGCGACAAGCTCGCTGCCGCTCCACGGCTGGTCGGCAGCATAGCGGCGCAGGCTGACCAGCGCTGATACCCGTTCGGTCGTCATGGCAGCAAGAGTATGGCCTCTGCGTTCGAATGCGCCACTGCTCAGCCCCCGCAGAGAGCATCATGCCGCATGACCCGACGCGGCTTCACCCTGATCGAAATGCTGCTCGCCCTGACGCTGCTCAGCATCCTCGCGGCCATCGCCCTGCCCGCGCTCCACCACTGGCGCGACCGCGTCAGAGTCGCCCAGGCCACAGCGACCACCCGCGCGGCACTCGACCTGGCGCGCGGCGCGGCACTGCGGCTGCAACGACCGGTGAGCGTCACCGCGGCGCCGGGTGCCATCCGGGCGACCACCGATTCCGCGGGTCAGCCCCGCCCGCTGGCCACCTGGCGGCTCGCACCGGACATCAGTCTCGCCGGTCTGGCGCGGCCGATCGCCTTTGGCGCCCTGGGATTGGCAGTCGGGGCGAGCAATCGCACCCTCACGCTCCGCTGTGGCAGTGTTCAGCGGACCATCGTGCTGTCGCGGTTGGGGCGGATCAGGTGAGACGTCGGTCAGTCAAGCCCGTGGCGACGCAGCTTGGCCAGCAGAGTCGACCGCGCGATGCCGAGCAGCAGAGCGGCCTGGCGACGATTGCCGCCGGTGAAATCGAGCACCGCCCGGAGGTGACGCGCTTCGGCAGCCGCCAACGACTCGGGAGTCGGCTGCTGCGCGGCATCCACCACCACAAAATCGACAGGCCCCTCGCCCCGCCCGCCCGGTCCCACCACCCGGTGGCCGGCGGCTCGGAGATCGGCCTCCAGCCGGGCGACGTCATCGCGGGCGACCCCGCTGGTCAGCAGACGGATGTGAAGCTGTCGCATCCGGCGAAACTAGCCCGGCCGACCGGCCCCCACCAGCGCCGAACCGCGACGCACCCTCCGGTTACACTTTGGGATCAGCTCACCCCGGAGAATCGCGTGCTCGATCTCAACCGAGTCGCCGTCGGCGACCAGATCCAACACCCCCTGCTGGTCGTCGACCTCGTGGTGCGGAGCGGCGATCATCCCCGCACCGTCCTCAGCTTCGGCAACCGGACCGGTCGGATCGATTCGGCGCCGTTCTGGGCCGGTCGCGACGAGGCTCTGCGCGGCATCACCAAAGGCATGCTGGTGCAGGTCGTGGGCACGGTGACCAGCTACCGCGACGCGCTGCAGCTCGACGTCACCTCGCTGCGGCCGCTGCCCCGCGGCGAAGTACCACTCAGCGAACTGGTGCCCTCGGTCGGCTCGGTCGAACGCTACTGGTCATTTCTCGATGAACTGCGCCAACGCTTCACCGCCCCGCGACTGCGCGCCGTGGTCGATCTGTTCTATGCCGACGAGGCCTTCAGGCAGCGCTACGAACAGTGCCCCGGGTCCCCCGGAACCGGCCATCACGCCGCCCTGGGCGGGCTGCTGCAACACACCTCCGAGGTGGTCGGCATCGGACGCAGCATCGCCCGGATCGCCCGGGCCGACGAGGAACTCGTCATCGCCGGCGCCATGCTTCACGACATCGGCAAGCTCGCCGCCTACCGCTGGGAGGACGGCGTGTTCGAGACCACCGAACGCGGCCGCCTGGCCGGCCATGTGGTCATCGGCGCGATGATGTTCCGCAGCGCCTGGGCCACCGCCGCCACGCCACCCTGCTCGGCCGACGAGGCCGACCTGATCGAACATCTGATCCTGTCGCATCACGGCAAACTGGAGTTCGGGTCACCGGTCAGACCACTCACCCTCGAAGCCGAAATCCTCCACTTCGCCGACGATGCCAGCGCCAAGACGGCCAGCATCAGCGAGACCTACGCCATGCCCGAGTTCTTTGGACCCGGCGCGCGGGTGTCGTCTCGTCGGGTCTGGCAACTCGACAACCGCTGGCTCTTCCGTCTCCCGATCGACTTCGGACGCAGTCCGGATGACGCCCAAAACGAAGCGGCCGATCAGTCGGGCTGATCGGCCGCTTCCGTAACCCGATTCGACGCTCGGGGCATCAGGACCGGTACGGGCGCTGAGAGTCGGAACGGCTCGCGGACCACTCGCTCTCACAGCTCTCCGAGGCGCCAGATCGGAGAGGGTAACACGCGCGAACGTGTCACCTGCCCATACTATCGGCAATGTTCGCAAACTCCGCAAGTGCCTGATTTTATTCGGGTTAGCTCGATTCCGTGGGGGCGGCTTGTGGATCGCAACCGCCCCCGGAATCGTCACTTACGCCGCTTGTCCACCATTTGTGGAGATGTTGATCCACAAATCCACGCGGCATGGCAGTCCTGCCGGCGGCCCGATCAGGAGCGATCGGTGGCGTCGATCCGGATTTTGAGGGTCTTGGCCAGGGCGATTGCGGCCTGATCGTACTCGCTCAGCACCGGTCGCAGTTCGCTCAGCAGCCGGTAGACGCCATCGGGATCGAGGCCATCGCGGTTGCCGGTGAGCCGTGCCGTTTCGGTCTGGCAGCGGGCCGCTGCGGCATCGACGGCGCGGATGGCGCTGCGGAAGCGCTTGAGCGCCGGTTCCCCGAATTGATTGTCGTTGGTCGACAGCGTGGCGGACCATTCCACAAGTGGTGCGCTGTTGCGACCCACCCGAACACAGTCGCGGCTGAGCGCATTGGTCTGGCTCATCAGTACCGCCGGCGTGTTGCGGGTCCGCCGAGCCCGGTCGGCGCGATCGATAGTGGCCCGCAGCGCGATCACGGTATCGCGCATCATCACGATCCGATCCTTGAACTCCTGTTCGGGCGGAGTGAGTTCGCGGTCGGGCCAGAGCTGTGACTGAATGTGGGGCGCCAGCTCGCGCGCCTTGCTGTTGCCGCCGCCCTGAGCGGCGAGCGGCAGCAGCGGCAACGCCAGCAGCAGGGCGAGGGCACGACGGGAGTGGTAGCGATGAGTCATCGGTTATTCGTTCCCCACTTCGATGTAGCGGTAGCGCGCATCGCCGTCATCATCGCCGACGAACAGCGCACCGCCCGATGTTACGGCAAACCAGCCCGCCACCCAGCGTCGCGGGCCGTCAAGTTCATGAATGATCGGCCCCATCCAGCGCCGGATATGGCGCATCTCCGGAGCCCGCCGACCCAGTTGGGCCAACATCCCGCCCACCCCCAGCGTGGTGGCCAGAAAGTGGGCCACAGCATGGGGACGATCGACGAAGCCGATGGCACGCACACCCGGTTCGTCGATCAGCACTTCGGCGCCGGGGGTCTCGACCTGGGGATCCTCGAGCCGCGGTCCGAGAAAGACCCACTGACTGTGCGGCCCATCCCGCCGCTCGACCACGGCCGCCGCCGTATCGGTGGTCAACCGTCCGGCATGGAGCAGGTCGTCGTCGGGCAGGACTCCCACCACCCGGGTCCATTCCAGCGCGGCGAGCAGCGTCTCGGTGGGGCAGCCGACAGTGTCGTCGTATGCCATCAGCCGCGGCGCCTCGCCGGCACGCAGGATGCAGTGGGAAAGGGCCTCGGCCCGGTCGGCAAACGACCGGATCGTCAGCGAAGTCGGGACTGTCACGCCGGGGATGATAGGCCCGCGCGGGACCGAGGGCTAGTGCCCGGGTTGCGCCGGGGCCAAGCGGGGTCGCAATCTTCGGGACCCCGAGCGCTCCCGCTGATCGTTCGGGGTCTGGCGGTACACCGGTTCGCCAGCCTCTCACCTCGTTCTGGATGGTCAGGATGCCCAAGGGGACAGTCAAGTGGTTCAATGATGCGAAGGGATTCGGTTTCATCGCGCAGGATGGCGGAAAGGATGTCTTCGTGCATTTCTCGGCGATTGAGAGCGGCGGGTTCCGCTCGCTCGCCGAAGGGGAGCAGGTGGAGTTCGATATCGTCGAAGGCCCCAAGGGGCTTCAGGCGGCCAATGTGAGGAAAATCGGCTGAGCATTTCCCCCCGGCGGTCCGTCTGATGGAACAGCAATCGCTCCGCAGTCGCGTGGTGGCCGGGACTGCCCTGCTGTTGTTGCTGGTCTTCGTGATGACCCAGCTCGGCGTCAACGCGGTGATCTCGCTCGACCAGGCGGTCCAACACGAGCTGACGACATCGCGCGAACGCGGTCTGTTGAGTCAGTCGGTCACCCGCGGCGTGATTGCCGCCATCCGCGCCAGCGACCGCTATCAATACGCCGATTCGCTGACCACCCCGCGCGCGCTCGATTCGATAGTCGCAGCAGTGCAGAGCGCGACCGGCTCCTACGCCCAGGCGATCGATCTCACCGCCGAAGAACGCGCCACCCTCACCCGAATTGACAGCCTCGCCGCCGCGTTGCGGGGCACTGCCGATTCCGCAACCGGCAGTGCGCGTACCGTGATTGCCGATTCGCTGCTCGCCGACGTCCATGCCCTCGCCTCGATCGAACAGGGTGCCTCGGCGGCCCGAGCCCGCGCCCTGTCGGCGGAGAGCACTGCCCGGCGCCGCTGGGTCTGGTTCCTGTTCGGCATCGCCCTGATCATCGGCGTGGTGTCGGCGACGGTGACTGTGCGCTCAGTGGTGCTGCCCCTGGGCCGCCTGGTCAAGGCCACCGAACGGGTCGGCTCCGGCGATCTGCGTCCGGTTGACCTGGGCCCGATGCCCGAGGAACTGGGCCAGTTGGCCGCGGCGGTGCGGCGGATGAGCGAGGGATTGGGCGGCGTGGTGGGCTCAGTGGCCGAAGTGTCGACTGCACTCACCGCCCATGCGGCCCAGCTCTCGACCCGCGCCGTCCAGCTCACCGACAGCGCCGGCGAGGTGTCGGGTGCCATCGCCAACGTCTCGCAGTCGGCCGAGCATCAGGCGGAGAGTATGCGCGAAGCCGATCTGCTGCTCGGCGATCTGCGATCGGCAGCCGCCCGCTCGGCTGCGGCGAGCCAGCGCGTGGTTGCCGTCGCCGATGGAATTCGCCGCACCGCTGCCACCCACCAGGGACATCTCGGTGCGGCCTCAGCCACGCTGCTGGAACTGCATCAGGTCGTCGAGCGCACCACCGACTCGGTCAGTCGGCTTGACGGCGCCGCGGCGGCGGTATCGGAGTTCGTCGAACTCACCGGCGAGCTGGCCGGCCAGACCGAACTGCTGGCGCTCAATGCCGCGATCGAAGCCGCCCGGGCCGGGACAGCCGGGGAGGGTTTCGCCGTGGTCGCCGCCGAGATTCGCCAACTGGCCGAGACCAGCGCCGAAGGGGCCCGGCGGATTGCCCGCACCGTGGCCGTGCTCGATGAGCAGGTGAGCCTTGTTGCCAGTACCGTGGCGGCGGGCAAGGAGCGGGTATCGGGGGTCGAAGACGTGGCGGCCGGCGTCACCCGCGCCCTTGCCGAAATCGTCACAGCGGTGGAAGAAGTCAGTCAGGCGGCCGGAACCGTCGCCCGGGAGGCGGCAGCCCACCGCGCCCTTGCCGATCAGTTGGCGGGGACCGGGGCCGACGTGGCCCGTACCGCCCAAGGCAATGCCCGCGCCGCGCAGCAGGTCAGCGACTCGGCCGAGGAGCAGTCGATTGCTACCCGCGAAATCGCGGCGGCGGCCACCACATTGGTCGCCACCGCCGATCGCCTCACCCGATTGGTCAAGGGCTTCCGGGTCTAGCTCTTCCGGCGCGCCTTGGTCGTCTTGCGCGCGCTGCTCTTGGTCGCAGCCTTGGCCTTGGATTTGGCCGGGGCAGCCTTGGCGGTTCGGGTGGCGGTCTTCTTGGCCGCCGGTCGCCGCGCGGTGGTCTTGGCCGCCTTCTTGGCTGTCTTCTTCGGAGCCGCCTTCTTGGCCGGGGCCGCCTTCTTCGCCGGAGCTGCCTTCTTAGCAGCCGCCTTGGCGGCAGACTTGGCCTTGGGAGCGGCGGCAGCCTTGGTCGCGGCGGGCTTGGCAGCCGGCGGAGTCGGCTTGACCTTGGCTCCCTTGGCGGGCGTGGTGGGCCGACGCGGCGCCGACGTGCCGGCGGCACGCAGCTCTTCCAGCAACCGCTCGACTTCAGCTTCTTCGATCAGGTTGCGCCGAACCCCGAAGCGGAGCAGCTCCTCGGCGTCCTCGATATGGAACTCGCCGAGACGGCCCGCCGCCCGGATCAGATCGACCATGGCGCTGGCGACCGGTGAACGAAGCACCGCCGCGATACCGGGCAGCGCCTCCATCAGTGACGAAATCTGCGGAGCGGCAAGCTCTGTCATGGAGACCCCTTGGTTGCGCCAACGTAGGCGCGTCACCGCGTCAAGGTCAAGTCGGGCGGGCGTTCACCCGCCGCCGACATCCCGGCCGCCGACTTGACGGACCCGCCAAATGGCCGTACCTGTAGGAGGCAGGGTACCATCTCCGGAACCCGGATCGGCTCGCCGCCGCGGAAAGGATCTCCGATGACCCGCCGTCATGCCAAGGAATACCGCCCCGACGAGGCGCTCTCGCTGGTCAGCGCCGATCGGGCGGGGGAGTCGCTCTGCTGCCCCAGTTGCGGCAGCAGCAAGGTCCGTCGCACGCCGCCGCGGGCCGCGCCGGCCGCCGGTCGGGTCCAGCTCGTCTGCGCCGGCTGCGGCCGGGTGGTGCGCTACATCGATCGCGACAGCAGCCCGCCCGCCACTGCCCACTAGCGGGGGCTTGCCCTCGGGACCGGCGTCGGCCATCCTCCCCGCCGATGACACGTCAGTCCGCGACCGCGATCGTCCTGGTCACCGTCTTCGTCGATGTAATCGGCATGGCGATGATCCTGCCGATCCTCCCCGGCACCGCCGCCCGACTGGGCGCCGATCCGCTGCTGATCGGCGTCCTTGTCGCCTCCTACAGCGCGGCGCAGTTGCTGATGGCGCCCTTCTGGGGACGGCTGAGCGATCGGGTCGGGCGCCGGCCGGTGCTGCTGCTGGGCATGGCCGGCGGCACCGTGTCGTACCTGGTGTTCGCTCTGGCGGGGAACTGGCCGCTGCTGCTGATCTCGCGGCTGCTCGATGGCGGCTCGGGCGCGACCACCAACGTGGCGCAGGCGTGGCTGGCCGACAGCACCCCGGTCGAGGGCCGCGCCCGGGCGATGGGCCAGGTCGGCGCCGCGATCGGCGCCGGCTTCATCGTCGGTCCGATTCTGGGCGGCATCAGCTCACTCGGCGGCAGCGCCCTGCCCGGCTGGATCGCGGCCGGTATCACCTTCGCCAATCTGCTTGTCGCCTTCTGGATCCTGCCCGAGCCTCACCACCATGAGCCGCTGACAGCGGCTGCACCCGCCCCGCCACCGCCACAGCGCCAGCTCATGCCGGCCCTGCTGATTCTCTTTCTCGGTACGCTGGCCTTCAGCGTGATGTACGTGGTGTTCCCGCTCTGGGGCGAACTCACCCTGGGAGCCGATCGCAGCCAGGTGGGCTACTGGTTCGCCCTGATGGCGCTGGTCACCGCCATCATGCAGGGCGGCCTGCTCGGTCGGATCGTGAACCGCTGGGGCGAAACAGTCACCGCGCGATGCGGCGCGGCGCTGCTGGCCCTGGGCCTGGCGGCGCTGCCCTTCTTCAGCAGCGGGACACGCTTCGCGCTGATCCTGATCGTGATCGGTGCCGGCTATGGCCTGGCCGGCCCACCGCTGCTGGGGATGATCTCGCGGGTGACCGGCGGCCGACGCCAGGGGCAGGTGCTGGGAATCGCCCAGAGCACGAATTCACTGGCCCGGATCATCGGCCCGGTGGTGGCAGGGGCGGCGATGTCGCTGATCGGCGCACGGCATGCCTTCCTCTCCGCCGCCCTGCTGGCGCTGGCCGCCGCGGGACTCACCCTGGCACCGGCGGCCATTCTCCGCGCTCATCGCCGCTCGATCGATCGGCTCAACGCGGCACGGTAAAGACCCGATCCCACCTGACGTCGTTGACGAAGGCGAACTGGGCCGGGTTGTTCATGTCGAACGAGTAATACACCAACATCGGATGGCCGCGCACATTGCGCCGGGGGACGAAGCCCCAGTAGCGACTGTCGAACGAATTGTCGCGGTTGTCACCCAGCACGAAGAGTGAGTCGGCCGGAACCACGATCGGTCCCCAGTTGTGCATGTCGGGCAGATAGCGCTGCGGCAGTGGCCCGACGAAGTGCGCCATCTGCCACTCCCGCATCCGCACCCGGCTGGCCGGATTCTCGCGGCGGCGCAGATCCACCGGCGTGGTGTAGGGTTCCACCAGCCGCTGATGATTGCGATACACCACCCCGCCGCGCATTTCCAGAGTGTCGCCCGGTGTACCGATCAGGCGCTTGACGATCTTCATATCGGGATCGTCGACCGAATCGAAGACGATGATGTCGCCGTGCTCCGGCTCCCGGACGGCCGGGAGCCAGACGTGGAGCAGCGGGACTTCGGCGCCGTACAGCAGCTTGTTGACGAACAGAAAGTCGCCCACCAGCAGGGTGTTCTTCATCGAGCCTGAGGGGATCTTGAATGCTTCGACCAGAAAGGTCCGCAGAAACATCCAGACCACCAGCGCGATCGCGATCGACTTGAACCAGTCGAGAAACCATCGACCGGCACTGCGACCGCGGGCGCGCATCGGGCTGGTCATGGCTCAGTCGGTCCAGTCCGCAATGAAGAGATTTGTCTCATGCGGCGTCGACCCGTGCCGGTTCGACGCGAAGACCAGCTTGGTGCCGTCGGGCGACAGCATCGGGAAACTGTTGAAGTCGTTGGAGTAGGTGATCCGCTCCAGGCCGCTGCCGTCGATGCCGACCACGAACAGCTCGAAGGTTCGGCCATCGGGCGCGGCATGATTCGACGAGAAGATGATCCGCTGACCATCGGGCATGAAGAAGGGCGCGAAGTTGGCGCCGCCCAGATGGGTGATCTGGTGGGCATCGCTGCCGTCGGCGTTGGCGACCCAGAGCTCCAGAGCCGAGGGCCGGACCATGCGCTGGGCCAGCAGATCGCGGTAATCGGCGCTGTCGCTGGCCGTCACCGGATACTGCGCCCGCCAGACGATCTTGCTGCCGTCGGGTGAGAAGAAGGCCCCGCCGTCGTAGCCGACACGATTGGTGATCCGACGCCGATCGGTGCCATCGACGTTCATGGTGTACAGCTCGATATCGCCGTCGACAGTGGAGGTGAAGATGATCCGATTGCCGTCGGGGCTGGCGGTCGCTTCGGCGTTGTAGGCCCCGTTGTCGGTGATCTGACGGATCTCGCTGCCATCGGGATTGGCGGTGTACAGCTCCAGGTGGTTGAGCGGCCAGACATAGCCCAGCGAATGATCGACCGGGGCCGGGCAATCGGGGCTGTGCGCGTGGCTGGAGGCGTAGATGATCCGCTGATCCGACTGGATGAAGTAGCCGCAGGTGGTCCGCCCCAACCCGTTGCTCACCCGGTGATTGCCCGAGCCATCGATGTTCATCACGTACTGCTGATCGCAACTGGTCGCCGACGTATCCTGATGCTGGTAGATCAGCCGGGTGCCGTCGTGCGAGAAGTAGGCCTCGGCGTTGTTGCCGCCGAAGGTGAGCTGGCGGATGTTGCTGAGGTGGACCTCACCCTCGAGCGGAGCCACGAAGGTGGTCGAGGCGGTATCCGCCGCCGCCAGCGCGGCATCCGGTGCCTCGCGGTCAGCGGCGGCACCGGCGCAGGCTGCGACGGCCATCAGGGACATCACCCAGGCGACTGATGCCTGACGCAAAACGGAATGGGACACGATCGCGCGATCCTCCGGTAGGGGGGCTTACGCCCCCAGTGCCTCTCGGATCTGGCCGGCGTGCCCCTTGGGCTTGACATTCTCGAACAGGTGCGTGATCACCCCGTCACCATCGACGACGAACGTGGTCCGCAGAATTCCCATGTACTTCCGGCCGTACATCGACTTCTCACCCCACACGCCGTAGCGCTCAGCCATGGCGTGATCTTCGTCGGCCAGCAGCGTGAAGGGCAGGCCGTACTTGTCCCGAAACGCGACATGCCGCTCCGGGCTGTCCGGCGACACCCCCAGCACCACGGCGCCGCTGGCCTGCAGCGCCGCCCAACTGTCCCGGATTTCACAGGCCTCGGTGGTGCAGCCGGGCGTGTCATCCTTGGGATAGAAGTAGATCACCACAGTCCGGCCGCGGAAATCGCCGAGGCTGACCTGACGACCGTCCTGGTCGGGCAGCGTGAAAGATGGGGCACGATCACCAACAGCGAGCATCCGTAATCCTCCGGAGGGTTAGGGTACCTGGCTGCGGGCCACCTTCGGCAACGCGTCGAGTCGCCGCACCGGGTGGTCCCGTCGGGCCCGCAGCGCCCGGTCAAAGTAGTTCCATGTGGTGTAGCCATCCTCCGAGGCCGGCTCCAGCTCGAATGCCGCCACCATGCCGAGCCGCTGGTCGGTCGGGATGAGATAGCTGCCCGCCGGGATCGAATCGGCGGCGGCCGCCTGCCAGGCGCCCTCCACAGTAATCAGCCGATGGCCTTCGAACTGACGTCCGACCTTGACCGAATCGACACGGAAATGGCCGACCATGCCGGTCCAGGGCTGCTCCAGCCGCTCGACAGTGATGCCCTGCCGCACCAGCATGGCCACGATGTCATGCCACTGGGCGTCGAGGACATAGGCCGCCGGAATCCGCTCCGAGCGGGTGCCGACGAACCGATCGATCACCGGCATCACGATCGACCGGAACTCACCGGTGCGCTGCCGCCGGGAATACATCCCGCTGCCCTCGCCCGCCGTGGTGGTCAGCTCAGCCACCACGGTGTCGGGGTGGCCCGGCGCAAAGGCGCTGCGGATCATCACCGAGTCGGGCCGGGCGGCGATGGTCAGATCCATGTGGTGCCGCACATCGGAGGCATGGCGGGCCAGCCAGCGGAGCGAGGTGACCACGAAGGCATAGGTCGACTCGATCCGGCGGGCGAACGGATCATGGCTGTAGGCCTCACTCAGCAGTGAAATCCGGCTCATGCCCATCAGGTTGCTGCCGAAGCGGGGCACCGACTCATAGGTGCGCCAGCCCTTGATCAGCGAATCGGGCCGCTGATCGAGGAAATTCCCATAGGGGTAGGTCTCGACGCCCTGTGGCCGGAGTTCGGCCCGAATGCTCGGCAGGACGGTGTCCTGGACCCAGGCATTGGCCGCCGTGAAGTTGGGGTTGAGCCCGGGCGACCAGGTGAGGGCATAGCCGTGGTAGGAGCCGTTGGTGGTGTGGAGATCGACCCAGACATCGGGGTCCCACTCTGTCACAAAGGCCAGCGAGGCCCGCGTCTCCGGTGCTTCCTGCTTGATGTAGTCGCGGTTCAAGTCAAAGCCCTGGCCATTGGATCGGGTGCCCACAGTGTCGGGGCCATCCTGGCTGGGACGATTGCGGCTGCCGCTGTCCCAGGCATCATTGCCGTCGGCGTTGTAGATCGGGACCGCCAGCACTATCACGCTGTCCAGCAGCGGTCGCAGCGAGCCCAGGGTGAGATCCCGCAACACCGCCAGCAGGGCTTCCTTGCCCTCGACCTCGCCGGCATGGATGTTGGCCTGGATGTAGACCACCGGCTTGCCGCTGCGCTTGGCCTCGCCCGGATCGCTCACCATCGGACGGGCGGCGATCACGTAGGGAATGCTCCGCCCCTGGGGTGAGACTCCCATTTCGCCGACCCGGATGTCGGCCCCCCGAGCCTGGAGTGAGTCGAGAAACGCCAGCACCTCGGCATGGGACGAGGTCCGGGTTGCCCCGGTCCGTTCGGCGACTGTGGCTTGCGCGCCGAGCGACGCGGTGACGCTGAACAGCAGGGAGAAGAGAACGAGACGGCGCATCAATCGGGCTCCGGAGTGAGGGCGGGGACAAGCAGGCGGCGGCCGACATCGCCGGCCACCCCTTCATCATACACAAAAGTGAGTTCAGGGATCAGCATCAGGGTATTGGGACGGCTCAGGGTCCGGGACACCGGTCCGTCAAGACCGAGGTCGCGGGCGAGCTGTTCCGGGGCGTGCAGATCGGCCACCAGCAGCTCCCGCGTCCGCCGGTCGCTGCCGGTCAGTGCCGCGGCGGCATCGACCAGCAGATAGCCCAGCACGTGGGTGTCGTCGGGTCGTCGAGCGCCCAGCGCCAGCCGCTTTTCAGCTTCGACGAAGGTGAACAGCGGCACCGGGGCGAAGATCCGCTCGGTGGCCCATTCGGCGGCTCCTTCGGCCAGCCACGGATCGCCATCGAACAGGCGGATGCCCCATCCGGCCCGACGCCAGCCCGGCGCCGGGACCGCAGTGAGACGAGCGGCATGAAAGATCAGGTGCTGCCACTCATGAACCAGCGTCCCGACCGCAAAGATCGGCAGGATGGTCGGATCGATCAGGATCCGGTCGTCGGCGGCGATGAATCCCCCCAACCGACTGCGCACCACCTCGGCCGGATCGCGCAGCATCAGGGTATCGCTGTCCAGAACCACCGGCAGACCCGCTCCGGTCTGGCGGATCTGCCGCCAGGCCTCGAACAGATCCCGTCGGGCGTGCCGACTGGCCAACCATTCATCGGCCACCGCGTTGACCGGCGTGACGAGACTGTCAAACAGGACACCCACTCCCATCACCGGCACCGCCTGCATGCCGCCGTAGTCGGTGGGTGAGAGCGGCGGGGGATGCAGCGTCGAATCCTGCCAGAACTGCCGCACCAGAGCCACCGGTGAGGTGTAACCGGTGCCGGTGTCGATCCACTCGTGCTGCATCAGCCAGTCCACGGCCTCGAGCCACCAGCGTCGTGCCTCACCATAGGCATCCATCACCGCGCGGAGCCCCAGCAATTGCTGCTCGGTCCCCGGCAGCGACATGCGGGCTCCCAGGGCGCTGACCCGATCCCGATTGCGCACCAATTGCCAGATCATGGCGCTCAGATGGGCGGTATCGGCCTCGCTGGAGCTGAGGATCCCGGCCGCGATCAAATCACCGCGCATCTGGTCCGGCCGGAGCGGCCCGGGACCGATGCGCTCGGCCGCCACCCGCCAGGCCACCTGGTGCAGGTCGAGCAGCCAGGTCGAGTCGGGGCGAAAGAGCTGACGGAAGCGGCGATCGGCAGCCGGGCTGGCGGCAATTTGCTCCAGCGCGTGGATGGCAAGTTGGCGCCCCTCGACACGCTCACCCACAATCGTCGCCGGTGCGCGGGCGACAATATCGGCGAGCGTGGCCCGCGGCATGCCCACCTGGGCGGCGAGGCGGGTATGGGCCGCGAGCAGGCTGTCCCGCGGCAGCAACAGCTCGCGCCAGCGATCGGAAAACCGCGAAGTTGCGGCCCGGGTCCCCACCACCAGCTCACTGGTGCGCAGCCGGGGCCGCACCGGCCAGTGCACAGTCCCCGGTTGAATCCGTTGGGCATCGACAGTGAGTGGCGGCTGCTCGGGGTCATGCAGCCGACCGCGCAGCCAGTCGCCGTCGAGCCGACCGACAAACTGTCGCTCGCCGGCGAGTCGGAAGCTGACCTCATTGCCGTTCACACTGAGGTGATCGACGGTGACCCACTGGGTGTCGGCACTCTGCAGCAGGATCCGGCCGCCCTCATCACTCAGCCGCAGATCGCCCTGATCGCGCCCGAACTCTCCCGTCAGGCGAACCGACCAACGTCCCGCCACGCCCGACTGGGCGCTGAGCTGCATGCTCAAGCCGAGACTCAGCAGGGCGGTCCACCCCAGGCGGTTCACCCTTCGCGGGCCCCCTGCGGTCGCCGTTCGACTCGGGTGGCAGAGACGGCAGCGCCGTCGACAAGGCGTTCCAGCCCGCCGACCACCACATCTTCGCCCGGATCCACGCCGCGGCGGACCTCGACGAACCCGGGCGAGCGCACTCCCAACTCCACTTCGCGGCGGGTGGCGTGCCCCTCGGTCACGACCCAGATATACGAGGCCGAGGCACTGGGAGTGATCGCCTCCTCGGGGACCACTGTCGCGCCCGAGCGAGTCGCAATCGCCAGCCGCGCCTCAATGAACATGCCCGACTGGAGCGCTCCATCGCCATTGGGAGCCACCGCCTTGACCATGATGGTCCGCGCCGGCAGTGTCACCACCGGATCGACGAAGTCGACTCGGGCGGTGAAGGTCCGTCCCGGCAGCGCCGCGACGTGAAACTCAACCTGCTGACCCACCGCCAACTCGGCAGCATACCGCTCCGGCACATTGAACACCACCCGCTGCGGTGAGACCGTCTGCAGCGTCAGCAGCGGCCGCTGCGGTGTCACGTAGTCGCCCAACGACACCTGGCGGGCACCAATCACTCCGGCAAAGGGCGCCCGGACCGTGGTGCGCTCGAGCCGCACCACCAGCAGATCGAGGGCGGCTTCGGCCGCGCGGGCCGCCGCTTCGGCCCGCTCCAGATCGGCCGGCGCCGCTGCCTTATCGGCCAGCAGCACCCGGGTGCGGTCCAGATTCTGACGGGCCAGATCGCGATCGGCAGTGGCGCGATCGACCTGGGCCTTGAGTTCGGCGTCGTCGACCTTGATCAGCGGTGCTCCGACATCCACCCGGCTGCCCTCCCGGAACAGGATGTCGGTCACCCGTCCTGCCACATCGGAACTGAGTTCCACCTGCTGCAGGGGCTCGATTTCGCCGGTGGCGACGATGGCATCGACCACCGTGTCCTGGAACGCGGCGGCCACTTCGACCGGTATGGCGGCCTCGGCGCCCGCCCCGGCGGCGCGCGGTTGAGCTGAACCTCCGCCACAGGCGGCAGCGACAAGCGTAACGGCGAGCACAGCATCACGACGGATCACGGGCGACTCAGATCGGATTCGGGTGAAAGACGGATCCCCAGAATCGCCTCGAGGCCGGCGCGGGCGAGTCGGGTGGCGTAGCGCGCCCGCACCCGATCGGATTCCGCTTCGGCCAACTGGGTCTGGGCATCGAGCAATTCGAGCACGGTCGAGGAGCCCGCCTGGTAGCGCGCTTCCTGCACCCGCAACACTTCGGCAGCGACCCCCACCGCGTTGTCGGCAATGGCCAGGGTGCGGCGGGCCACCTCATAGCCGGTGTAGGCCTCGGTCACGTCGTGGCGCGCGCCGCGTTCGAGATCTTCACGAATCACGCGCGCCACGTCGCGGGCCGCACTGAGCTGCTGCAACTGCAACTCCCGCTGACCACCGTTCCAGAGCGGCCACGAGACCGCGAAGCCGATGGCACGCCGCCGGGTGGCAGTGGGGAAGAATTTGTTGTCGAAAGCCGACCAGGTGGCGTTGAGGCTGACGCTGGGCAGATAGCTGCCGCGCTGCGCCTTGAGCGCGGCAATCGCCGACCGCTCACTGGCGCGCGCCTGACGCCAGGCCGGTCCGTCCTCCAGCGCCAGTCGCACCGCGGCATCGAGGTCGAGCGTCAGCGGCGGCGGCGGATCGGCCGGCATGGCGGCGGCATCGATCGGCCCACCGACGCCGATGCGACGCCCCAGTTGCAACCGGGCCACGGTCAGCGCCGCTTCGCGGGTGAGGACATCGGTTTCGGCCCGCTGCCGCTCCAGCAGCAACTGGAGTGAATCCGATTGGACAGTGGCCCCGCTCACCACCCGGGTCCGCGCCAGGGCAAACTGCTCTTCGGCCCGGGTCTGCCGCTGCCGTGCCACGTCGAGCAGTTCATGAGCGCCCAACACCGAGTAGTAGTCGCGCTCGGTCTCCAGCGCCGCCAGGAACCGCGCTCCCACCTCACCGGCTTCGGCCCGATCGAACTCGGCGTTGGCCCGTCGAGCCGTCTGCCATTTGCGCCCGCCGGCAAACAACTCGTAGCGGGCATCAAGACTGGCGGACCCGGTCGCGCTGGCCGCCTGGCCGATGCCGACATTGAACTGCGAGGTCGACAACTCCTGATAGCTGGCGTTGGCCGTGATGTTGGGCAGGAAGAATGTCAGCTTGGCCGCCCGCCGAGCCCACTCGGCGTTTTCCAACTGGCCGATACTGCGCACGTAGTCGGGACTCACGGCCAGCGCGGCGTCGAGCGCTTCGGCCAGCGTCACCACCGGCAGGGTGTCGGCCGGGACGGCACTCGTCATCACCGACAGCCACAGCATGGTCGCGATCATGAGTGCGCCTCACGAACCGTCGCGCTCGCCTGATGCCGCGCCCGGCGCCGTTCCAGCACCCGCTCGAACTGGAGCCAGACCACCGGCACCACCAGCAGTGTCAGCAGCGTCGAGAAGGCCACGCCGCCCACGATGGCGTAGCCCAGCGGCCGCCGCGAGGTGGAACCGGCGCCGCTGCCGAACATGATCGGCACCGCACCCATGATGGTGGCGACTGAGGTCATCAGAATCGGTCGCAGCCGGATCCGCCCCGCCTCGCGGACGGCATGCAGCAGATCGGCCCCCTGATCGCGCAACTGATTGGCATACTCCACCAACAGAATGGAATTTTTGGTGACCAGACCCACCAGCAGAATCATGCCGATCTGCGAGTAGAGATTGATCGTACTGCCGGCGATCCGCAGCGTGAAGATGGCGCCGATCACCGCCAGCGGCACTGCCATCAGCACGGTGAACGGGTGGATCAGCGACTCAAACTGTGAGGCCAGCACCATCAGCACCACGATGATGGCGAGACCGAAGGCCAGCGCCAGCTCGTTGCCGCTCTCGGCCAGCTCCCGCGCCTCGCCGCCGAGCGCGATGGTGGTCCCCGGCGGCAGATCGCGTGAGGTGATCGCCGTCAGCGAATCGATGGCGTCACCCAGCGCCAGGCTCGGGCTGGTCCCGGCCGTGAGGGTGAAGGAGCGGACCCGTTCGTAGTGGGCCACCGCCCGCGGCCCGGTGGTTTCCTCGACATGGGCCAGCGCGTCGAGCCGAATCAGCGCGTTGCCCCGGCCGCGGACGAAGATGCCATCCATGTCCTGCGGCGTGGCGCGCGCGGTGGGATCGAGTTGCAGCAGCACGTCGTAGAGCTTGTTGTCGCGGGTGAAGGTGCTGGCGCGGGTTCCGCCCAGCATGGTCTGGAGCGTCGCCGCCACGTCGGCCACCGGCACGCCGAGGTCTTCGGCGCGATCCCGGTCGAAGGCCACAGTCAGCTCCGGCTTGTTCACCTTGAGATCGGTATCGACGTTCACCAGCCCGGCAATGCCGCGCGCCCGACTCAGCAGTCGCTCATTGGCCACCAGCAGCGAGTCGTAGTCGGGGTTCCTGACAATGAACTCGATCGGCGAGCCGCGGCCTCCGATCGCCGGCGGATTGGACGCGAAGGCCTGAATCCCCGGGATCTGCGCCAGTTTGGGCCGCAGCTCGGCCAGGACCTCTTCGGCGCTGCGCTCGCGCTCCTCCCAGGGCGTCATCCGGGCGACCACCATGCCGCGATTGGGGGTGTTGCCCCGGCCGATGATGGAAAACACCGAATTGATTTCCGGCAGCGCGCCGACCAGGTCCTCCACCTGACGCTGATAGCGCTCGGTGTAGGCCAGCGTCGCCCCTTCGGGGGCTGTGATATTGACGTAGATCACGCCCCGGTCGTCGGCCGGAATGAATTCCCGCCGCAGGGTGGTGAACACCAGCGCCGCCGCCGCCGCCAAACCGATCACCGTCACCACTGTCACCACTGCGTGGCGCAGGACCCAGTCGAGCACATGGCCGTAGCCGCGGGAAATGCTGTCGAGGCCGCGTTCGAACACCCGGAACAGCGGCCCGTGCGACGACGGCACCCGCAGCAGCTTGGCGCAGAGCATCGGGGTCAACGTCAGCGCCACGAACCCGGAGATCAGCACCGCGCCCGCGACGGCAATTCCGAATTCATTGAACAACCGCCCGGTATTCCCCTGCAGGAACGCCAGCGGCACGAACACCGCCATCAGCGCCGCCGTAGTGGCGATCACCGCGAAGCCGATCTCGCGGGTGCCCTCCACCGCCGCCTGGACCGGCGGTTTGTGCAGCTCCTCCTGATGGCGATAGGCGTTCTCGAGCACGATGATGGCGTCGTCGACCACGATGCCGATGGCGATCGTCAGCGCCAGCAGCGTGAAGTTGTTGATCGAGTAGCCAAAGGCATACATCACCAGAAACGCCGCGATCACCGAGGCGGGAATGGCCAGGGCGGGAATCAGTGTCGCGCGCAGATTCCGCAGGAACAGGAAGATGATGATCACCACCAGCACGCCGGCCTCGAACAGCGTCCGCATCGCGTCGTGGATCGACTGCTTGACGAAGATCGACTGGTCGAACCCGACCACCAGATGGGTCCCGGCCGGCAGGGCGGCCTGGATCTCGGGGATGGCCGCGCGAATCGCATCGGCGGTTTCGATGATGTTGGCCTTGGACTGGCGCACCAGGCCGATGCCCACCGCGTTCTGGCCGTCGGTCCGAATGCCGGACCGCTCGTCCTCGGCCCCCAATTCCACCCGGGCGACGTCACGCAGCTTGACCAGAATGCCGTCCTGGTTGC
>CBFGTB010000021.1:0-25375 GCA_965651715.1 uncultured Gemmatimonadales bacterium
GGGAAGGTGGCCGGACGGTGGGCGCCGGTGTGGTGACCAAGATCCTGAAGTAAGCAAGCGCTGGGCTGGGGATCCCGTCGCCGCGCCGCGGCTCGGGGTAAAACTCGCGACAGTGGTCGGGCACTTCGGTTCGATCATGATGCGCAACTGATGAGGTAACACATGGCAGGAAAAATCCGCATCCGCCTCAAGGCGTTCGACCACGTGGTCCTGGATCAGGCCGCGGCGGATATCGTGCGCACGGCGGAGAAGACGGGGGCCCAGATTTCGGGGCCGATCCCGTTGCCGGTCAAGATGGAGCGCTGGACGGTGCTGCGCTCGCCGCATGTCGACAAGAAGAGTCGCGAACAGTTCGAGCTGCGGACCCACAAGCGGCTGCTCGACATCCACGACTCACGGCCTCAGACGATGGACGCGCTGACCAAGCTGGATCTTCCGGCGGGCGTGGACGTCGAGATCAAGGTCGAGTAGCCATGGCGACTAATGGATTGATCGGACGCAAGCTCGGCATGACCCGAGTCTTCAGCGATGACGGCACTGCCGTGCCGGTGACGGTGATCGAGGCCGGGCCCTGCCCGGTGCTGCAGGTGGGCGAGTCGCAGGTGCAGCTCGGCTGGGGGCGCAAGAAGGATCTGCGCACCACCCGGGCCGAAGCCGGCCACGCCCGCAAGGCGGGCCTCGACTACGCGCCCCAGGTGGTGCGGATGTTCCAGCCGGCCGGTGACGCCGTTGAGCCGGGCACGCTGGTGACTGTCGACATGTTCACCGCCGGCGATCTGGTGAAGGTCACCGGCACCTCGAAGGGACGCGGCTTCCAGGGCGTGATGCACCGCCATGGCTTTGGCGGCGGCCCGGGGTCGCACGGCAACACCCGCCATCGCAAGCCGGGATCGATCGGGCCGGGCACCAACCCGTCGCGGGTCATCAAGGGCAAGCGGATGCCCGGCCACCACGGCGATGCCCGCCATACCGAACTCGGTCTCCGGATCGTGCGGGTCGATGCCGAACGCAATCTGCTGTTCGTGCGCGGCGCGGTGCCGGGATCGAAGAACGGCATCGTGACTGTTGCCCGGCAGGGAGGAAAGAGCCGCCATGACTGATGCGCCCCATTTCTCGGCCAGTGGCGCCCGGCACGACGCCGGCTTTGCGCTGCCGACGGCATTGTTTGACGGGACCGTGAACGAGGCGGTGTTGCACCAGGCGGTGGTCAGCCATCTGGGCAATCAGCGTCAGGGCACGGCCAAGACCAAGCGGCGCCAGGAAGTCTCTGGCGGCAATCAGAAGCCCTACAAGCAGAAGGGCACCGGGCGGGCGCGTCAGGGCACCACCCGGGCGCCGCACTTCCGCGGCGGCGGGGTGGTCTTCGGACCGATTCCGCGCAGCTACCGGGTCGAGTTGCCGCGCAAGCAGCGCCAGTTGGCGCGCCGCTCGGCGCTCAATGCCCGGGCGCGCGAGGGCATGATCCATGTGATCGATGCGCTGACCTTCGAGGTGCCGCGGAGCCGCACTCTGGTGGAGCTGCGGCAGCGACTGGGGTTGGCTGACGTGCGGGTTGTGCTGCTCACCGACGGCAGCAAGCCGGCGGTCTATCTCTCGGGGCGCAACGTCGAGGGGCTGACGGTGCTGCCGTTCACCGACGCGACGGCCTACGACATCCTGCATGCCGCGGCGCTGATCATTGAAGCGCCGGCCCTGGCGGCGGTGACCGATGCGAAGGAGAGTGTCTGATGGCTGATCTGCACGGCATCGTGGTTCGTCCGTTGGTCACCGAGAAGAGCTCGACCGCGTTCCAGCAGCGGGGCGAGTATGCCTTCGAGGTGCATCCCGAGGCGACCAAGCACCAGATCCGTCTGGCCTTGCAGCAACTCTTCGGTGTCACGGCCGTGAGCGTGCGCACCATGCAGATGCGGCGCAAGGCCGTGGCGCGCGCCCGGACCCGCGGGGTCACGGCGCGCTGGAAGAAGGCGATCGTGACATTGAAGGACGGCGATTCACTCGCCGTCTTCGAGGGCTGACCATGAGCATTCGTCAATTCCGTCCCATCACCGCGGGCACCCGGTTCCGGTCGATCTCCGGCTTCGATGAGATCACCCGGAGCACGCCGGAGAAGTCGCTGGTCGAGCCGCTGAGCAAGTCGGGCGGCCGGAACAACAAGGGCCATGTCACCAGTCGCCACCGGGGCGGCGGACACAAGCGCCAGTATCGCCGGATCGACTTCCGGCGGGACAAGCACGGCGTGCCGGGCCGGGTCGCGGAGATCGAGTACGATCCCAACCGCACCGCCCGGATCGCGCTGGTGGTCTACGCCGACGGGGAAAAGCGCTACATCCTTCACCCCAAGGGTCTGGCGCAGGGCGACACCGTGGTCAGTGGCCCGGGCAGCGACATCCGGACCGGCAATGCGGTGCCGCTGGCCGAAGTGCCGCTGGGTACCCTGGTCCACAACATCGAGCTGAAGATCGGTAAGGGCGGCGCGATGGCGCGCTCGGCCGGTCAGGGAGCCCAGGTGGTGGCGCGCGAAGGGGAGTACGTCACGCTGCGGCTCAAGAGCAGCGAGATGCGGATGGTCCACCAGCGCTGCATGGCGACCATCGGGGAAATCGGCAATGCCGAGCACGAGCTGCTCTCGGTCGGCAAGGCCGGCAAGACGCGGTGGCAGGGGCGTCGTCCGCATGTCCGTGGTGTGGCGATGAACCCGGTGGATCACCCGCTCGGTGGTGGTGAAGGAAAGACGTCCGGTGGCCGGCCGCCTGTCTCGCCCTGGGGCAAGCCGGAGGGCACCAAGACCCGGGCCCGCAAGAAGGCGTCGACGCGCCTGATTGTTCGCGGGCGCAAGCGTGGGAAGGCGACCAAGTAATGGCGCGGAGCATCCGCAAGGGCCCCTTCGTGCAGCAGGCGCTGCTCGACAAGGTGACGGCCCAGAACGAGAAGAACGAGAAGAAGGTCATCAAGACCTGGAGCCGGGCGAGCACCATTCTCCCCGAATTCGTGGGCCATACCTTCGCCGTCCACAACGGGAACAAGTTCGTCCCGGTGTACGTGTCGGAGAACATGGTCGGACACAAGCTCGGGGAGTTTGCCCCGACGCGTCTGTTCCGCGGCCACAGCGGCAAGCTGGTGGCGGACAAGAAGGCGAAGGCCTGAGATGCGTGGTTATGCGATTCAGCGATCGGTGCGCCAGTCGCCCCGCAAGATGCGCCTGGTGATGGATCTCATCCGGGGCAAGGGCGTCAATGAGGCGTATGCCATCCTCCAGTTCAACAAGAAGCTGGCGGCGCGCCAGATCGCCAAGACGCTGAAGTCGGCGGTGGCGAATGCGGAGCAGCACGCCGAGCGGGACAACGAGACCTTCGACCTGGACCAGTTGGTTGTGGTCGATGCGCAGGTCGACATGGGGACGCCGCTCAAGCGGTTCACCGCCGCGGCGCAAGGCCGGGCCACCCCGATTCGGAAGCGGACCAGCCATGTGCGTATCGCCGTGGCGCCGAAGGGAGCGAAGTAATGGGGCAGAAGACGCATCCGGTCGGGTTCCGGCTCGGGGTCACCCGGCAGCCGTTCTCGCGCTGGTACGCCGGCGCCGACATGCCGGCGCTGCTGCGTGAGGATCGCCTGATCCGCGACTACATCCAGAAGCGGCTCGGCCATGCGGCCATTGCCGAAGTGCATATCGAGCGCAAGCCCGGCAAGGTGACGATCACCATCCATACCGGCCGGCCCGGTGTGGTGATCGGCAAGAAGGGCGCCGAGGTCGACAAGCTGCGAGAGGAACTGGCCCTGGTGCTGGAGCGCCACGCCGGCGCCGGCCGCGAGGTGGCGGTCAATGTTGAGGAGATCAAGCGGCCCGAGTTGTCGGCCAAGCTGGTCGCCGACAACATCGCCGCCCAGTTGGTGCAGCGGATCTCGTTCCGCCGCGCCATGAAGCGGGCGGTGCAGAGTTCGATGCGGATGGGCGCCCAGGGCATTCGGGTGCGGGCGTCGGGTCGTTTGGGCGGCGCCGAAATCGCGCGGACCGAGGGGTACCGCGAGGGCCGGGTGCCGCTGCACACCCTCCGGGCCGACATCGATTATGCCACGAGCACAGCCAAGACCACCTACGGGACGATCGGGATCAAGGTCTGGATCTTCCGCGGTGAAGTGGTCGACGACGTCTCGGGCCGCACCTACAGCACGGGGAGCTGAGCCATGCTGGCACCAAAGCGGATCAAATTCCGCAAGACGTTCAAGGGACGCACCAAGGGCGTGGCGACGCGGGGGAATACTGTCGCCTTCGGCACCTGGGGGGTCATGTCGTTGGAGCCGGGCTGGATCACCAACCGTCAGATCGAGGCGGCCCGTGTCGCGATGACGCGCGAAATGAAGCGCGGCGGTAAGGTCTGGATCCGGATCTTCCCCGACAAGCCGATCACCAAGAAGCCGGCCGAAACCCGGATGGGGAAGGGCAAGGGCAACCCGGAGGGATGGGTGGCGGTGATCAAGCCGGGTCGGGTGCTGTTCGAGGTGGACGGTGTCTCCGATGAGCTGGCGCGCAAGGCGATGGCGCTGGCCGAAGCCAAGCTGCCGGTGCGGACCCGGATCGTCCGGCGCGAGGAGATCTGACCATGGCGATCACGAGCAATGATCTGCGGGACCTGAGTGTCGATCAACTGACGGCCAAGTTGGCGGAGTTGCAGAACGAGCGGGTGATGCTGGGCTTCAAGGCGGCAACGGAGAGCATCGAGAATCCGATGCGGTTCCGGACCCTGCGCCGGGACATCGCCCGGGTGCAGACGATTCTCGGCCAGAAGCGC
This sequence comes from uncultured Gemmatimonadales bacterium, assembly GCA_965651715.1. GTDB lineage: Bacteria > Gemmatimonadota > Gemmatimonadetes > Gemmatimonadales > GWC2-71-9 > Palsa-1233. Next base: position 4,788 of record CBFGTB010000021.1, read on the forward strand.
CGTGGCGAAGGGTGAGGCGGACATGAGCGACGAAACAACGACCCCCGCCGCCCGCGCGGCGCGGAAGATCCGGACGGGCGTGGTGGTGAGCGACCGGATGGAGAAGACGGTGACGGTGCTGCTGACGCGGCGGATGGCACATCCCAAGTACGGCAAGCAGATCACCCGCAGTACCAAGGTGAAGGCGCGCAACGACCACGACGCCAAGACGGGCGACACGGTGCGCATCATGGAGACTCGACCCCTGGCGCGGACGGTGCGGTGGCGCACCACGGCTGTGGTCGAGCGGGCGCGCTAGGCCAGAGGAGAACGAACGATGGTGCAGCAGGAAAGCATCCTGCGGATCGCGGACAATTCCGGTGCTCGCAAGGCGCTGGTGATCCGGGTCCTCGGTGGGTCGCGGCGACGCTACGCCTCCTTGGGAGACAAGGTGGTGGTGGCGATCAAGGACGCGATTCCCACCGGACAGGTCAAAAAGGGAGACGTGGCCAAGGCCGTGATCGTCAGGACCGCGAAGGAGGTCCGCCGCAAGGACGGATCGTACATTCGCTTCGACGAGAACGCCGCGGTCCTGATCAACGACCAGGGCGAGCCCCGGGCAACCCGTATCTTCGGGCCGGTGGCGCGCGAGCTGCGCGAAAAGCGGTACATGAAGATCGTGTCGCTCGCGCCGGAGGTGCTCTGATATGAAGCCACTCGTGTACCGCAAGGCGGCCCGGGTCAAGACGCAGGCCACCCCGGCCCGCCTCAAGATGCACATCACCAAGGGTGATAGCGTGCAGGTGATCTCCGGGGAGGAGAAGGGCAAGCGCGGCACGGTGCTGCGCGTCTTTCCCAAGACCGGGCGGGTCGTGGTCGAGGGGCTCAATCTCGCCAAGCGGCATCGCCGGGCGACCCAGACCACCGAGGCCGGGATCGTGACATTTCCCGCGCCGATGCACCATTCGAAGCTGATGCTGATCGACCCGAAGACCAATGCGCCCACCCGGGTGCGGCGCCGCAAGGATGCCGACGGCACGGTGGAACGGATTGCTGTCAAGTCGGGCGTCGCGATTCCGAGGAGCCGCTGATCATGGCGACCACGAAGGCAGGAAAGAAGGCCACCGGCGCCGCCAGTGGCGGCGGGAAGAGCGCCAAGGGCGCCGGGTCGAGCGGCGGGCGGGCTGTGGCCACGCTGCCGACCGACGAGGCGCCCCAGGCGAGTGTCGGCAAGCCGCGCCTGCAGCGCTACTACGAGGAGACGATTCGTCCCCGGCTGCAGAGCGAGTATGGCCTGGCCAACCCCAACCGGGTGCCCCGGCTCACCAAGATCGTGATCAATGTCGGCCTGGGCGAGGCGGCCAAGACGCCCAAGCTTGTCGATCACGCCCTGGAGGAGCTGGCGCAGATCACCGGACAGCGCGGCGTGCTGACCCGGGCCAAGAAGGCGATCGCCAACTTCGGCCTCCGGGCGGGCATGCCGGTCGGATGCTGCGTCACGCTGCGCGGCGCCCGGATGTATGAGTTCCTCGATCGCTTCATCACGTTGACTGTGCCGCGGATTCGGGACTTCCGCGGGCTGCCGACCCGGTCGTTCGACGGCCGCGGCAACTACACCTTCGGCGTGAAGGAACAGATGATCTTCCCCGAGATCGACTTCGATAAGGTCGAGCTGGTACACGGGATGGACATCACGCTGGTGACCACGGCAGGCCGCGATGACCTCGCGATGGCGCTGCTTCGCGAGTTCGGCTGGCCATTCCGGGGTGAGACGCCGTTGGCGCTCCGGGTCGCCTGAGGGAGATGACTTCATGAGCATGACTGATCCTGTCGCGGATATGCTGACCCGCATCCGCAATGCCTGCTCGGCCGGGCACAAGCGGGTGGACATTCCCGCTTCGAAGCTCAAGGCCGAGGTGGCGCGGCTGCTGCGGGACAACCACTACATCGCCGAGTTCCGGGTGCTGGAAGACGGCCCGGCCGGGACGCTGCGGTTGTACCTGAAGTATCACAATGAGCTGCCGGTGATTCGCGAGTTGCAGCGGGTCTCGACGCCGGGGCTGCGACGCTACGTCAAGTGCCGCGATCTGCCGCGGGTCAAGAACGGCCTCGGCATCGCGATCGTCTCGACCCCGCGGGGGTTGATGACCGATCGGGAAGCGCGCTCGGCCAACCTGGGCGGCGAGTTGCTCGCCGTCGTCTGGTAAGGGAGGTCCGATGTCACGCATTGGTAAGCGTCCGATTGCGGTTCCCGCCGGCGTCACGGTCTCGATCGACGGCAGCACGGTGACGGTCACCGGTTCCCGGGGCACCCTGACCCGCACCCTGCCGGCCGAGATGACGATTCGTCTCGACGGGGCGGAGGTGAGCGTGAGTCGCCCGTCCGACGCCGCCCGGCACAAGGCGCTGCACGGCCTGTCGCGCACCCTGATCGCCAACATGATCGAGGGCGTGGCGAACGGCTTCAGCAAGACGCTGGAGTTGCAGGGCGTCGGCTACAAGGCTGAGGCCAAGCCGTACGGGGTGAATCTGGTGGTCGGCTTGTCGCATCAGGTCCAGTTTGCGGCGCCGGAGGGCATTGCCCTCAAGGTCGAATCGCCCACGATCCTCAAGATCGAAGGGATCAACAAGGAACTGGTCGGACAGGTCGCCGCGGAGATCCGTGCGGTGCGCCCGCCTGAGCCCTACAAGGGCAAGGGCATCCGCTACCAGGGTGAACGGGTTCGCCGCAAGGCGGGCAAGACGGGAGCGAAGTAAATGCGGCCAATCCATTCTCCGAAGTCGGAACGCGATCGGCGGCTTCGCCGGCATCTCCGGGTGCGGCAGCGGGTGGCCGGCACCGCGGCACGGCCGCGGCTGGTGGTCTACCGTTCGCTCAAGCACATGTACGCCCAGTTGGTCGACGACGAGCGCGGTGTGGCGTTGCTCGGTGTGGCCGATCGGAGCGAGGGGGTTCAGGTCGAGGGAGCCGGCAAGGTGGCCCAGGCCAAGGCGGTCGGCAAGCTGATTGCCGAGCGCGCCAAGGCGGCGGGTATCACGGCAGTGGTCTTCGATCGCGCGGGTTACAAGTATCATGGCCGCGTCAAGGCGGTCGCTGACGGGGCCCGCGAGGGCGGACTGGAGTTCTGATGAGTAACGAGACGACGACCGGCGCCGGACCGGCCGAAGGAAGTGCGCCGCGGGGACGCGGCGGTCGAGGCGGCGGGCGCGGTCCCCAGGGGGGTCGGGGACAGGGTCCTGGCGGTCGCGGTCGCGGCCGGGGACGCGAGGAGCGCGAGCCGGCGGAGAAGGAATTCGTCGAGAACGTGGTGTCGATCAACCGGGTCGCCAAGGTCGTCAAGGGCGGCCGCCGCTTCTCGTTCAATGCCCTGGTCGCCGTGGGCGATGGCAAGGGACGGGTCGGCATTGCCTCGGGGAAGGCCAACGAGGTGGCCGAAGCGGTGCGCAAGGCCGTCGAAGCCGCCAAGGCTTCGATGACCACCATCGCCCGGGTCGGCTCGACCATTCCCCATGAAATCATCGGGGAGCACGGGGCCGGACGGGTGCTGCTCAAGCCGGCCGCCAGCGGTACCGGCGTGATCGCCGGTGGCCCGGTGCGCTCGGTGCTTGAGTGCGCCGGCATCACCGACATTCTGACCAAGAGTCTCGGATCCAACAATCCGCACAACATGGTGCGGGCCACGATTGCCGGCCTGACTTCGTTGATCTCGGTGGAGCAGGTGGCGCGCGAGCGCGGCATCGAGGTCGATCAGGTCGGCTACCGCGCCCGCCAGCAGGAGGCCTGATATGGGGCGCAATCCAGTCGTGGGACGGCAGGGTCCGGCCCATCATGCGGCGGTGATCCCGTCCGAAGCCGAAGCCACCCGGTTGGTGGTCACCCAGATCCGATCGGGCATCGGGCACGCCGAGACCATGCGGCGGACCCTCAAGTCGATCGGTCTCACCCATCATCAGGCCTCGGTCGAAGTCGCCAATACGGCGACCATGCGAGGCATGTTGACCAAGGTGCGCCACCTGATCACGGTGGCCCCGGTCAAGGAGAGCTGAGATGGCAGGACAGGACGAACAGGTCGACCCGGTCACGCTGTCGACCCTCAGGCCGGCTCCCGGTTCGCGTCAGACCCGTCGCCGGGTGGGACGCGGCCCCGGGTCGGGACTGGGCAAGACGTCGGGCAAGGGCCATAAGGGCCATAAGGCGCGCACCGGTGGCAGCACCAATCCGGGCTTCGAGGGCGGCCAGATGCCGCTCTATCGCCGGTTGCCCAAGCGCGGCTTCACCAATCCGTTCAAGGTGACCTACCTCGCCGTCAATCTGCGCGATCTGGACAAGGTCGACGGCAACGAGATCACTCCTGAAACGCTCGCCGCCGCCGGCGTGCTCAAGCGCGCGACCGATCCGGTCAAGCTGCTGGGCCACGGCGAGGTGACCCGCGCCGTGACGGTGCGCGGACTCAAGGCGTCGGCATCGGCCGTGGCCAAGATCACCGCCGCCGGCGGTAAGGTCGAGAGCTGATGACGGCGCCTCGGGTTCCGGGGTTCAGTCTCGACGAAGAGCTGAAGAACAAGCTGCTCTTCACCCTGCTGGCAATCTTCATCTATCGGGTCGGTGCGCACATCGCGTCACCGACCGTCGATGTGGTCCAGCTCCAGCTCGCCCTGCAGGGATCGGCGGCCGCCGGGCTGTTCCAGCTCTACGACGCCCTCGGGGGCGGGCTGACCCAGGCGACCATTCTGGCGCTCGGGATCATGCCCTACATCTCGGCGTCAATCGTCTTCCAGCTTGCCGCCGGTGTGGTCCCGTCGGTCAGCAAGATGCAGAAGGACGAAGACGGCCGAAAGACGATCACGCAGTGGACCCGCTACCTCACGGTGGCGATTTCGCTGGCCCAGGCCTACACCTTCTCGCTGTTCGTCGAGGGGTTGGGCGCGGTGCGCGACCCGGGCATGATGTCACGCCTGGTGATGGTGGTGATCCTCACCGCCGGCGCCATTTTCGTGATGTGGCTGGGTGAGCAGATCACCGAGCGAGGCATCGGCAACGGGATGTCGCTGCTGATCACGGTGTCGATTCTCGAACGGCTCTGGCCCGGCGTGATCGGCCTGATCGAGTTCGTGCGCACCGATGTGATCAGCTTCCCCAAGGCGGTGTTCTTCCTGGCGGTGCTCCTGGCCATGGTCACCGCGGTGGTGGCGATGACGCTGGCGGTCCGCCGGATTCCGATTCAGATCCCGCGCAAGGTGATGGGGCGGGGGCGGATCCGCGAAGGCCAGAAGACGTTCATCCCGGTCCGACTGATCACCGCCGGCGTGATGCCGATCATCTTCGCCCAGACGGTGATCATCGTGCCGTCGACCATCGCGAACTTCGCCCCCAACGATTTCCTGCGGGGGATCGCCGGGTTCCTGCTGCCGGGCAGCACGCTGTATAACGTGATCTTCGCACTGCTGATCATCGTGTTCAGCTACTTCTACACCTCGATCATCTTCAATTCGGTCGATCTGTCGGAGAACCTGAAGAAGCAGGGCGCGTTCATTCCGGGCGTGCGGCCCGGGTCGGCCACTGCCGACTACATCGACGATGTCCTGGGACGGATCACCCTGCCGGGCTCGATCTTCCTGGCCCTGGTCGCGATCATTCCGCTGATCGTGGCGACCATGCTCAACATCCCGCAGTTCCAGTTCGGCGGGACGTCGATTCTGATCGTGGTGGGCGTGTTGCTCGACACCATCGCCCAGATCGAACAGCATCGCACGCTGCGCAAGTACGATGGCTTCATGAAGGCGGGACGGGTCAAGTCACGCGGCGGGCGGCAGAGCCGCTTCGGCATGTGAGCCGTGGATATTCTCCTGCTCGGTCCGCCTGGCGCCGGTAAGGGCACTCAGGGAGCGCTGCTCGCCCAGCATCTCGGCCTGCCGACGTTCGCCACCGGCGATCTGCTGCGCGATGCGGTCCGGCGGGAGACGCCGCTGGGCCTCGAGGCCCGGGCGGTCATGGAAGCCGGGGCGCTGGTGAGCGACGCGATCATCCTGGGGATCGTCCGTGAGGAGCTGGATCGCCCCGCCGCGGACGGCGGGGTGATCTTCGATGGTGTGGTCCGGACGGTGCCGCAGGCCGAAGGCATGGCCGACCTGCTGACGGCGCGGGGCCGCCAGATGGACCATGTGTTGTTCTTCGATGTCAGCGCTGAGGAAATCCTGGTGCGACTCGAACGGCGCCGCGGGATCGAGGGCCGGGCCGACGACGATCCCGTCGCGGTGCGTCGCCGCCTCGATGCCTACCAGGAACAGACGGCGCCGGTGCTGGCCTGGTACCAGCGCCTCGGCGTGGTGCGCCGGGTCGCGGCCCTCGGGACGGTGGACCAGGTGCAGGCCCGGGTGCGCGAGGCACTGGGGGTCGCATGACCACGCTGAAGTCCGCCCGGGAGATCGACATCATGCGGCGGGCCGGGCGGATCCTGCACGCGACGCTGGAGCGCATGGCCGAGATTCTTGAGCCCGGCATGACCACCGAGGACCTCGATCGCGAGGCCGAACGATTCATCAGGTCTCACGATGGTGCCACCCCGTCGTTCAAGGGCTTGTACGGCTTCCCCAAGACACTCTGCACCTCGGTCGATAACGAGATCGTGCATGGCATCCCGTCTCCCCGGACGGTGCTGCACGAGGGCTCAGTGGTGTCGGTGGACTGCGGCGTTCATCTCGACGGGATGCACGCCGATTCTGCGGTCACCCTGCCGGTGGGTGAGATTGCCGCCGACATCGCCGAGCTGCTGCGGGTGACCCGGGCGTCGCTCGATGCCGGCATTCAGGCGGCAGTGGTCGGACAGCGGATCGGTGATATCGGCCACGCGGTGCAGACAGTCGCCGAGGCGGCCGGCTATGGCGTGGTGCGCGAATTGGTCGGGCATGGGATCGGATCGACATTCCACGAGGAACCGCAGGTTCCCAACTTCGGTACCCCCGGCCGCGGTCCCACGCTGCGCAGCGGGATGACCCTCGCCATCGAGCCGATGATTACGCTCGGCAGCCCGGCGACCCGCACCCTGGCCGACAAGTGGACAGTCGTGACCCGCGACGGCACCTGGGCCGCTCATTTCGAGCACACTGTCGCGATCACCGACGACGGACCCGTTATTCTCACGGCGGCGTAACCGATGGCGCAGGTCTTCTCCGGCATTCAGCCTTCGGGCGAGATGCACATCGGCAACTGGCTCGGTGCCATCCGCAATTACGTCGCGCTGCAGGACGATCACGACTGTCTCTACTGCATCGTCGATCAGCACGCCATCACCGGACGCTACGATGCCAGCATGCTGGCTCAGCGGACCCGCGAGATGGCGATCTCGCTGCTGGCGGCCGGCGTCGATCCGGCCCGCGCCACGCTGTTCATTCAGAGCCATGTGCCCGAGCACACCACCCTCGCCTGGTTGCTGGCCACCATCACCCCGCTGGGTGAACTCGAGCGGATGACGCAGTTCAAGGACAAGTCGGCTCGGGTCGAGTCGATTCCCAGCGGCCTGCTCACCTACCCGATTCTGATGGCGGCCGACATCCTGCTCTACCGGGCCGAAGCGGTGCCGGTGGGTGAGGATCAGGTGCAGCACCTGGAACTGACCCGCGAAGTGGCGCGCAAGTGGAATGCGGCCTTCTCACCCGGCGAGCCCTTTTTCCCGGAACCGCAGCCGATTCTCAGCCCGGCGCGACGGATCATCGGCCTCGATGGGCAGGCGAAGATGTCCAAGTCGCTCGGCAACACCATCGGGGTGATGGACTCACCCGAGGAGATCTGGCAGAAGCTGCGGCCGGCCAAGACCGACCCGGCGCGGGTCACCCGCCACGATCCGGGAACGCCCGAGATCTGCAACATCTACGCGTTGCACCGCCACTTCTCGCCCCCCGATGTGGTGGAACAAGTGGCGATCAACTGCCGCACCGCCGCGTGGGGATGCATCGACTGCAAGAAGGTGCTGGCGCATCACATGACCGAGACGCTGGCGCCGATCCGCGAACGGGGCAAGGAACTCGAAGCCCGGCCCGAGGTGGTGACTGAGATTCTCGCCGACGGCGCCGCGACGGCCAGTACCCAGGCCCGAGAGACCATGGACCAGGTGCGCGACAAGATGGGGTTCCTGCCGCCGGGTCCGCGGTGAGCGAGGAGTCGATGCTGGCGCGGGTGCTCAAGTCCGCAGTCCAGCGCGGCGCCGCCGATGTCCATGCCAAGGCGGGCGATGTGTTCCGCGCCCGGGTCGACGGCCATCTGGTGCCGCTGACCAAACAGCGTTTGACTCCGGAACAGACCCGGGCCCTGGCTGCCACCTTTGCCCAACTGCCGCTCGACGATCCCCGGCTCGACACCCTGCGTGACTTCGACTGTTCCTGGGGTATTCAGGGACTGGGACGGTTCCGGGTCAACGTACTCCGTCAGCGCTCGTCGTTCATGGTGGTGCTCAGGGTCATTCCGTTCTCGGTCCCCACGCCCGAGGGACTCGGGCTGCCCGAGGTGATCAGCCGCTTCGCCGAATTCCACTCGGGCCTGGTTCTGATCTCGGGACCGGCCGGCAGCGGCAAGACCTCCACGGTCGCCGCGATGGTCCACCACATCAATCGCTCCAGCGCCCGTCACGTCATCACCCTCGAGGATCCGATCGAGTTTCTCCACCGCGACCTCACCGGATCGATCACCCAGCGCGAGATCGGCACCGATACCGACTCGGTGGCGGTGGCCATCAAGGCGGCGCTGCGCCAGGATCCCGATGTGCTGGTCATCGGTGAACTGCGTGACGGGGCGGCACTTGATCTGGCGGTTCGGGCGGCGGAGACCGGGACCCTGGTGATTGCGGTCACCTCGGCGGGCGATGTGGCGCAAACCCTGTTGCAGGCGGTGGCGTCGTTGCCGGCGAGCGAACGCGAGCTGGGCCGGATGCGGCTGGCAGCCGTGCTGCATGGGATTGCGGCCCAGCGCCTGGTGGTCCGGGACGAAGGCGAAGGACGCCATGCCGTGGTCGAGTGGCTGGAACTGACCCCCGCGCTTCGCAGTGCGGTGATGGCCGGCGCCGAGCCGTCGGCGGTCCGCAAGGCGATGGAGAAGGCGGTCAAGGACGGCATGGCCGAAGCCTTCCCGGCGACGGTGTCCGATTGACCCGGTGAGGCGGAAGCGCTAGCTTCCGAGGGAGACCATGAGCGGCCCCGCGAGGGGCCGTTTTGTTTGGCGCGTCTGTCGGGGAGGCGATAAGCCGTGTTCGATCGCAAGCACACCTGTGTGGTAGTGGTCGGCGCCCAGTGGGGCGACGAGGGCAAGGGCAAGCTGGTCGATGTCCTGGCCGAGCAGGCCGACCTTGTCGTGCGCTATCAGGGCGGCGCCAACGCCGGTCATACCGTCGTGGTCGACGACCGCCAGTTCATTCTGCATCAGATCCCCTCGGGGATTCTGCACCCGGGCGCGTCGTGCGTGGTGGGCAACGGCGTGGTGCTCGATCCCGAAACGCTGTTCGCTGAGCTGGAGCAGATTCGGACCCAGGGTGTCTCGATCGATGGTCGGCTGTTCATTTCCGATCGGGCGCACCTGGTGATGCCCTATCACAAGCTGCTCGATCGGGCCAGCGAAAAGCAGCAGCAGATCGGCACCACCGGGCGCGGTATCGGACCGGCCTATGAGGACAAGGTGGGCCGCCGGGGCGTGCGACTTGCCGATCTCACCGATCGCGCCGGCGTGGAGCAATTGCTGGCCCCGCGGATCGAGCGGGCCAATGCCATGTTGAAGCTGATGGGGGCCGACCAGCGGGCCGCCCTGGCCGAGCATGTCGACCTGGCGCTCCGGTGGGGCGAGCTGCTCGCGCCCTTCGCCAGTGACACCGGACTGCTCACCCATCGGGCGATCCGCGCCGGACGTCGGGTGCTGCTCGAAGGCGCTCAGGGCGCCATGCTCGATGTCGACCACGGGACCTACCCCTTCGTGACCTCGTCGTCGACAACCGCCGGCGGTGCGGCAATTGGGGCCGGCATCGGTCCGACCGAAATCGATGGTGTACTCGGTGTGGTGAAGGCGTACACCACCCGGGTGGGCAATGGTCCGCTGCCCACCGCCGCCGGAGGCGAACTGGAGGATCGGCTGCGCCAGTTGGGGGGCGAGTTCGGTGCCACCACCGGACGCCCGCGCCGCTGTGGTTGGTTCGACGCCGAAGTGGTGCGGTACAGTGTTCGGGTCAATGGCCTCACCGGACTGGCGGTGACCAAGCTCGACGTGCTCGATACCTTCGCCGAGATTCCGGTGGCGGTGGGCTATCAGCTCGATGGCCAGCCGCTGGACGGCGTGCCGGCCGACGTGGCAGTGCTCGACCGGGTGACCCCGATCTACGAGGTGTTGCCCGGCTGGCAGCGGAGCACCGAGGAGGTGCGCAGCCTGGCGCAACTTCCCCCCGCGGCGCGCGCCTACCTCGATCGCTTGCAGGATCTGGCCGACGCGCCGATCCGCTATGTGAGCGTGGGGACGCGTCGCGACCAGATCATCGAGGTGTAGGAAAGAGAGAAGAGAGAAAGAGAGAAGAGAGAGCTAGCAATATCGTCTCTCTTCTCTTTTCTCCTTTACTGGGCCCGGATCTCGGCGAAATAGTTCTCGATGCCCTTGTCGTTGAGCCACACCGGATCCACCTCGTAGTAGCGATTCGCGATGAAGCGCCCGGTGGTGGGGAAGTAGGGCGGCGGGTTCACCTGGCCGCACTTGTCGTAGGTGTGCGCCTCGGCATAGCCCCAGGTTGATCCGTTGTAGGTCGCGTATTCGACCCGTCCCATCGAGATCCCGCCGGTGACCCTGACGCAGCCGGCAGGCGCCCCGCCGCAGGCCTCACCGGTGCTTGCGCCGATGGTGTAGGGTGGCGCGCCGCCCGGCGCACCGTTCATCACGCCCTGGGTGACGAAGTCGCCAGTCCCTGCCGACTTGGTGCCGGTCGCCATGATGAACATGTTGAGCTGCTCATCCCGCGGGGTGTCGTCGAAGCCGCCGGTGACGATCCCGTGGACCGGGAACGGGGTTTGGACATTGTTGTCGGCGATGATGGCATTGAGGGTGGCAATCGCGCCGAAGATGTCGCCGTCAGAGCCGCAGTTGGTGCCGGGCGGCGTGACGTAGAGCAGGTCGTCGACGAAGACGATGTTGCCGGTGGCGAACACTGACACGCGACCGCGGAGTCGTCCGCTGATGGCCACATCGCCGTCGACGTAGATGACGCCCTTGAAGTTCGGATTGCCGCCGAGCGGGATCAGGTAGGCCGCATCGCTGCGGGACGCCACAGCGGCGAACGGACCGGTCCGCCGCTTCTTCCACCAGCCGAAGTTATTGGTGTGCAGCGGCGTGTTGGTCAGCAGCGAATCGGGTGTGAGATCGGTGCCCGCGGTGCTGGGGTAGAGCATCGGATCGCCGCCTAGGTAGCAGCGCCGATTGGTGGGCGTCAGGTTGCTGATCGGCGAGGGACGCGATCCGCTGCCGCCCCGCAGCGCCCAGCGGACGCCGTTGCGGGCATCGTCGGCGTCCTGGCCGGGCGAGGCGTCGACGCTGTCGTAGATCTCGCGGGCCGAGTACCAGCGGGTGTGGCCGTTGAGTCTGATGGTGGCGCCGCAGTTGCGCGAGTACATGTTCGGATCGTTGCTGGAACTGGTGCCGCTCGGCACCCGGGGCCAGCGTCGGGCTGTGGCGTAGGCCATCACGCTGTCACGGGTATTGGCGGGGACCCAGACCCGCATGTAGCCCTCGTCCCAGCCGATGACGCCATCCCCATTGGCGTCGATGGTCAGAAATTCGATCCGCAGACCCGGCACTGCATCGCCATTGGTGCGGGAGGTCAGGTCATAGTCACCGCCGGCCGCGTCGCCGTCGGCGGCGAACTTCTGCATCAGGGTGACCTTGGCAGGGGTGGGCCACTCGATCTCCGACACCCCGGTCCGGAGGCCGCCGGTGAAGTTGCCCGAGGATTCGTTCTGGACATTCCCGACCACCGTGGCGGTACCGGCAAAGAGGATCTTCGGGTTGCAGCTCGACATCAATTTGAGAGCGTCGTTCGAATGGAAGGGGCCGTTGACCGATTCGTTGCAGCCGTAAACGGCGTTGCCGGGCCACTTGTTGATCGCCACCGCGAACTTCGACCACGATTCCTGCGACATCAGCAGCCGCCGCGCCGCGACGGCGCCGCGCTGATCACGGATTACCGACAGCGCCGATGCGAAGTTGCTGCCGTACTGCCCGGCCGTGGCCGCGCCGCCGGTCCGTCCACCGGTGCGGCCGACGTAGAGCGAGCGGGTGGTGCGCGGCAGCTCGTCGCGAAAGGCGTCGATTACCGGCGCATCCTCTTCCAGCACGGTGTAGCCGTCGAGCGGCAGCAGGGAATCGAAGTTGCCGTGATTGATCGAGTCGCGAATGATTTCCAGACCGCCGTTGGCGGCGGCCTGCATGGCGGCCTCCCGGGCGGAGAACTTGCTGGTGATGCCGGCCCCGGATGCGGCCATGATCGCGCCCATGGCCATCGCGGCAACCGCGATCGAGATCAGCAGGGCGAGGATCAGGGCGGCTCCCCGGCGGGGATCGCGGCGGCGGGTCATCGGCATGGGCGCGATCCGATCACGGCGCGGGTGGCAGCGACAGGGTGATGTTGGTGGTCACCGTCGCCGAGAAGGATGGCGTGCAGTCCTGCACGGCCACGCCGAAGGTGTAGGACTCCCCCGGCACGTTGTCGGTGAGTGTGGTCGCATAGGTGGCCGAGTCCCGCTCGGCGCGCACGAAGAGCAGTGGCGCATCCCACAGCGTCTCCGCGGCCGGCCGGCGCCAGATGACATACTGGCGGGCATCGACTTCACCGGCATCCTGATCGGGGCTCCGGGTCCAGGTGAGTTGGACCTCACCCAGGCCGACGCCCACCTCGGTCGCGCTGAGCGATCCGGGGGGCAGGGGAGGGCGCCCGCAGACCGTCGGCATCACGATGCCGTTGTTGGGCACCTCGATCACGGTATTGATCTGCCGGGTCCGTTCCGCGCTGCCGGTATCGCCGTTGCTGACCAGATAGTTCATCCCGATGGCGCGGACCGAATCGGGGCGGCTGAACCTGTTGCTGTCGGCGGCACTGGTGGCCTCGGACAGCGGGCGGCGGATCAGCGGCAAGAGCGCGTCGGTGGCGATGATCAGGGCATCGCCCGACGACAGCACCCGGTGCATCAGGTACTCGAAGAACGGCTTACCGGTGGGATCGGGCAGGATCGAGCGCGCCAGCAATTGCGGCGTTCCATTGTTGACCCGCTCCCACAGGGCGTAATCATCGGCGCGCGGCGTGTCCTCGTCGGCCTCGAAATACAGCGTATAGGTCTCGGCCGGTGACACCGCCCCGTTGCCGAGGCGGTAGGTCTCGGTGGGGTAGACGTAGCTGGGGGACGAGGTCGGGATCGCAGCGGCATCGGCGACATCCCAGGCCACCGTCTCGTCCAGCGGCGCATCGGCATTGAAGTACGCGGCCCATCGCATGTCCACCGTGTCGCGTTCGATGTAATCGGTGTTGAATGCCAGAGCGGTATTGCTGCCATAGACCAGCACCGGTTGGTTGCCGGTCACTCCGGCGCCCATGGTGCGGATTACCCGCTCGGAGAGTTCCATCGCTCCGCGGGCATTCTGGACCAGATCGTAGCGGTTACTGCCGGTGCGGAAGGCGCGGCTCTGCGACTGGAACAGCATGAACGTGGCGCCCATGACGGCGGCCAGCATCACGATCACCAGCAGCAGTTCGACCAGAGTAAAGCCGGCGCGCGGCGAGGGGGGCCGGGTCATTCGGGGCTCGCCACGACGGCAGTGACAGTCACGGTATCGGGCAGGGAGGGATCCCAGACCCGCACGGTGATGGTGGTCCGATCCCGCTTACGGCTCTGGTCGCGCACCACCCGGGTAGCGCGGCGCATCCGGGGATAGCCGGGAAAACCGGTCGTTTCGGCGCTGGCGCCGGTGTTGTACAGCGACACCAGCTTGGTGTAGCGCGGATCGGCTCGGATCAACTCCAGGCGACCGGTGGCGACACCGATGGCGACGGTGCGAGCGGCCGAGGTCCCGATCGAGCGACTGAACTGGCCGGCAAAGCGTGCGAAGGTGGTGGTCACGATGATCAGAATTGTCATCGCGATCAACAGCTCGATCAGTGTGAAACCGCCGCGTCCGCGGGCCATCAGTTCCCCCTCACCCAGGCCAGGCTGGCGTGGCTGTAGCCGACAGTTCGTCCGGTGGATCGGGCCACCGCCACGGCGCGGCAGTATTTGCAGTCGCTGTCGTTGGTGGGCGAGGCGATGTAGAACGCGCCCCCGCGGGACGCCGAGCCGTCGCGGTGAAAGACCACGGTCAGGGTCGACAGATCGGTCGGGTCGGCGGGAGCGGGCAGGTCGGGGATGCCGGCCTGGCCCAGGGTGAAGCCGTTGTCGAGCACCGAGTAGGTCACCCGTTCGGAGGCATCGATGGTGCCGCTGTTATTGGCGTCCTCGTGGATCCGGAGCCGGTCGCCGGTCAGGGTGGTCACCCGGACATCGGTCTGGAGCGAAACGGCGGTCCGCTGGGCGGTGGCGAGGTCGGCCTGGACCCCGCGCAGCGCGGCGTCGGCCCGGTAGCGCATCCAGTCGAGCCGCGACGCGGCAATGCCGGCCAGGATCCCGATCAGGACGATGACGATCAGCATCTCCATCAGCGAGACGCCGCGGCGGTTGGGCACGGGGGGGATGCTCATAGTCTCACGGTACCGCAAGAACCCTGCCTCGGTGGTGGCAAGAAGGCGGCCACGCCGCAACAGCGGCCGGATGCGCCGCTCCGCCAGTCGGGTCAATGCCGTCAACTCCCTGCCGTCATTAGGTTTCCGGTCTGACAGCCCACTCTCACCTTCTCTGGTCTTCCAGTATCGCCCATGGCCGATCTGAACTTGATGGATAAGCTGGTTTCGCTCGCTAAACGGCGGGGATTCGTCTTCCAAAGCTCCGAGGTCTATGGCGGCCTGGGGTCGGTCTGGGACTACGGCCCGCTCGGGGTCGAGCTGAAGCGCAAGGTCAAGGATCGCTGGTGGCGCGCGATGGTACAGGCGCGCGACGATATCGAGGGCATCGATGCGGCGATTCTGATGCACCCGCGGGTCTGGGAGGCCTCGGGGCATGTCTCGGGATTCACCGATCCGCTGGTCGACTGCCGCACCTGCAAGTCGCGGTTCCGGGCCGACCGGCTGGGCGATGCCTGCTGCTCGCGCAAGCCCAGCAAGGCACCGGGTGAGGGGCCGGACTGTGACCTGACCGAGCCGCGGCAGTTCAATCTGATGTTCAAGACCTTCATGGGCCCGGTCGAGGAGCAGGCGGCCGTGGTGTATCTCCGCCCCGAAACGGCCCAGGGGATCTACGTCAACTATCTCAATGTGCTCACCGCCTCGCGCCAGAAGATTCCCTTCGGCATCGCTCAGATCGGCAAGGCGTTCCGCAACGAGATCACGCCGGGAAACTTCATCTTCCGCACCCGGGAATTCGAGCAGATGGAGATGCAGTTCTTCGTCGCTCCCGGAACCGACATGGAGTGGTTCGAGCGGTGGCGTGCCTGGCGGATGCAGTGGCACATCGATCTCGGACTGACCCCCGGCAAGCTGCGCTGGCATGAGCACGGGCCGGGGGAGTTGGCCCACTACGCCCGGGCCGCCTACGACATCGAGTATGAGTTCTCCTTCGGCTGGCAGGAAATCGAGGGAGTGCACAACCGGACCGACTTTGACCTGTCGCGTCATCAGGAGGCGTCGGGCAAGAAGTTGGAGTACTTCGATCCGGCCAGCGGGTCGCGCTATCTGCCCTACATCGTCGAAACGTCGGCCGGGGCGGATCGGGTGACCTTGACCGTGATGGCCGACGCCTATCGCGAGGAGCAGGTCGAGGGTGATACCCGCGTGGTGATGGGCTTCCACCCGGCGATTGCGCCGATCACGGCGGCGGTGTTGCCGCTGACCAAGAAGGACGGGCTGCCGGACGTGGCGGATGCGCTGTATGCCGATCTGCGGCGCGACGTGTCGGCCTTTTACGATGACAGTGGGGCGATCGGGCGGCGCTATCGCCGCCAGGACGAAGTGGGCACGCCCTGGTGCATCACCATTGATCACGATACGCTGACCGAGCGGACCGTGACTATTCGTGAGCGCGATGCCATGACGCAGCAGCGGGTGGCGCTCGACCAGGTGCCGAGCTGGGTTCGCGATCATTTGCGGGAGGGCGCATGACAGACTCCGATCATCGTCGCCAGATCGGGACACACCGGCTCGCGCCGGAGTCGCTGGTGATGAGCTATGGCTACGATCCGGTCCGCTCCGAAGGGTCGGTGAAGATTCCGATCTTCATGACATCGACCTTTGCGTTTGAATCAGCCGAGGCGGGCAAGGCGTTCTTTGAACTGGCCTACGGCCTGCGCGAACCCAGTGGTGATGAGCAGTTGGGGTTGATCTATTCGCGTCTGAACAATCCCGATCTGGAGATTCTTGAGGATCGACTGACCCTGTTCGACGGCGCCGAGAGTGCTGCGGTCTTCGCCAGTGGCATGGCGGCGATCACCACCTCGCTGCTGGCGCTGCTGCAACCGGGCGACGTGGTGCTGTACAGCGCGCCGATCTACGGCGGCTCGAATCATTTTCTGCGCCAGATCATGCCGCGCTTTGGGGTGACGGCGATCCCGTTCCCGGCCGGTGTCCCGTTCGCGACGGTGGAGGCGGAGCTGCGGGCCGCCATCGGCGATCGACCGCTCGGGGCAGCGCTGATCGAAACGCCGGCCAACCCCACAAACGGGCTTGTCGATATCGCCGCCGTCAGCGCGTTTGTGCACAGCTATCGCAGCGACGAACGCGATCCCGCCCTGTTGGTGGACAACACCTTTCTGGGGCCGATCTTCCAGCAGCCGCTCGAACACGGCGCCGACGTGGTACTCTATTCGGCGACCAAGTACATCGGTGGCCACAGCGATGTGATTGCCGGGGCCGCGCTGGGCAGTCGCGAGCGGATGGCGCCGATCCGGGCGATGCGGACCTTCCTCGGCACCATGGCCGGGCCCTACACCGGCTGGTTGCTGCTGCGGTCGCTTGAGACGCTCAAGTTGCGGATGGAAGCCGCCCAGGCCAACGCGGCGACCGTGGCGGCCTTCCTGGCGCGGCATCAGCGGGTGCGCCGGGTCGATTGGCTCGGCGACATTGACGAGACCCATCCGATGGGCGAGGTCTATCGGCGCCAGTGTCGAGGACCGGGGGCGATGATCTCCTTCGACATCGATGGCGGCGAGGCTGAGGCGTTCCGTTTTCTCAATGCGCTTGAGATGGTGCGCCTGGCGGTGTCGCTCGGGGGCACCGAGTCGCTGGCC
Source organism: uncultured Gemmatimonadales bacterium (assembly GCA_965651715.1). Classification (GTDB taxonomy): domain Bacteria; phylum Gemmatimonadota; class Gemmatimonadetes; order Gemmatimonadales; family GWC2-71-9; genus Palsa-1233. Next base: position 22,141 of record CBFGTB010000021.1, read on the forward strand.
CAACATCCGGCCTCGATGACTCACACCGATGTCGCCGCCGAGGATAAGGCGCGCTTCGGCATCGGACCATCGCTGATTCGGCTGTCGGTCGGGATCGAGGCGGTTGACGACATCATCGCCGATCTCGAACACGCGCTCGCTGCGGTCTGATGCGCGGTGGACTTTGCGGCATTCGAAGCGCTGCTGCGCGAACTCTGCACCGAGATTCCTGACGACTACTTCGACGGGGTGACCGAGGTTACCGCCTCACCCCGGGCGGTGCCGCATCCCGATCGGCCCGGGATCTTCACCCTGGGGGAGTGCATTCCGCTGCCGCTGGCCGACGGCGATCCGCAGTCGGTGCAGAGTCGGGTGGTGCTCTACCATGGCTCATTCCGGGCGCTGGCCGAGGGCGATCCGACCTTTGACTGGGCAGGTGAAGCCTGGGACACGCTGACCCACGAACTGCGCCACCACGTCGAGTGGCGGGCACAGGTCGTGGCGCTCGAAGGGGTGGATCGCGCGGTGGAGGCCAATTTCGCCCGCCACGACGGCGATGCGTTTGATCCGCTGTTCTATCGTGACGGCATTCCCCACGGCACCGGTGTCTTCGAGGTCGGTGACGACTGGTTTGTCGAACGGATCGTGACGGCGCTTCCCCGCGAACTGCGGCTGCCGTGGCGCGGCCGGACATGGCGTGTCGCGATCCCGGCAGCGGCGACTCTGCCCGCCTATCTTTCACTGACCGGCGTGGCCGATCCCCCGCCGGGCGAGTTGATCCTGGTCGTTCGATCGCGGCCCCGCTGGCGCGACCTGCTGCGGCCCGCCGCCCGGCCGTCATCAGTGACGGTACCGGTGCAGCCGCTCATCCCGGAGGACTGAATGGTCTTTGAGGCCACGACATCACTGGCGCCCGAGGCGGTCTTCGATCGGGCCGACGCATACTTCGCCGAGCGGGTTCCGACTCAGGCGGTGTTCCCGGAGAAGCGCAGTCCGCACCACGCCGTGTACCGGGGCCAGGGGGGCGAGGAACTGGTGCTCACCGCCCGGCCGCAGGACGGCGCCACCATGGTGCGCGGGTCGACTCTGATGTTTGATCATCTGCTGAGCCGCTTCCTCACCACACTCCCGACCGCCCAGGCGGGAGTCGCCGAATGACGGCGCCGCTGCGGGTCATGGTGCTGCCGGCGTGGGATACTGTCACCACCGATTACCAGCCGGACCAGTCAATCGAGCAGCTCAAGCGTTCTGCACTGAGCCAGACCCGGGTGATGACTGACCCGGCTGAGTTCGAGATCAAATTTCGCGGCGCCGCGCTTCGGCGTGAAGATGACACCGTCGCAGCCGCCGGGATCCCGGCGGGCGGGTCGGTCATCGTACTGCGCCGCCGTCGCACTCCGGTACGATAGGACACTGCTTCCGATGCTGAGTCTCACCACTGAACTGCTGACCCTGCGGACCCGTCACCCCTTCATCATCGCGCGCGGGGGGCAGTCGGAATACCGCACCATGATGGTGAAGATCAGCGATGGCGAGGGCAACGAAGGCTGGGGGGAGGCAGCGGCGACGCGCTTCTACGGCGAGACCCTGGAGACCGTGCTGGCGGCGCTGCCCAGCTATGCCCCGCTGCTGGGTGACGATCCCTGGCAACTCGACGCGATTGAACGGCGGCTGGAGCAGACCCTGGCGCGCAACGCCGCCGCGCGAGTTGCCATTTCGGCGGCGCTGCATGATCTGGTCGCGCGACGGGCCGGCCAGTCGCTCTGCCGCTTCTGGGGCCTCGATCCTGCGGCCGCCCCGCGTTCGACGTTCACCATTGGACTTGATACTCCCGATCGGTTGCGTCTCAAGGTGGCCGAAGCCGCCGATTATCCGCTGCTCAAGGTCAAGCTGGGCGGCCCGGACGATCTCGCCGTACTGACGACGATCCGCGACGCGACCGACAAGGAGTTGCGGGTCGATGCCAACTGCGGCTGGACCTCGGTGCAGGCGGTGCGGATGCTGCCGGTGCTTGAGGAGTTCGGCGTCACGGTGCTGGAGCAGCCGGTGGCTCCCGGCGACCTGGAGGGACTGGCCCGGGTTCGCGCCGCCGCCCGGATCCCGGTCATCGCCGATGAAAGCTGCGTCACATCGCGCGACATCCCGGCCCTGGTGGGGAAGGTCGATGGGATCAACATCAAGCTGGCCAAGTGCGGATCACTGCGCGAAGCGCTCCGGATGATCGCCATTGCTCGCAGCCATCAGATGATGGTGATGATCGGCTGCATGATTGAGTCGTCGCTCGGCATCACCGCAGCGGCGCATCTCACGCCGCTTGTCGATGTCGTCGATCTCGATGGTGCGGCGCTGCTGGCAGAGGATCCCTTCGTCGGGGCGACCATCGCGGGCGGTCAGGTGGCGATTCCCGACGGCCCCGGCCTGGGCGTCACCCGGCGGTGACCGCAGCGCGGTTCGCCCGGGTGGCGTTGCCGCTCCCGGTCGCCGAACCCTATAGCTATCTCATCCCGGTCTCGCTGGCGGATCGGGTCCGGCCCGGGACGCGGGTGGTGGTGCCGGTCCGTCAGCAGGAGATGATCGGCATCGTCGTTGCCATCGAGGCGGCGGATGACACCGATCAGGCGACGGGCCTGCGAGAGATTTTCGCCGCTCCCGACGATGCGCCGGTGCTCAGCGATGCGCTGCGCCAACTCGCCGCCGCCGCCGCGCGGCAGTTGGGCGTGCCGCTCGGCGTGATGCTGCGGGCCATGTTGCCGACGCCGCTCTGGGGACGCACCCTGAGTCAATTGCGGCTCAGCCCCGACGGGCGCGAGGCGCAGGTGGGGGGCAGAGCCGGTGAGCTGCTGAGCTGGCTGCAACGCCGCGGCGGGGTGGCGACAGTGCGCTCCGCCAGTCGGCATCTTGCCACGCCCGCCTGGTCGATCGCCGATCGGTTGCGCCGCCTCGGGCTGCTCAGTCTCGAATCCCAGCCGGTCGATCTGCGGGGAGGGGTCAGAGCGGCCCGCATTGCGGTGCTGGCCCCGACCCGGTTGACCCTAGTCGAGCGGGACGCCCGCTTCGGTCGCCGACGGGCACAGCGGGCGTTGTACGAGGCCCTCGAAGACGCCGGTGGGCGCCTGGCGGTGCCCGAGTTGCTGGAGCGGGCCGGGACCAGCAATGGGCCGCTGCAACAACTCCGCGCGGCCGGACTGATCAGCATCACCGACGAAGAGCAACTGCGCGACCCCTTCGCCGATCGACGCGGCACGCCGCCGCCCGA
>CBFGTB010000022.1:0-23989 GCA_965651715.1 uncultured Gemmatimonadales bacterium
AGGGTGCCCACTTGAGCAGCCGATCGGCCTCACGATCGTCGATCAGCACACTGCGCGGCGGCAGTGGCGCGATCGCCTCCGCCACAGCCCGCGCCGCGCGATCGGCATCGGTGATGGTGGGGATCGGGATGACCCACCAGGCCACAATCGCCTGCGCGATTGCCAACCCGCCGAGCAGGGCGCGCAGCGGTCGCCCCATGTCGCGCGGGAGTGCCACAATGGCCACCAGCGCCAACAATCCCACAGCGAAGGAGAGCGAGAAGTGCCAGCCCAGCCGGGCCGCACCGATCAGCAGCAGGAGCGGCAGGATCATGCCTGCCGTGGTCGCTCGCGGCCGACGCAGCGCCAGCGCGGTCACCGCCAGATAGGGAAGGCTCCAGAGCAGCACGCTGCCGATCCCGGGCGTGCCCGGCTCCCAGGGCGAAAACGGCAACGCCACCCGACCGATGAAGACCCAGGCGAGATAGGCCCACGTGGCAGTGGCCGCGAGGCCGGGGAAGACCAGCAGCGACAGTTGCGAGGCGAAGGGCGGAATCTGCAACCGCGGGAACAGCAGCGGCAGCACGGCTCCCGCAATGAGCGCCACCCCGAGGCCCAAGGGGGAGGTATAGAAGGCGAACCCCAGCCACAGCCCGGCGTAGAGGCCGTGAACAGTCTGACGCGTGGCCCACCAGCGCCGGTAATGACGCCAGCCGACGAACAGCGTCACCAGGCCCAAGGCCTCGTTGAAATCGCCGGCGACAAGATGCAATCCGATCGGGGTCCACAACGTCGCGACCAGCAGCACCAGCGGCAGCGCACTGCGCCGGTCGGTGCACTCATCGATCACCAGCGTCGCCAGACCCACCAGCGCGAGGCCACCCAGCAGCCAGGTGGCGGTGATGGTCGGCCAGGGCACCAGCAGCAGAAAGGGCAGCGGCGGATACTCGAACCCCAGCAGTTCCAGCCGCCCCCGTTCAATCGCGAAGCGGACCCGATGGAGGAACGCGCCGTGGGTGTCGCTCAACCAGCCGTCGTGAGCCAGCATCGCCGCCGCCAGCACCAGCGGGACGGCGACCGCCAGGGCCAGAATCAGTCGGACCGGCCACTCGGCCCGCGGTTCAGGCGGGAGGGCCGTGGCGGGTGAGGCCATGGACGGTCTTCTCCCAGTAGTACGGTTTGGTGAACAGTTGGGCCAGGGCCTTGTAGGCTGCAATGCTGTGGAGCAACCAGTAGATCGGATTGAGCAGCGCGAAGACGACCAGCACGTGGAGCCGACGCTTGAACACGGCGAACATGTTGACGTAAATCGCCAGGGCATTGCCGATCAGCAAGTTGAACAACGACAGGTACAGCAGCCACGAGGGGAACAGCGGCGCCAGCATATGGGTCCGGGTCACCAACCAGAGCAGCGTCAGGCCGATCGCGATGGGCTGCACCAGAAAGATCAGCGGCGTCCCTGCAATGAGCAGCACAAAACCGATGGTCTGCCGGATCCCGGCGCGTTGCATCAGGCCGATGGGGTCGCGCGAAAACACCAGCGCGGTCTGCATATACCCCTTGATCCAACGGGAACGCTGCCGCAGCCAGTTGCCGAGACGCTTGTTGGCTTCCTCGAACGTGGTCGAGTTGATGATCCCGACCCGGTAGCCGTGCATCGCCGCGCGAATCCCCAGGTCGGCGTCCTCGGTGACGTTGAACGGATCCCAGCCGCCCAGCTCGCGCAACACGGCGGTGCGGAAATGATTGCTGGTTCCGCCCAGCGGAATCGGGAGCCGCAACCGGTCGAGGCCCGGCAGCAGGTAGTCGAACCAGAACGAATACTCCAACGTGAACATCCGGGTCAGGAAGTTCTCGTTCCAGTTGTAGTAGTTGAGTGCCGCCTGGACACAGGCCAGATGGGCGGGGCCGCGCTGGAACGCCACCACCGCCTTCTTCAGTTGGTCGGGTTCAGGGCGATCCTCGGCATCGTAGATCACCAGATACTCGCCCTGAGCGTAGAGCAGGCCCACGTTGCAGGCCTTGGGCTTGGTCTGCAGGTCGCCGGCCGGCACCACCATGAAGCGGACATTCGCCCCCGGTGCGGCCGCCTTGGCGGCGGCGAGCGTCGCCGGGTCGTTCTCCTCAAACAGCAGCAGGATGTCGAGCTTGTCGGCCGGATAGTCCAGCGCCGCGATCGACTGCAACAACTGGCCGATGATGGTCGCCTCGCGAAACACCGGCACCAGGATGGTGTAGGTCGGCAGTGTGCGCGGATCCAATTGCTTCAGCTCCGCGTCGCTGACGATGATCTGCGTTTCGGCTGCCGCACCGGTAATGCCGACGATCGTCCGGAAGACGATCACCGCCAGGAAGAACAGCGTCACCGGGATGTTGACAAGCAACAAGGTGTACAGCGGCGCCGCCCACAGTCCGGCCAGGATCACGAACAGCAGCAGCGCGAAGGCGACATACTGCGCCGGCGTGAACACTGTGAACGCCGATTCGGTCTGGTCACGGAAATACAGGCCGTAGATCGAGGCGTCCACCACCTGACGACGATGGGTGATGCTGATCGCGCGGTCGATGTCCCACTCGGTGGTGATGCGAATGTCGAGTGTCCGCCCCGGATACACCACACCCAGGGTGTCGATCAGCGCGTCCGACGGCTCTTCGGCCGACGCCACCAGCACCCGCTCGCCGTCATCGGTGAGCGGCACTGCCCGGAAGGCCATCGTGGCGTCGAGCGGGAACCGCCGCGCCGCGGCGGGATCGACCATGTCGGGCGACACCATGACGAAGGTGCGCTGCCAGCGGTCAGCCAGCGCACGCGCCAGGTCGAGCCGACCGACCATACCCAGCGTCAGCAGGACCCGTCCCAGCCGTTCCCCGGTTCGCCGATGCTGGCGCAGCGCGATGTCGAGCTGCGCCGGTGTCACCATTCCCCGGGCGACGAGGATCTCACCCAGTCGAATCGAGCTCACGCCTCACCATGCGCGGGTAGAACCAGATGACCAGGGCCAGAATGATCAGGGCCGCGATCGAGAACAGCGCAGTCCGCCAGCGCACGAAGAACGAATCGGCACGCGCTTCGAGCGGCTCGATCCGCCAGCCCGAATTGGCGGCGGTCAGCGTGGCGGCCGGTCCGTCGGGGCCGCGCAGCGTGAGATCACCGTGCACCCCGAACCAGCCGTAGGGCGCCAGCGTCTCGCGGACCAGATCCGCCAGAGCGCGACCGTCGCTGCCGGTGTGGTGCAGCATCAGGATGTCGCGGCCGTCGGCATGCCACGCCTGCATCACGGCAAATGATTCGGTGGTCCGGTACTCATCCCAGACCTGACCGTTCAGATCGCGGAGACGGAAGCCGTCGCTGGACACCGGCGCCTTGAGCCGCTCGGCCAGATCGGGCGTGCCCACGACCAGCAGCGCTCCGCGTGCCTCGGCGGGATCGCGCAGGACAAAGGGCGCCAGCGGCAGCCGGGTGGTCTGTTGCATGGCACCGATCAGGTCGGCGGCCAGTTCCACCCGGAACCGGTCGCGCGGTTCCAGGGCAACCGAGAAGGTCGGCAGCAGCGTCGCCGGGAAGCGGTCGAACGACGGGGCAAAGGGATCGGACCGTCCCAACACAAAGGCGGACTCACCGAATACCGTCGCACTGAACAACGGTGCCCCCAGATGGCAATCCCCGCTGCCGAGCCGAACCAGGAAGCGGACTTCGAGATCGTTGTCGCGCGTCAGCAGCGAGGCGGGCAGGGGAATGCTGACATCGAGCCGGTTCTGATCGAGCGGACGCGAGAAGATGATCGAGCCATTGAGCAGGACCGTCACCTCGCCCGACGTCTCCCGCGGCAGCGTGGTGTGATCGGCGACCAGGCGGAAGGCCACCGGGGCCGCGCGCTGACCGAAATCCGCCAGCGAGAAGCGGTAACCGGCCGAGGCGATGGTGCTGCCCTGAACGGTCCGCGACCCGATCCCGAGATCGGTGAGACTGACGCTGCCCCGAGTGGTCGAATCCAGCCGAATGGCGGTGGTGGCGAAGCTGCTCACCGGCACCAGCTCCGGACCGTCGGCCAGGGTGAAGAGCTGACGGGCATCGCGCCGCGACGCCAACGCCAGCACTGTCCCGCGGCCGTTCTCCGGCCGCAGCAGTCGGGTCGGGCCGTCGGTGGCCCAGACCAGAGCCCGCTCGTCGGCCGGAGGTTCGCTGATCGGGCTGCCGTCTTCGGGCAGCTCGCCGATCACGAAGGTCGTCCCCATGCCGCGGTAACGCCGCGCCACGAACGCTGCGGCATCGAGCGCCGCCTGACTGGCGTCGAGCGACGGGTTCGCCGGCAGATAGAATGTCACCCGCCGGAGCCAGGGCGCGAAGAAATTGCCGATCGACGTGACGGGAGCTGCGGCGCCGGCATATGCGACAGTGCCGCCCGGGGTGAAGACCGTGCGGTAGAACAGCGGTGCCTCGCAGGCGTCGCGGCCCGGAATGTCGACACCGAGATCGACAATGGCTTGACCGTGCTGCACGATGGCATCGGCCAGAGGCAGTGTGACACGGGTACTGGTGTCGCTGATGGCGCGCTGGCTCAGAATGCGGCCGCCCTGGCGGAGCACGACTGTGGCGTCGGGCATCCGCGGCGTGGGAAGCAGGGTCAAATCCAGGCGCTGCAGCGTCTGGCCCTCAGCCACCGGGATGGTCAGCGTGGTGCGATCGACCGAGCCGGTCAGCGTGACGCCATCGCGATAGCCGATGTCGGCGAGGGTGGGGGCCGGATGGGATCCGGTGTCGGGGCGCACCACCACCAGCGGGGCGGCAGCGGAATCGACAGTCGCCGAACTCGCCACCAGCGAATCCATCGCGGCGATGCCCACCGCAGTGGTGCTCGGATCCGCCGGTGTCGGCGGGGTCGCGCATGCGGCCGTCAGCAATAGTGTGACCGCGCTCCAGTATCTCGTCCGCACCTGCCTGCCTCCCTCTGTTGCAAGGACCTAACGACGCTGCCAGATCTCGAGCTCACGCTCGCGAAACACCAGTTGAAACCGTTCGGACAGGACGCTGTCGGCCGCGACCGCGCGGCTGACCGGATCGTCACTGGCTCGGCGATCGACCATCACCCAGTCGACCACTGCCGCGGGATCGGCCAGCGCCGCATCGCCGAGCTGCCACGACCAGGGATAGATCCGATCCCGCATGGCAATCCGCGAACGGGGGGACACGTTGATCGCCGGAGCGATCAGCACGCGACCGCGGTCGTAATGGTGCTCCAGCCAGATCGACGCGTGCATCTGCGCCGCGTCGCCATCACGAATCGCCAGCCCCTCCCGGAGCCCGCCAACCGCTGCCGGCCACCGCCACGCGAAATGACCCGCCTGCAGCAGCATGACACAGCCGAGCACGGCGACAGCGGGCCGCCCGCGAAGCCACTGCTGCCAGCCCAGCGCCCCGCCGATCGCCAGCGCCGGCAGCAGCATGATGCCGTAGCGGACGTTGAGTACCCCGGCCGGAGTGGTCCACGGCAGCGCGATGACGCTCTGCCCCAGCCAGAGTGCAAGCAAATTGAAAGCCAACACCGACCAGAGCAGCAGAACCGCAGCGCGCGCCGTCCGCTGCCAGAGCATCCTGACGCTGCCCAGGGTGCCCAGCACCAGCACCAGCCAGCCCGCGGTCAGGCCGACAGCCCCGGTGTAGTAGCCCAGATCGAGCAGCGCCGCCCGGCGGGTCGGCAGCAGACCCCGGGCGGCGAGGTCCTGCTGTTGACTGGCCGCGGACCAGATCCCGCGCTGGAACTCGAGCGGATCGCCGAAGTAATGGCCGTTGTACCAGAGCCAGCCCAGTACCATCAGGGTCGGCAGGGCGGCATAGCGCAGCGCCGGCCCCAGGCGACGCGCGTGGATCAGCACCATCAGGCCGCCGGCCGCCGCAAAGAACCAGCCGTCATAGCGGGATCCGACGGCCAGCGCCGTGAACAGGCCGGCCCACCAGATGTCGCGCGCGCGGTCTTCGGCGCGCCACAGGTCGAGCCGATCGACAGCGGCGAGCAGAAAGCCCAGCAGCACCGGCTCGGTCATCGCCGTGGTCTGGAGGTAGAGCAGGGTCGGATTGAGTCCGACGACCGCCGCCGCAACCCAGCCCAGCTTCGCTCCGCCGTGGCGGGCCGCAATGCGGTAGGTCGAAACCACAATCAGCAGATAGGCGAGCAGCCCGACCAGCCCGCCGGCCAGGCCGTTCCACCACCAGGCATCGATCAGCGTGAAGGGCAGGTAGAGCAGGTGAGGGATCGGCAGCCAGACCGTGCCGAGCATCTGCAGGCCCGGCGTCAGCGAATCGACCACCCGACGGGCGATATCGAGATGCGCCTGGGCATCCCAGAAGGCCAGCACCACATCGTTGGCGTGGGCGACCCATTGCACCAAAACGCCGAGGATCAACGCCGCGAGGCCGACGCGCAGGGTCGGCCTCGTCATCGACAATACCGGTGGGGCCACGCCGTCGCGGTCAGACTGTCGACGCGCGCCGCCGTCGGATGGCTGCCATGGCCGACATGCCGCTGCCGAGCAGCAGCAGCGTCGCCGGCTCGGGAACCGTCTCGGTGGGCACACTCACGCCCTCGTCGACGGCGAAGATCAGGTTGTCGAAGTCCCAGTCGCTCGAGGCATAGCTCACGTCCTCGAAGCCGTACAGCGCCAGACCGGCAGTCTGGGGCACCACGCCGATGCCCTGATTCCCCGGCACACCCAGCGGGAAGCTGCTGGGTGAGAAGTACGCCACATGGGCCAGGCCGTCGGAATTGCGGTTGGGATCGCCCGAGAAGAACCAGTTGAACATGTCGCCCTGGTCCACCGAGATGGCAAAGATGATCTCGGTGCCCGGCGTCCACGCGAACGAGCTGGTCTGTGGCCCCAGCGTCCCGCCCACCAGGTAGGGCGAACTGCTGGCCCCGTAGGCCTTGCTGGCGATGGCGGTTCCCTGGATCGCGCCGCAGGCCGCGCCCGGATTGGACCAGAAGCACTGATTTGTGCTGTTGGCAAGGAAGTCGTCGGCGCTGAATGCCCACAGGGTGTGCCCGAACACGGTGGTGCCTTCCCAACCGTAGTAGGTCACGTCGACGGTGTTCCCCAAGGCATAGAACGGGGCGCTCGACCCGAAGTCGGGCGCGAAGGCCTTGGCGGGATCGTCGGCATGGAGCGGGGCGGCAACGATCAGCGAGAGAGTCAGAGCAGCAAGCAGTCGAGTCATCGGTTCCACGATCGGATGAGGGCGACAGGTGAAGGTACCGCGTCGCCGTTGCGTGGTGAGGGAGCAACGAGCGTGCCCGGCCGGGAGGCGCTGGCAAAACGGTTACTTCCCAATGACTTACCAGACCATCTCCCAGTACCGAATGTCGGGGCGACGCCTCACCTGCTGACTTGGTACAACAATAATAGCTGGCGCTGCCGCTTCAATGCCACATCAGCTCATCCGATCCCGCTCCACCAGCTCGGCCAGTGCCGCGATGGTGGCGGGGATGTGGCGGGGGCGGTTGGGTTCGGCGATCAGGTCGGTTGACTGATGCATCAGTTCGACAGTGGTCGGGTCTTTGAGCAGATTGCCGGTCAGCACTGCGACGCAGCGCTCGCCCGGTCTGATGGTGCCCGCCTGGGCCAGCGCCCGGGCGCCGGCGACTGCGGCGGCACTGGCCGGCTCGGCGCCGATGCCGGCGCGGTCCACCGCCGCCTTGGCGGCGAGGATGTCGCGATCACTGACTGATATGACGATGCCGTTGGTGGCGCGAATGGCGTGGCAGGCGCGCTGATAGGAGGCCGGATGCCCGATCCGGATGGCGGTGGCCAGGGTGTCGGCAGCGACCGGGACGAGTCGGTCGAAGCCGCGCTCAAAGGCGGCGGCGAACGGAGCCGCGCCGGCCGCCTGGACCGCGACAAGCCGTGGCAGCCGATCGATGAGTCCCCAGTCATGGGCCTCGATCAGCGCCTTGCCGAAGGCGCTGGTGTTGCCGAGGTTGCCCGCCGGCAGACAGATCCAGTCGGGCGGATCCCAGTCGAGTTGGCTGAGCAGCTCGAGTACGATGGTCTTCTGCCCTTCGATCCGGAACGGATTGACCGAGTTGACCAGGTACATCTCAAGCTCATCTGCCGCCTGTTCCACCAGGCTGAGGCAGGTGTCGAAGTCGCCGTCGACAACGAGGGTTCGCGCCCCGTAGGCCAGCGCCTGCGCCAGCTTGCCGATGGCCACCTGGGCATTGGGTACCAGGACCAGCGCCGGCAGGTCGGCGTGGGCGGCGTAGGCGGCCAGAGACGCCGACGTGTTGCCGGTGGAGGCGCAGATCAGGGCGCGGGCACCGGCGCGGCGGGCCTGAGTCACGGCCACCGTCATGCCGCGATCCTTGAACGAGCCGGTGGGATTGAGCCCCTCATGCTTGATCAGCAGTTCGTCGATCCCGGCGAAGCTGCTCAGCGAGGACCGATGGATCAGCGGCGTGTTGCCTTCGGGATAGGAGATCGCCGTCTCGCTGGCGGCGGGATGGACCACGGCACCGAATCGCCAGACCCCCGACCCGGCGCTGGAGGTGTCGAAGACATGCCGCAGCGCGGACCCGGTGGCCGGCGGGGTCTGGCAGGCGGTGAGCAGGCCGCCGCAGTGACATCGGGAGCGTGCCGTGGTGTCGGGCAGCACCATATCGCAGCTATCGCAGCGAAGTGTCAGCGGGGGGATCGGGGTCATATGATGCGCGCTCCCGCGAGGTCGACCTGTGCGATGCGTGAGGTGGCAGCAATCGCCTCGGCCCGGTAGGCCGCCACCATCGCCGCCGCAATCGCGCGGGCGCTGGCGTCGCTGTCGGTCAGGGCAAAGACGGTGGGGCCCGAGCCGCTGATGGAGCAGGCAGCGGCTCCGGCGTCTCGTGCGGCCCGCTGCGCAGCGCGGAATCCGGGCAGCAGCGGGGCACGGGCCGGCTCGGCGATCCGGTCGTCCACCGCGCGACAGAGCAGCGCCAGATCGCCGGTGGCTGCGCCCAGCACCATGGCGGCCACATTGGCCGCCTGGGTCAGCGCCAGCTCGCGGTCCACAGCGGCGGGCAGCACGGCGCGGCCCTCGCATGTTCGCATTTCCAAAGCCGGATGCACCAGCACCAATCGCAGCCCGGCGGGAACCGGCACGCGGACCACATCGATCGGATGCAACCCGCGGATCAACACCAGGCCGCCCAACAGCGAGGGCGCCAGGTTGTCGAGGTGGCGACCGGCCACCGCGGTCTCGGCCTCCAGCCCGGCCTCGAGCAGCCGGGTCTGATCGAGCGGATCGCCCAGCAGGCGGTTGGTCGCGACCGCGGCGGCGATTGCCGACGCCGCACTGCCACCCTGGCCGCCGGCCAGCGGAAGCCCCTTGCTGACGCTCAGCACCAGGCCGCGCGATCCGCGGTAGCCGGCCGAGCGCAGCACGGCGGCAGCCGCGATGGCCGCGCTGTGGCGATCGGGGTCACGCGGCAACGAGGGATGGCCCGGCTCGTTGATCGCCATCCCGGCCGAGGCGGACCACGCCACGGTGACGGTGTCGCCGGCTCCCTCGACGGCGAGGCCCAGAATATCGAGGCCGGGACCCACGTTGCCGATCGAGCCGGGGGCGTACCCTGTGGCGGTCCCGGCGGCGTCGGGGGCGACCATCTCGACGCGCGGATCATCACCGGACGTGCCGGTGCCAGCGGAGCCGGAGTTTGCCATGGCGCTACGCTACCGACTCCGGCCGGGAAAGTCCATCGGCGCGGCGGAGGTCGGCTGTGGCCGCCCGGTCCCGGTTGGGCGTCACCACGTGGGCGAGAGGAACCCCGGCTGGGGCCGGCGGAGCGGGAACCGATTGGGGGGGCACTGCGTAATGGATGGTGAGGATCCCCGGGTGGTAGGGCAGTTGTTGCCAGTCCGACAGATGGGGATTATTTTTCGCGCCTTTGGGTGTTTATCCGCGTCGGCCGGTGGCCCGACGGTTGTGGGATAGGAGTGGCTGTGACGATTCGTGCTCGCGGCAAGCGGCGTTCACTGAGGCCGGCGCAGATCGCGCGTGCGGTTGACGAGGGTCGGGAGAGCCTTGATCTCTATCTTGACGAGATCTCCCGGGTTCCGCTGCTCAACCGTGAAGAGGAAATGGAACTGGCTCGCAAGGCGTTCAAGGGTGACGTGCTGGCGCAGGAGCGGCTGGCGCGGCACAACGTGCGCTTTGTGGTCTCGGTGGCGAAGAAGTTCCAGAACCGCGGTGTGCCATTGGTCGATCTGATCGGCGAGGGCAACCTCGGCCTGATGACGGCGGCGCGGAAGTTCGATCCGGATCGGGGCGTCAAGTTCATTTCCTATGCGGTGTGGTGGATCCGTCAGGCGGTGCAGGCCGCGATCGCTCGGCATGGCCGGCCGGTCCGGGTGCCGCTCAACCGGACTGCCGATCTGTCGCGGTTGGGGAAGACCACGACCTACCTCAAGGAAAAGCTCGGTCGGATGCCGACCGTGGATGAGTTGGCGCGGGCGACCGGGCTGACCGAGGAAGCGGTGCGGTCGCTCTCCAGCCTCAACACCGAGGCGGTGCGGCTCGATCATCCGACCCGCGAAGGCGACGGCAATGAGCGGATGGAGCGCTTTGCGCTGGCCGAGCAGGAAGGGACCGATGCCAACACCATGGCCAACTCGCAGAGCGCCGACATCGAGGCGGCGCTCGATTCACTGCCGCCGCGCGACGCCAAGGTGTTGCGGTTGTATTTCGGTCTTGACGACGGGCAGCCGCGCACGTTGGAAGAGATCGGGCGGATGATGGGCGTCACCCGCGAGCGGATCAGGCAGCTTCGCGATCGGGCGCTGATCCGGCTGCGCGAGGGTGAAACCGGCGAGCGGCTCAAGGATCTGGTCGCCTAACGGGTCGGGTCGGATCGGGCGAGCCGATCCGCATCAGTGCCTGATGACCGGGCCGTCGGTGCATCCACCGGCGGCCCGGTTTTGTCTCCTCAGGTCTCGTTGAACACCCGCAGCACCCGCTGCAGGATCCCGCCGTGGGCCAGGTATTCGAGTTCGATCTCGGAGTTGAGTCGGACTGTGGCATCGAAACTGATAGTCTTACCCGACTCCGGCTTGGTGGCAGTGACCCGCACCGTTCCGCCGGGGGTGAGTCCGGCGGCGATCCCGTCGATGGCGAAGGTCTCCTGGCCGGTCAGGCCGAGTGACGCGGCGGTCTCCCCGGCCGGGAAGGCCAGCGGCAGCACCCCCATGCCCACCAGGTTCGAGCGATGGATCCGCTCGTAGCTCTCGGCGATCACCGCCTTGACGCCTAGCAGGGCGGCGCCCTTGGCGGCCCAGTCGCGGGAGGATCCCGAACCGTATTCCTTGCCGACCAGCAGGATCAGCGGCGTTCCGGCGTCGATGTACTTCATCGCCGCGTCGTAGATGCTCATCAGCTCACCGGTGGGCAGGTACTCGGTCCAGTTGCCCTCCTTCCCCGGCACCAGAAGGTTCTTGATCCGGACATTGCCGAAGGTGCCGCGCATCATCACTTCGTGATTGCCGCGGCGCGAGCCGAAGGTGTTCCAGTCCGGCTGTTCCACGCCATGTTCGCGCAGATAGCGGGCGGCCGGCCCGTCCTTGGGGATCGCCCCGGCGGGCGAGATATGATCGGTGGTGACCGAGTCGCCCAGCAGCGCCAGCACGCGGGCTCCCGCGATATCGCGCAGCGGGGCCGGCGTGGTGGGAAGCTGCTGGAAGAACGGCGGCTGGCGCACATAGGTCGACGCCGGATCCCAGGCGAAGCGGGCACCGCCGGGCACGGCCAGATCCTGCCAGTCGCTGTCGCCTTCGAACACGCGGGCGTACTGGGTGCGGAACAGATCCGGGCCCAGCGCCGCGGCCATCGTCTCGGCGATTTCGGCAGGGGAGGGCCAGATGTCGGCCAGCATCACCGGGGTGCCATCGCTGCCGACACCCAGCGGCTCGCTGGTGATGTCGGCATCGACGCGACCCAGCAGGGCGAAGGCGACCACCAGCATCGGCGACATCAGGTAGTTGGCGCGGACCTGGGGATGGATCCGGGCTTCGAAGTTGCGATTGCCCGACAGCACCGACGCGGCAACAAGTGAATGGGCGTCGATGGCGGCCGCGACCGGTTCGGGCAGCGGGCCGCTGTTGCCGATGCAGGTGGTGCAGCCGTAGCCGACAGTCTGAAAGCCGAGGTCGTCGAGGTAGCGATCGAGTCCGGCCCGGCTGAGATAATCGGTGACCACCCGCGAGCCGGGTGCCATCGATGTCTTGACCCAGGGACGGACATTGAGGCCGCGCTCAAAGGCCTTCTTGGCCAGCAGGCCGGCGCCGATCATCACCGAGGGATTGCTGGTATTGGTGCAGGACGTGATCGCAGCGATCACGACCGAGCCGTCGTGGAGGTTGCAGCTCTCCCCCTCGATCTGCACTTCATAGCTGTGGGGGGCACTGGGCGCTTCGGCAAGCGCGGTCGTCGCCCCGCCGCCTTCGGCGGTCCAGCGGGCCATGGCCTGGTGGGCCGCGCTGCGGCGATCCTCCGGCACCGAGGGCTGCATCAGCCCGGGCAGTGCCAGGGCGAAAGCGCGACGCAGCTCGGTCAGCGGCACCAGATCCTGAGGCCGCTTGGGCCCCGCCACACTCGGCACCACAGTACTCAGGTCGAGAGTCAGGACGTCGTTGTACTGGGGATCGGGTGTGTCATCGGTGCGGAACAGGCGCTGGGCCCGGCAATACTCCTCAACCAGGCGAACCTGCTCCGGATCGCGACCGGTGCGCTCCAGATAGCGGATGGTCTCGGCGTCGACCGGGAAAAAGCCCATGGTGGCGCCGTACTCGGGCGACATATTGGCGATGGTGGCGCGATCGGCCAGCGGCAGATTGCTGAGGCCCGGGCCGAAGAACTCGACGAACTGGTCCACCACGCCGTGATTGCGCAGCAGGCGGGTCACGGTGAGCACCAGATCGGTGGCGGTGCAGCCGGCCGGCAGGGTGCCGGTGAGCTTCATGCCCACCACCCGCGGCAGCAGCATGAAGTAGGGCTGGCCCAGCATCACGGCTTCGGCCTCAATGCCTCCCACGCCCCAGCCGAGCACGCCGAGACCGTTGATCATGGTGGTGTGGGAATCGGTCCCGACCAGCGTGTCGGGATAGGCCGTCAGATGGCCGTGGTGGTCGCGGAGCTGAATTGCCGGTGAGAGGTACTCAAGATTCACCTGGTGGACGATGCCGGTGCCGGGCGGAACGACACTGAAGTTCTTGAAGCTCTTCTGGGCGAACTTGAGCAGTTGATACCGCTCGGCGTTGCGGCTGAACTCCATGGCGACATTGAGCTTGAAGGCCTCAGCGGTGCCGAAGTAGTCGACCTGAACCGAGTGGTCGATCACCAGATCGCAGGGCACCACCGGATTGATCAGTTCCGGGTCGCCGCCCATTTCGGCCATGGCATCGCGCATGGCGACCAGGTCGACCACGCAGGGCACCCCGGTGAAGTCCTGCAACACCACTCGGGCGGGCATGAACGGGATTTCGCTCTGGCCGGCGGTGGCCGGCGTCCATTCGGCAAGGGCGCGGACATGGTGATCGTTGACCACGCCGTGGCCGGCGTGGCGCAGCGCGTTCTCCAACAGGACCCGGATGGAAAAGGGGAGCCGGTCGAGCTGAGTGCGACCGGCCGCCTCGAGCGCCTCGAGGCTGTGGATCGTTGCCTCGGTGCCTCCGACGGTGAGGGTTCGGCGCGTGCTCGGGGAATCCGGTGGAGTCATGGGTCCGCATCCTTGATTCAGTAGAATTGACGTACGGCAAACGCCGGAAACCTAACAGCCCGGGAGGGCGTCGTGACGGAGTCGGGAGCGATCCCGCGAGCGATTCGGCGGGTGGAGGATCGGATCGAGTGTGAGTGGGAGGGCCGTCCATTGGCGACGGTGTCGATGCGGCGGCTGCGCCTGGCCTGCCGCTGCGCCTGGTGTGTTGACGAAATGACCGGGCGCCAGTTGCTCGACCCCGACACGGTGCCGGCCGATGTTCGGGCTGACCACATTGCGCCGGTGGGTGGCTACGGCATTCGGGTGCATTGGAGCGATGGCCATGGGTCAGGGATCTACACCTGGGAGCTGCTGCAGGCGGTCTGTCAGCCTCCCGCTGACGGGGACCCCTTGGCTTGACCGGCTTCGGTGGCTACCGTTTGGGGATTCCCGAACCATGCGTGACCAATTTGAACCCCCGGGCGGCCGATGATCATCGGAAGGCGCTGGTGGATCCTCATCTGGTACGGCATCCTGTTCCTGGGAGTGGCGGGGTTGCTCGTCGCCCTCAACTGGGGCCGCCAGGTCAAGTGGCGCAATGTCGACGAGATCCTGCGCGGGATCGGAACCATCGCCGTGTCGGTGTCGTTCCTGATGCTGCTCAACGGGACCGGCGGGGGCGGTGCGGCTCAGACGCTGCTGCTGGCCGCCCTGATCGCCTTCGTCCTCGCCTTTGTCGTGGGCCGGGAACACGAACGGGAGGCCGCGCGTTCCTCGTCCGATTCCGACGGCCCCACAGATCCTCCACCGGACACACCATGACTGCATTGACTCCTATTCTACCGCGGGGCCTTCGGGTTGCCGCGGCGCTTGTGCTGGTGCTCACCGGGTCGGTGAGTTCATCGATCGCGGCTCAACAGCGGGGGGCCGGGTTGGGGACGGCGGTGGAGCGGGCGCAGAACCGCGCCTACCTGCACGACGGCCGACGGGTGCTGATGATCGGCGCCCATCCCGACGATGAAGACACCGAGCTGATCACGATCCTGTCGCGGGGCGAGGGCATCGATGCGGCCTACCTGTCGCTGACCCGGGGCGAGGGCGGCCAGAATCTGATCGGCGGCGAACTCGGACCGGCGCTCGGCATCGTCCGCAGCGAGGAGCTGCTGGCGGCGCGGCGGATCGACGGGGCGCGGCAGTACTTCACCCGCGCCTACGATTTCGGCTTCTCCAAGTCGCCCGAGGAGGCCTTCAGCTTCTGGCCCCACGATTCGTTGCTCAAGGACGTGGTCCGGGTGATCCGCCGATTCCGCCCGGCGGTGATCGTGTCGGTCTGGTCGGGGACGCCGAGCGACGGTCATGGCCATCACCAGGCGGCCGGGATCATTGCGCGCGAGGCATTCGATGCCGCCCAGGACTCGACCCGATTCCCCGAATTGGCCCGCGAGGAGGGTCTGGCGTGGTGGCGACCGGCCAAGTTCTACCGCGATCGCCGCGGCGGCAGTGCCAGCGACGCGCTGGTGTTCGATGGCGGGGCGATGGATTCAGTCACCGGGCAGTCGTATCACCAGCTCGCGGCACTGTCGCGGTCCCAGCACCGCTCGCAGGATATGGGACAATTGCAGCAGCCCGGTCCGAGCCGGCGCCGGATTGTGCTCGAGGCGGTGGCCGACGGACTCAGTCTGACCGCCGACAGCTCTCTCTTCGCCGGCATTCCCGCCGTCGCGCCGCTGCTGCCGGAGCGGCGTGCGCGCGAGGCCTTGGCGCAGGCCGGCGTGGTTGTCGATGCCTACACCGACGACGACGATGTCACGCCCGGTCAATCGGTCCCGGTGACCCTGCTGGCCTGGAATACCGGCAGTCGGGCCGTGACGGCACGCTTCGACGTGCAGCCCACTCCCGGGTATCACCGGCTCGGTTCGGCGCCGTGTGATGGGCCGGTGACTGTGCGTCCGGGTGCGGTGGAACGGTGCGTCATCAACTTGCAGGTCGACAGCGACGCGGCCGCAGGGCAGCCGTATTACCTGGTCGAGCCGCGTTCACCGGGGCAGTACCGCTGGAGCGGCGCGCCCGCGGCGTGGGGCGAACCGTTCGCGGCGGGGTTGCAGGCGACAGTGACGGTCACGCTCGGCAATTCGCAGGTGACCCGGACCCTGCCGGTGGTGGCGCGGTCGCTCGATCAGGGGCAGGGGGAACTGCGTCGGCCGGTGACAGTTGTGCCGCCGGTGGTGCTGACGATCTCACCCGGCCATCTGCTCTGGCCGGCCGATGTCAGTTCCCGCCGCTTTTCGGTCGAAGTCCAACATGAGTCGCGCGACACACTGACGGCGACTGTCGGCATCGCGGTTCCGGCGGGCTGGCAGGTCTCAGCGCCGATTCCGGTTGCGCTGGAGCGCGAGGGTGAACGTCGCACCGTCGATTTCACTGTCACCCGCCCGGCCGGGCTGACGGCGGGCGCTGCGACGTTCAGCGCCTATGCCGTGGTGGCGGGCGATACAGTGAATCTGGCGATGACCCGGATTGACTATCCCCATATCACACCCCATCTGCTGTTCGAGCCTGCCGACGTCGCGACGGTGGTGGCACCGCTCAGATTCCCCGAGCGCAGGATCGGCTATCTCCGTGGCGCAGCCGACGCCATTCCCGAGGCCCTGACTGCCGCCGGGGTGCCGTTCCGGCTGCTGACGGCCGCCGATCTCACCGGCGCGCTGCTCGATTCGCTCGACGTGGTGGTGATCGGTCCGCGCGCTTACGAGATCGATGCCGGCGTGGGACGTGCCAATCCCCGTCTGCTGGCATTTGCCCGGCAGGGCGGCACACTGATCGTGCAGTATCAGCAGTATCAGTACGTCGGCGGTGACTTCGCGCCGCTGCCGTTCACCATTGGCCGACCGCATGATCGCGTGACAGATGAAACCGCAGCGGTCACCTGGTTGCCGGGTTCGGAATCGTTACGCCAGAGCCCCAATCGGCTCGGTCCCGATGACTGGCAGGGCTGGGTGCAGGAGCGCGGTCTCTATTTCGCTCATGAATGGGATCCGGGCTGGACACCGTTGCTGGCGATGCACGACCCGGGCGAAGCCGAGCAGCGCGGCGCTCTGCTGGTGGCCCGCTATGGCGAGGGCACTGTGGTCTACACCGGTCTTGCCTTTTTCCGTCAGCTTCCGGCGGCGGTGCCGGGGGCGTGGCGGTTGTTTGCCAATCTGCTCGCGCTGGGGCAGGGCGGGTGACATCTGCGCTCCGGTCGTGGGGCGTGGTCGCCGTGCTGCTGCTCGGCTGCAGCGACGGCCGTGAGCCGCTGACGCTGTACTCACCCCACGACCGGGCGTTGCTCACGGCGGTCGAGCAGCGATTTGAGGCTGCCCATCCGGAGATCGATCTGCGCTGGCTGGACATGGGCAGTCAAGAGATTCTTGATCGGCTCCGATTCGAGAATCCCAATCCGGTGGCGGATCTCTGGTATGGCGGTCCGACCACCATCTTCGCGCGCGGCGTCGAGGCCGGTGTGCTGGAGCCGGTGCAGCCGAGCTGGGCCGACGCTGTGGACAGCGCCGGGATCGGCCCGGGTGGGATGTACTGGCCGCTGTACCGCACCCCGGCGGTGATCGCCTTCAACAGCCGGTTGGTGACCCGCGACAGCGCGCCGCACGATTGGGATGAGGTGCTTGAGCCGGCGTGGCGTGACCAGGTCCTGATTCGCGATCCGGTGGCCAGCGGCACGATGCGGGCGATCTGGGGTCTCATTCTGGTGCGCAGCATCCGCGCGACCGGCGACACCGCGGCGGGGATGGCATGGCTGCGGCGGCTCGACGGCCAGACCCGCAGCTACGCCCTCAATCCGGCGATTCTCGATCAGAAGCTGGCGCGGGGAGAAGGGGCTGTCACGCTGTGGGATCTGCCTGATGTGCTGATTGCGCAATCGAAGGGGATGCCGTTCGACTACAACTTCCCCACCAGCGGAACTGTGGTGATCGACGACGCGATCGGCATTGTGCGCGGCAGCAAACATCGGGCGGCGGCTGAACAGTTTCTCGAGTTCATCGGCGGGGTCGCGATGCAGGGCTATACCGCCGAGCATCATTGGCGGCTGCCGGCGCGGCAGGATCTGCCTGCGGCGGCGGTGCCGGCCTGGGTGCGCGACGTGGCCGAGCGGATGGTGACCGCGCCGATGGATTGGGAGTTGCTCGCGCGCGAGGGTGCGACCTGGATGCGCTACTGGGATCAACGGGTCCGCGGCAGCGGAAAGGGGAATTGATGGACGCCGTCGTGTTGGAGCATGTGGCCAAGCGATTCGGCACCACACCGGTGGTGCACGATCTGTCGCTCCGAGTGGCCGAAGGGGAAGTCGTGGCGCTGCTGGGCCCGAGCGGGAGCGGCAAGACGACCACGCTGCGGCTGATTGCCGGATTCGAGGTACCGGATCAGGGGCGCATTCTGCTGGCGGGTCGCGACGTGACGTCACTCCGGGCCGTGGCGCGGCGCACCGGAATGGTCTTCCAGCATTACGCGCTGTTCCCGCACATGACAGTTGCGGCCAATGTGGCCTACGGCCTGGCCGATCGTGGCCTCGATGCCGGGGCGACAGCCGAGCGGGTGGCGGCGGCGCTGGCGCGGGTGGACCTGAGCGGCTACGAGTCCCGTCAGGTGACGGCCCTGTCGGGAGGCCAACAGCAGCGAGTGGCGTTGGCACGGGCGCTGGCCCCCGAGCCGCCGGTGCTGCTGCTCGATGAACCGCTCAGCAACCTCGATCCTTCGCTGCGCGATCGCACTCGACGCGAGTTGCGCGAGTTGATCCGCCAGATCGGGATCACCACGGTATTGGTCACTCACGAACAGGAAGAGGCCTTTGTGCTGGCCGACCGGGTGGCGGTGCTGCTGGGTGGTGCGCTGGCACAGGTCGCGACGCCGGAGCAACTCTATCGCGAGCCGGCCAGCGCGGCGGTGGCCGGCTTTATCGGTCGGGCCACGGCGCTGCCGGGCGTGGTGGTGGCCCAGCATGAGGCCATGGTGAGCGTGGCGGCGGCCGGTGTCGAGTTTGTCGCCACCGGTCGCGACCTCGCGCCGGGCGATCGGGTGCGGCTGCTGCTGCGGCCCGAGGCGTTGGCGCTGGATCCGGCGGGTGGGATCGAGGCGACTGTGCTCAGTCGCCGCTTCGTCGGCGCCTATGACATGGCGCTCATGCGGATGGCCGGGGGCGAGGTGGAAGTACAACTGCCGCCGTTGAGCGTCGCTGTCGATCAGCGGCTGCGGCTGAGTCCGACCGGGGTGGGGGCTCATGCCTTCGGAGAGCCGGCGTGAGTCATCGGGTGCGCCGATACTGCGGCCTGGCGTTGCTGTTGCTGCTGGTCTGGCTGGTGGTGGAGCCGCTGCTGCTGGTCGCGCTCGATGCAGTGCGAGGCGATCAGGGCTGGACGCTGACGGCTGTCCGGGCCTTTCTCGGCGAACCGAATGAGTGGCGGGCGGCGTGGAATTCACTCTGGCTGGCACTGGCCAGTGTGGTGCTGGCCGGGACGCTGGGCACTGCGCTGGCGATACTCACCCGGCTGAGTGATTTCCCGGGACGACGCTGGGTGAGCGCCCTGCTGGCGCTGCCGGCCGTGCTGCCGCCCCTGGTCGGGGTGGTGGCGTTTCTGTTCCTGTACGGCGAGAGCGGGGTGATCGCGCGGGCGGTCATGGCATTGACCGGCAGCAGCACGGCGCCGTGGCGCTTTGAAGGAGCCGGGGCGATCCTGCTCATCCATACCACCACCATGTATGTCTATCCGTACCTGCTGGTTCGCGGGGCGCTCGCCGGATTCGATCCGGCGCTGCTCGAGGCGGCCAGCGCATTGGGTGCGTCGCGCAGCCGCACGCTGCGCACCGTCGTGCTGCCGCTGCTCCGTCCGGCCATCGGCAACGGAGCGCTGCTGGTGGCGCTGTCATCGCTGGCATCGTTTTCGGCTCCCTACGTTTTCGGCGGAGGGTTCCGGGTGTTGCCGACCCAGTTGATCAGCACTCGGTTGAATGGCGACATCGCCATTGCCATGGTCGAAACGCTGGTTCTTGTCGCATTGGCGCTGGTGGCGGTGCTGCTGGCGTCGCGGTTGGGAGGTCCGGGCGTGCGGGGGGCGGGGAAGGGCATTGCCCCGGCGCCGCGCCGGAGCAGTCCGCGGCGCCGATTGGTTACCGGGACGCTGGCCTGGCTGGGCACCTTCTGGCTGCTCTGGCCGCATCTCTCGCTGCTGATGGTGTCGTTTGTGCCGACCGGCGCCTGGACCACCAGCGCCTTGCCCGAGGCGTGGACGGTGAGCAACTACCTCGCGTTGGTCGCGGAACCGGCCCGCTGGCGCCCGTTCGGCACCTCACTGTGGATGGCGTTGCTGGCGGCCGCGGCCGCGGCCCTGCTGGCGCTGCTGGTCGCCGTCGCGGCCCGCGATCCGCGCCAGCGCATCTCGCGCTGGTTGGAGGCGCTGCTGGCATTGCCGTGGGCGGTGCCCGGCACTGTCTACGCCATTGCGCTGGCAACCATGTTTGCGGTGGACGCGCCGCTCAGTGGTCGCGTCATTCTGATCGGCACACTCTGGCTGCTGCCGCTGGCGTATCTGGTGCGCGGATTGCCGATCGTCGGACGCGGCATGGTCAGTGCCATTCGCGGCCTGGATCCATCGCTCGACGAAGCCGCAGCCTCACTCGGCGCCCGACCGCTCCGCACCTTCAGAACTGTCACGCTGCCGCTGTTGGCTCCCGCGCTGGCGGGCGCCGCGGCGCTGGCCTTCGTGACAGGTCTTGGCGATTTCATGACCTCGGTCATCCTCTACACTTACGACACCCGACCGGTCTCGCTCGAGATTCTGGGGGCGATCCGTCAAGGAGAAATCGGCGTGGCGGCCGCCTACGGCGTGGTGCTGGCCGTCATCAGTGCCGCGGCGTTTCTGTTGGCCGAACGGGGACGAGGTGACGCCGCGTGAGTGGCGATGACAATGGTCGGACCCAGCTCCGTCGCCTGAGTGTGCTGATTGCTGTCTCGTTCATCGACATGCTGGGCTTCTTCCTGATTCTGCCGATCCTGCCGTTCTATGCCCTGGACCTGCAGGCCACCCCCGAGCAGATCGGCTGGCTGATTGCCTCGTTTTCGATTGCGCAACTGATTGCCGCCCCACTCTGGGGGCGCCTCTCCGATCGGGTGGGGCGTCGGCCGGTGCTGCTGGTCTCGCTGTTCGCCTCGTCGGTGGCCTTCCTGGTCTTCGGGCTCGCCGATGCGCTCTGGCTGCTGTTCCTCTCACGGATGGTGCAGGGAGCGGGGGGCGGCACCACCGGCGTGACTCACGCCTACATCAGCGATACGGTGCGCCCGCAGGATCGGGCCCGGGCGCTGGGCTGGCTTTCGGCGGCTACCTCGGCTGGCGTCATGATCGGACCCGCCATCGGATCGGCGGCGACGGTGCTGGGGCGGGCCGCGCCCGGACTGATCGCCAGTGGACTGTGTCTGCTGAACGTGCTGGCCGCGTGGCGCTGGTTGCCTGAGTCGCGCGATACTGCCACACCGCTGCCGCGCCGCCGCCCGGTGTGGCATGCGGCGTGGGAGGTGGTGCGCAGTCCCGGTGGCCGGGTGCCGCGTCTGGTGCTGATCTACGGGGTCGGCATCCTCTCGTTCTCGCTGGTCACCGGCGTGCTGGCGCTCTGGCTCGACGCCCGCTTCCATGTGACCGAGACCACCATCGGCTACTTCTTTGTCTACACCGGCATGCTCTCCCTGGTGTTCCGCTCGCTGCTGCTCGGCTCGGCGATTCGGCGCCTGGGTGAAGTGGGGGCCATGCGCCTGGGCACCGTGGTGCTTGCGGCGGGATTGTTCCTCTACCCGACGGCGGGGAGCATCGCCATGCTGGCCATCATCATTCCGCTGGTGCCGATCGGGACCGCGCTGCTCTTTCCGGCCACCACCTCGCTGATCTCGCAGGCGGCGGTCGTGGGCGAACTGGGCACCACCATGGGCGTGGCGCAGACCTTTGCCGGCCTGGCGCGGGTGGTGGCGCCGATCGTGGGCACCATCGCCTTCCAGCGGGTCGGCGTCGATGCGCCCTTTCTGCTGAGCGGACTGATCGTCAGCGCGGTGGGGTACGTCGCCTTCCGCCATGTCCGGCCGCTGCCGGCGACCCCGGCCTCGCCCACCCCGGTGCCGTAGTGTCGATTCCGCGTTATCATCCCGGCATGTTTCGCACCCCTCTCCCTGCCGGTAGCGACGCCCTTGCCGAGGCGACCTGGGACCAGATCGCCGCGTGGTACGACGACCTCGCTGCCTACGAACTGACGCCCGCGACCCGCGACGCCTGGTTGGCCGCCTGGTCGCGCCTCGACGAACTGGTGACCGAGGCGGCCTCGCTGGCGATGATCGCCTACACCTCCGACACGGCGGACCCGGCCAAGGAGCAGGCGCATCTGCGCTTCTCGACCACCATCCTGCCGCAGTTGGAAGAGAAGGAAGTCGCGCTGGCGCGCCGATTTGTCGAAGTCGGCACCGATCGACAGGACCTGCAGACGGCGCTCAGGCGGTTTCGGACAGCGATCGACATCTTCCGCGAGGAGAACGTGCCGCTGGTGGCTGAGGCCGAGGGCCTGGCGGCGCGCTATCAGCAGATCACCGGCGGAATGACGGCGGAGTGGGGGGGCGAGCGGGTGCCGCTGCCGCGTCTCGCCCCGTTTCTCAAGTCGACAGATCGCACAGTGCGCGAGGCGGCATGGCGGGCGGGCGTGGCGCCGTACGTCGCCGCTCGTGACGAGCTGGCCGGCACCTTCGACCGGATGGTGGAACTGCGCCAGCAGATGGCCCGCCAGGCCGGTTTCGCCGACTTCCGCGGCTATGTCTTCAGGGCCAAGTGTCGCTTCGACTACACCCCGGCCGACACCGAGCAGCTCCACGATGCGATCGAGGCCGCGGTGGTCCCGGCTGTGGCGCGAGTCCTGGCTCAGCGCCAGGAACGCCTGGGCCTCAGCAGTCTGCGGCCGTGGGACACGGCTGTCGATCCCTGGCTGAGCGATGCGCCGTCGCCCTATGGCACCATCGCGGATTTGGAAGCCGGGGCCGCCCGCATCTTCGGCGCGATCGATCCGGTGCTGGGGCAGCAGTTCAGCACCATGATGACCGAAGGTTTGCTCGACCTCGACTCGCGCTCGGGCAAGGCTCCGGGCGGCTACTGCGACACGCTGCATGCGCGGGGGCGGCCATTTGTCTTCATGAACGCCTCGGGGGTGCCCGAAGACATCACCACGCTGCTGCACGAGGCCGGGCACTGCTTTCACGCCTTTGCCTCGCATCAGTTGCCACTGATCTGGCAGCGGCATCCCGGGGCGGAATCGGCCGAGCTGGCCTCGATGTCGATGGAACTACTCGCCGGGCCGCACCTGGCGCGGCCGACCGGCTACTATGCCCCCGAGCAGGCGCTCTCGGCCCGCCTTGAGCATCTCGAGGACCTGCTGGCGGCGCTGGCCCATATCGCCTCGGTCGACGCCTTCCAGTCGTGGATTTATACCCACCCCGACGGCGGCGACGCCGCCGCGCGCGACAGCGCCTGGCTCAGCATCAGGCGGCGGTTCGACCCGGGCATTGACTGGCAGGGGCTCGAACAGGAGCGGGTGGCCCGCTGGTATCGCCAGCTCCACATCTTCCTCTACCCGTTCTACTACATCGAGTATGCCATTGCCCAGATCGGGGCGTTGCAGGTCTGGCGTCGATCCCGGCACGACCCCGGCGAGGCGGTGGCGGCCTATCGTCGCTTCCTGGCGCTGGGAGCGACCCGGAGCCTGCCGGAGCTGTATCGGGCGGCGGGGGTCACGCTGGCGTTCGACGTGGCCACGCTGGCGGAGTTGGTGGCCGTGGTCGAGGAGGAAATGACCGACCTGCGGCAGCGGCTGACGCGGGCCGCCTGAGGGCGCCACGTTGCGCCGACTGGCTCGGCGGCCCAGATTGTCCCCCGGATCGTGCGGTCGCCTGATCGCCCGATGGACCCTACGATGGAGAGTGGATGGCGAAGGAAGACGGAATCGAGATGGAAGGCGTGGTGGAGGAGGTGCTTCCCGATCGCAACTATCGGGTGTTGCTCGACAACGGGCACACCATCCTGGCATACGCCGCCGGCAAGATGTCGAAGTTCAAGATCCGGGTTCTCGAAGGCGATCGGGTCAGCGTAGTCTTGTCGCCCTATGACCTGACGCGCGGGCGCGTCGTCTACCGCCACAAGTAGACCGCCGCTTTCGACCATCGGCGGACAGGATGTGACACGGCCCCGGCGCTGCAAGCAGCGCCGGGGCCGTATCCATTCGCCCGG
>CBFGTB010000023.1:0-23899 GCA_965651715.1 uncultured Gemmatimonadales bacterium
GGCTGACCCCGCCATCTCTTCGCGGGCACCGATGTCCCGCGCAACCCAATGAGGAGCGACGATGACGAAGATCGGGATGCTGGTGGTGGCTGGCGCGGTGCTGGTACCGCAGGTAATCGCCGCCCAGGGGCGGATTGAGCGGGTGGCGCATGCGCTCCCGATGCGGTACGTCGCGCCGACCTGCGACATCAAGACCGGACATTTCCTCGTCTCCAGTGCCGCGACCTACCTCAAGAGCGCCGGCGATGCCAAGGACCGGGTGGTGCGTGCCGGCCTCAATGAAAAGGGCGTTGACGTCGCCACGAAGGCGATTCGTGAGAATGATCAGGGCGACAACGGCGCGGCGTGGTACTACCTGGGCCGCAACTCGCTCGATCTCGGCGATGTTGTCGGTGCCGATTCCGCCTTTGCCCGGGCCAGCACCATGCTGCCCGAGTGCAGCGACGATATCCAGAACTGGCGCCGACTGGCCTGGTCCAGTCTGGCGACGCCGGCGACCGAGTTCGCCGACAAGGGGCAGGCCGATTCGGCGATGGCCCTGTTCCATCTCGCCACAGTGATCGCTCCCGACGTGCCGATGGCCTATTACAACCTCGGCGTGATGTTCGCCGATGCCGGTCAGACCGACAGCGCCATCGCCGCCTTTGCCAAGGCGCAGGAGACGGCATCGCTCGATCTGAGCAAGTTCACAAACGATCGGAACTCGGCCACCTTCAATCTGGCGGCCCTGTATCAGCGGGCCGGCCAGCATGAGAAGGCGGTCACCGAGCTGGAGAAGTTCATCGGATGGCAGCCCGACGATCAGGACGCCAAGCGCGCCCTGGTCGGGTCGCTCCGCACGCTGGGGCGCAACGACGAAGCCGCGAGCATCGAGAAGGACCTGGTGGCGACGGCCGAAGCGACCGGCACTGTGAACACCAACGACCTCATGTCGGTGGGCGTGACGGCGTTCAATGCCAAGAAGTACGAAGAGGCCGCCGATGCCTTTGCCAAGGTGGTTGCCGCCGATCCCGAGAACAACGACGCGCTGTACAACCTGGCCAATAGCTGGTTCGCGCTGCAGGATGGTCCCAAGCTGTTGCCGGTGGCGCGCAAGCTGGTCGCGCGGGCCCCGCTGAGCAACGATAACCAGCGCCTGCTGGCCCAGGGGTTCAACCTCCAGCAGATGCAGGACTCGGTGCTGGTGATCATTGCCCAGATGTCGGCCATGCCGACCAACGTTGAGGTGGCCAGCTTCCAGGTCCGCGGCAATCATGCGGTCCTGAGCGGAACAGCGGTGGGGAAGAAGGCGGAGCGCGATGGAGCGGAGCTGCCGGCGGCCGCTGTCACGCTGGTCGTCGAATTCCTCGACCACGATGGTGCGGTTGTCGCGAGCCAGGATGTGGAGATTCCGGCCCTGATCGAAGCCCAGAGCTTTGATTGGAAGGCCGAGGCCACGGCGGACGGCATCAGCTCATGGCGGTATCGGACCAAGTAGCGACACCCCGCCGCCTGTGCCGTTGCCGGTGAGGTCACTCGGCACTATCTTCGGCCCGACGCGGGAGTAGCTCAGTTGGTAGAGCATCAGCTTCCCAAGCTGAGGGTCGCGGGTTCGAACCCCGTCTCCCGCTCTTGAAGGGAATCGGCGCCCCGATGAACGACTCATCGGGGCGCCGGCATATCGGGCCGTCCATCCCGGAATCAGGATGAGGTGGTAGCTGCCAACTCTTGTTCGGGATTGAAGATGCGAACATATTCCACGGGTGCCCACGAGCCGCCCATGACCGCCGGATTGCCGCTCTTCCCCCCGCTCGGGCGGCGGCGATGACCAAGCCCACAGTGGCGCTGGTCGGGCGCCCCAATGTCGGCAAATCGACACTGTTCAACCGCCTGGTGGGCGGTCGGGACGCGATCGTGTCAGATCGGGCCGGGACCACCCGTGATCGCCACTTCGGCGAGGCGACATGGAACGGCCGGGACTTCTGGCTGGTGGATACCGGCGGGCTGGTGCCCGATTCGGACGACACCATGGATCAGGCGATCCGCGCGCAGGTGGATCGGGCGGTCGAGGCCGCCGACCTTGTCGTGCTCCTGGTAGACGGACGGGACGGACTCAATCCGATCGATGCCGACATCGCACGGCGGCTGCGTCAGTCGGGCCGACCGGTGCTGCTGGCGGTCAACAAGCTCGATGAATTGCGCGACCATGACGCGCGCCACGCCTTCCACGAACTGGGAATCGGTGAGCCGTGGCCGGTGAGTGCCGGCAGCGGCAAGGGTACCGGCGATCTGCTCGACGAGATCGTGGAACGCTTCCCGGTGGCCTCGACGACCGAGGAGGTCGAGGGCCTCCGCGTCGCGGTGATCGGCCGGCCCAACGCGGGGAAGTCGTCGCTGGTGAATCGCCTGCTGGGGGAGGATCGACTGGTCGTGACGCCGATCGCCGGCACCACCCGCGACGCCATCGATACCGTGATTCCCTATAACGGACGCCAACTGACGTTTGTTGATACTGCCGGATTGCGACGCAAGGCCAAGGTCGACGATGCGCTCGAGTTCTATTCCGCCGTGCGGACCGAGCGAGCGATCGATCGCGCCGATGTCTGCGTGTTGGTGGTGGATGCGCCCCGTGGCTTACACAATCAGGACCTGCGGATCGCGACCCAGGCCTGGGACCGGGGCGTCGGGCTGGTGATTGTGGTCAACAAGTGGGACCTGATCGAAGACAAGGATTCAAATACCGCCCGCCGGGGCCAGCAGGCATTGATCGCGAAGGCCCCGTTTCTCGAGAATGTGCCGTTTGTATACGCCTCGGCGC
The DNA here is from genome assembly GCA_965651715.1 of uncultured Gemmatimonadales bacterium. Taxonomy (GTDB): domain Bacteria; phylum Gemmatimonadota; class Gemmatimonadetes; order Gemmatimonadales; family GWC2-71-9; genus Palsa-1233. The sequence goes on from CBFGTB010000023.1 coordinate 2,798, forward strand.
GGACCGGACAGCGGGTCCGGTCAGTGCTGGATCTCATTCTTGATGTCGCCGACGCCCGCACCCGGCGGATTGCCACTCGCGAGGTGAACGACGTGCTGCAGGGACTGCTGGAGCGGGCCGCCCCGCCGCAGCAGGCCGGTGAGCAGGTCAAGCTGCTCTACGCGACCCAGATCGCGATCCGCCCTCCCACCTTCGCGATTGTCAGCAACCGCCCCGACGCCATCCCCGAGTCGTACCAGCGGTATCTGCTGCGCGGCTTCCGCCAGGCCTGGAGCTTCAGCGGGGTACCGCTGAGACTCAAGCTCAACCGTCGCGGCGACCGATCGTGACCACCCGACTTGTCGCGGCCATGGCGGCGTCGTATCTGGTTGGCGCGATTCCCACGTCCTATTGGGTGGTCAAGCTGGCCCGCGGCATCGATCTGCGCACCGTCGGGTCGGGCAATCTCGGGGCGACAAATCTGTATCGACAGCTCGGCTGGCGATATGCCATTCCGGTCGGGCTGTTCGATGCGCTCAAAGGGGCATTTCCGGTAGCCGTCATCGGCCCCTGGGCGGGTCTGGCGACGCTGGGGTGTCTTGGTCTCGGCATGCTCGCTGTGCTGGGGCATGTGTTCAGTATCTTCGTCGGATTTCGTGGCGGCAAAGGGGTGGCGACCGGCGGTGGAATCGTGCTGGGCTTCGCCCCGTGGGCGTTTCTGGGGTCGTTGGTGACCTGGATCGTGGTGGTGCGACTCTCCGGCTACGTTTCACTCGGCTCGCTGGTGTCCGCGCTGCTGTTGCCGCTGCTGGTGTGGCTGTTCCATCCCGGTGACCTCCTCGCCGTCGGGGCCGTCGCCCTGCTGTCGGCTGTCGTGATCTGGTTCCACCGCGCCAATATTCGTCGTCTGGTCGCGGGAACAGAGAATCGCTTTGGACGACGTGCCACCCGGAGAGACCAACCATGACGCGAGTTGCAGTACTCGGTGCCGGCGCCTGGGGAACGGCTCTGGCGGATCATCTTGCTCGTCATGATGTGCCGACTGTGCTGTGGGCCTATGAGTCAGAGGTGAGCGAGGCGATCACCGCCCGCCACGAAAATCCGATCTACTTTGCGGACCGGCCCTTAGCGCCCGGATTGACAAGTACCTCAGTGCTGACCGAGGCCCTCGACGGCGCCACGCTGGTGTGCAGCGTGACGCCCAGCCACGTGGCGCGTCAGGTGTGGCGCGCGGCAGCAGCGCATCTCCGTCCGGGGGTGCCGCTGGTTTGTGCCACCAAGGGGATCGAGCCGGACAGCCTCGAACTGATGCATGATGTCGCACATGACGAACTCCCCGACGCGCCGTTTGTCGCCCTCTCCGGGCCCAGCTTCGCGGCCGAGGTACACGAAGGGCAACCGACGGCGGTCGTGGCGGCATCGCACGACGGTGAGGCAGCGCAGTTGACCCAACGTCTTTTCAGTTGGCCCTCATTCCGGGTGTATACCCAGCACGATGTCGTCGGGGTGGAGGTGGCCGGCTCGCTCAAGAACGTCATGGCCATTGCCGCCGGCGTGCTTGATGGTTTGGGAATGGGGCACAATCCGCGCGCCGCGTTGCTCACCCGGGGGCTGGCCGAGATCTCGCGCCTGGGCCAGGCGCTCGGCGCCGACCCGCTCACCTTCGCCGGGCTGGCGGGAATGGGGGATCTGATTCTCACCTGCACCGGCGGGCTGTCCCGCAACCGGCAGTTGGGAATCGACCTGGCCCAGGGGGGGACCCTTGCCGAGCATCGGGCGCGAGTCCGCACCGTCGCCGAAGGGGTCAATGCTGCGCTGGGAGCGGCGCGCCTGGCGCGGCACCACGACGTCGTGATGCCGATCACTGAGCAGGTGAAGGCTGTACTCTTCGACGGTGCCGACCCGCGCAGCAGCATTCGTGAACTGATGGAGCGCGACCTCAAGTCGGAGGTGTGGACATGACGTTGCCGAATCCGGCTCAACAGTTTTTCTCAATCGGTGAGGTCTGTCAGCTCACCGATCTGAAGCCCCATGTGCTGCGCTACTGGGAATCCCAGTTTCGCTTCCTCAATCCCGCCAAGAACCGATCGGGGAACCGGGTCTACAAGGCGCGCGAGGTGGAGCTGGTGATGCTGGTCAAGAATCTGCTCTATGTCGAGAAGTACACCATCGAGGGGGCGCGGCTGCGGCTCGATCAGTATCGTCGGGGCGGGGAGCTGCGGGCCCGGGCCACGGCGGCATCGCAGCAGGAGTTGTTGCGGGACGTCGGCCGTGATCTCGACGATATCCTTGCCGTCCTCGACGGCCGGACTCCCGCCATCCGCGCCACGCCACCGAACGATACGGCCTGAGCAGGCCGCTATCTTTCCATGATGAATATCCTGGTGACCAACGACGACGGCATTCTCTCGCCGGGCATCCAGGTACTGGCCGAGGCCTGCCGGGCCGTGGCTGACGTCACGGTGGTGGCGCCGGATCGCGAACAGAGCGCCCAATCCCACGCGCTCACCATGACACGGCCGCTGCGGCCGGTGCGGCGGACCGATGGCTCGTGGCAGGTCGATGGCACGCCGACCGATTGCGTGCTGCTGGCGCTGGAGGCGCCGCTGGTGAGCGGTCGGCCGGATTTTGTCTTCAGCGGCATTAACCATGGCCCCAACCTGGGCGAGGATACTCTCTACAGCGGCACCGTGTCGGCGGCGATGGAAGCTGTGGTGTGCGGTATTCCGGGGATCGCCTTCTCGTTTGCCAGCCGGCGTGATGACCTGCTGCCGGACTATCTGCCCCTGGTGAGTCGGTTGGTCGCTCAGATCGTGCGGCTGACCGATATCCCGCCCCACACCCTGCTCAACATCAATCTGCCGGGCCTCCCCGCCGATCAGGTCAAGGGGGTTCGCGTGGTGCCGCTCGGATCCCGCTACTTCCAGAATTCGGTGATGCGCCAGCAGGATCCCTGGGGACGCGATGTCTACTGGATCGGTGGCGGCACGATCACCTGGCAGGGCGATGAGGGCGTTGATTCGGACCACGCCGTGGTACGGGAGGGCTATGTCGCCATCACCCCGCTGCAACTCGATCTGACCCACCACGGGCTGATTGCGACAGTGCGCGAGTGGGCGTTGGATCTGGAGAGCTGAGCACGGTGAGCGACGGCTTTGCGGGGTACCGCTCTGCCTTGGTTGAGGCACTTCAGCTCAAGGGCATCCGCGACATGGCGGTCCTCCGGGCGGTGGCCACGGTGCCGCGCCACCTGTTCGTTCCGCCGGAGCTGGAAGCGCGGGCCTACGATGACGTCGCGTTGCCGATCGGGGCCGGACAGACGATTTCCCAGCCCTTCGTTCAGGCGCGGAGCTGCGAACTGCTCGGGTTGACCGGCCGCGAACGGGTGCTGGAGATCGGGACCGGGTCGGGCTACCAGACCGCCCTGCTGGCGATGCTGGCCGAGGCGGTCTTCAGCATCGAACGCGTCGCCGACCTGGCCCGACGCGCGCATGATGCGCTGCATCGCAGCGGGGTCAGCAATGTGTCGGTGATGCACGGCGACGGCACGCTCGGCTTCAAGTCTCATGCGCCTTACCACGGGATCGTCGTCTCGGCCGCCGCGCCGGCCATTCCCGAGCCCCTGGTTGCTCAACTGGCGCCCGGAGGTCGGCTTGTCATTCCGGTCGCGGCGGGGCAGGGGGACAGCGACGCCCAGGTGCTCACGCTGGTGGTGCGCCATGGCGCGGGCCCGGGATACGACACAACGCCGATCAGTGATGTTCGATTCGTGCCGCTACTGGGCGAGTTCGGCTACGCCCCACGGGAGACCTGAATGGAACTGATCGGCCAGATCGTCGACGTCTTTCTGCATCTCGACGCCCACCTGGCGGAGATCCTCCGCAACTATGGCGGCTGGACCTACGCCATCCTCTTCCTTGTGATCTTCGTCGAGACCGGCCTGGTCATCATGCCGCTCCTGCCGGGCGATTCGCTGTTGTTTGCCGCGGGGACCTTCGCGGCGCTGGGGGCGCTCGATCCGCTGGCTGTGATCCTGTTGCTGATCGCTGCGGCGGTGCTGGGCGACACCGTGAACTATGCCATCGGCAGCCGGATCGGCTCGCAGGCCTTCTCGGGCCGATTCCGCTTCCTGAAACAGAGCCATTTGGAGCGGACCCAGCGCTTTTACGACCGGCATGGCGGCAAAACCATCATCCTGGCCCGGTTCGTTCCGATTGTGCGGACGTTCGCCCCGTTCGTGGCCGGGGTAGGGACCATGAGCTACCGCCGCTTTCTGGCCTACAACGTGATCGGAGCCGTCGCCTGGGTGACCGGGTTTGTGAGCCTCGGCTACCTGTTCGGCAACATTCCCGCGGTCAAGGAACGCTTCTCGCTGGTGATCCTCGGGATCATTCTGGTGAGCGTCATCCCGATGGCGATCGAAGTGCTTCGCAGCCTGCGCCGGCCCGACCTCGAAACAACATCACACGATTCTCAGTAGCGCGTAAGGCGTTGTGCTGCTGTTGATTGCCGGCCACACCTTGAGTGGTACATCAGGTGCGGCCGGCGGCATTCTCAATCGCGATCCGACCCGATTGCCCTAGCTGCGGTCATAGAACGGCGGGGGCGCGATGCCCAGGTCGCGCAGATAGACGTAGCCCTGGCCGCGGTGATGAATTTCGTTGTCGATCACGTAGAGCATCAGTTCATGACCCGGGCCGGAGAACAGTCCGAAGGCCGTCAGTTTCTCAGACCAGCGATGATCCGGAATCCGGTCCCAGCCGGCATCGATTGCCGCGGTGGCCTCGTCCCACAGGGTCAGAACCTGATCGGCGGTGTCGGCTGAGGCGGGGCTGTACGAGTCCCAGCGATCATGGATCAGCCCGCTGACCATCGGGGCGGCCATGCCGATGATCTCGAGTGAGAGCGCGCCAAAACTGCGCATCCCTCCAATATTGTGAGTGAACAGCTTGTCGGCCGGGAAGGCCGCGATGACCCGTCGGGTCAGGCGGCGGTGGGCTTGCCAGTGGGTCAGCAGATCGGCGGGCGAGATGGCGCAGGGCATCGGTTCTCCTGGGTGTGGTTTACTTCGGCTTTCCTTCGGGTCTCAAGCATACCGCGAGGGGTGGTGGAGGGCAAGACCCCTGGGGCGGCGAGGGGGCGGGCTACACTTCAGGGGAATTCCGTCAATGGGACCGATTCGTCAGGAGGGGGGTGCGATGGCACAGCTTTATCGCTCGGAGCGGCAGTTTAAGTCGTTGGGGCAGCGCTATGACATCTACGCTGACCGGTTCGAGTTCGAGACGCTGCTGGGCCGCTGGACCATCCCGTTCACCGAGGTGGTCTCGCTCGCGGTCGAGGAGGCGGGAGTACAGGCACTGGTCAACGGCCGGCTTGGGCTCGACCATTTCTTTGCCACGCTCAAGCTCGACTGCGCCGACGTCACCGAGCACGTGGCGATCGCGCGCAACACCGGCTGGGCCCGTCGCGTTCTGTTGTCGCCGACCGAGCCGAGCGCCTTTGTGGCGGCGGCAGAGCAGGCCCTGGCGCGTTGGCGGATCAGTGCGACTGAGCAGGGCGCTGATGCCTCCTGAGCTGGACCGACGCTATGACATCCGTGTTGCCACTGCCGCCGACGCGGCGCGACTGAGTGACCTCGGGCGGCGCACCTTCGTCGCCGCCTTCGGTGCGGCCAACACGCCAGAGGACATGGACCGCTATCTCCGGGCGACCTATTCGGTCGACTTGCAGCGCGGTGAATTGACTGATCCGGCGGTCCGGGTTCTGTTCGCTGTCGATCGCGACCGGATCGCCGGCTATGTGATGTTGCGCCGCGGCCGACGCGGCGATGGTGTCGTCGGGTCGAATCCGTTGGAGATCCAGCGGCTCTATGCCGACCTGCCATGGCTGGGGCGCGGGGTCGGTCGGCAATTGCTTGAGCACGTGGCCGACCTGGCCACCGCCCAGCGGCACGACAGCCTCTGGCTGGCGGTCTGGCAGCACAATCCCCGCGCGCAGCGCCTCTACCAGCGCCACGGCTTTCGGGTGGTCGGCAGCCAGACCTTCGTGCTGGGTGATGATCGCCAGCACGACCTGGTCATGGAGCGCCAGCTCGTCGACGCGGGCCATCACGCTACCATCGCTCGCTGATCCGGTCTAGATTGCGACACTGCTGCCCCTGTAGCTCATCAGGATAGAGCGCTCGTTTCCTAAATGAGAGGTAGCAGGTTCGAGTCCTGCCGGGGGCACTGCGTCATTCCCGCCCCGTCGTCCCAGCACAGGAGAATTGCCATGATATCCCGATCCCGGACCTTGCTGGTCATGACCCTGATCACGGCGGGCGCCGCGCCGCTCGGCGCTCAGCTTCCGGGGATCGGCCTGAGCGCAGGCATCCAGACGGCGGATCCCCAGGGCGATTTCGGCGCGGCCGCCGACCAGGGCTACGGCGGGTATGTCGGGCTTCATCTCGGCGCCGTGGTCGTGGGTGCCGAAGCGCGGGGTGAGTTCATTCGCTTTGGCGGAGATCACGGCCGGACCGTGTTCGGCGCCCGGGTTGGTCCGCGGTTGGGCAGTGGCCCGCTCCAGTTCGGCTTCGACATCGGGCGGTACTCCGAGATCGATCGGACCGGCTACACCCCGAACGTCTCGATCGGCCTGGGCCCGCTCGAAGCCAGCGCGGGCATGACCTTCTTCTCGGGTGGGCGCTGGCTGTCGCTCAGCGGTGGATTGAGGTTCTGAGCGATGGCCCTGCATACCAAGATTCTGTTGGGTCTGGTGCTGGGCGCCGCTACCGGCCTGCTCGGCAAGCTGCTGCTGCCCGATCCGGCGGCACTGTACTGGATTGCTGACAACATCGCCAATCCGGTGGGCCAGGTCTTCCTGCGGATGCTGTTCATGATCGTGGTCCCGCTGATTTTCGGATCGGTTACCCTCGGAGTCGCCTCGCTGGGTGATCTCAAGAAGATCGGCCGGATCGGCGCCAAGACCTTCGGGTTTTTCGGCCTGACCACCGCGGCCGCGGCCGCCATCGGTCTGTTGGTGATGAACACCGCCGCACCGGGGCGTCATCTCGCGCCGGAGGTCCGTGCCGATCTCCTGGCCCAATATGCGGGTGAGGCGACCAATCGCCTCGGCACGGCGGGCGTCTTCGGGGTCGACACCTTCGTCAACATCGTGCCTCGCAACATCGTCGATTCGATGGCCCAGATGGACATGCTGGGCCTGATCTTCTTCTCGATTGTCTTCGGCATTGCGCTGACGCTGATCCCGGTCGAGAAGGCCAAGCCGATGCTCGACGTGCTCGATGCCCTGGTCGAGGCGGTCGCCAAGATCATCGACTTCGCGATGCGACTCGCGCCCTATGGCGTGGCGGGCCTGATCTTCGTGGTCACAGTGCGCTTTGGGGCCGACGTGCTGCAATCGCTGCTGCTGTATGTGGTAGCGGTTCTGGCGGCTCTGGTGCTGCATCTGGTCGGGGTGCTCGGTATCCTGGCGCGCCTGCTGGCGGGGATCCCCTATCGCCAGTTCTTTCGCAAGTGTCGGGCGGTGATGATCACTGCCTTCTCGACCTCCAGCTCCAACGCCACGCTCCCGACCAACATCCAGACCGCCGAGCAGCAGTTCGGTGTCCCCAAGGACATTGCCTCCTTCGTGCTGCCCCTCGGGGCGACGATGAACATGAACGGCACCGCGCTGTTTGAGGGTATGACTGTGCTGTTCCTGGCTCAGGTCTTCGGGTTGCACCTCTCGATCGCCACCCAGGCGATGGTCATCGTACTTTGTGTCATCACCGCCATCGGCGCCGCCGGTGTTCCGGGCGGCTCGATCCCGCTGCTGGCGCTGATTCTGGAAACCGTCGGAATTCCCGGCGAGGGCATTGCCCTCATTCTGGGCGTGGACCGCATCCTGGACATGTCGCGGACGGTTCCGAATGTGATGGGCGATCAGTTGACAGCATTGGTGGTCGCGCGGTCGGAAGGCGTCGTCCTCGATACGTCCGAATGACACTCCCGACTATTGCCAGTATTGGCGTTCTCGTCATGAGGTCGTGATGTCACCCCGGAACCCTACCTTCCCGGCCCGCACGGGCAAAGCGTTTCATGCGGCGGCCAAAGCCGCCGTCGACGCCTATTTCGCCGAGCGCGGCCTCTCGCCCAAGGGCGGCGGCCCGATGCTTTTCAAGTCCGGTGTGCTGCTGCTGCTGACCTTCGTGCCCTACGCACTGATCCTGACTCAGTGGTTCGACCCGCTGGTGATGCTCGGCCTGGCGATGCTGATCGGTTGGGGCATGGCCGGCATCGGATTCGCTGTCGCTCACGACGCTCTCCACGGTGCCTACAGCGATGACGCCCGCGTCAATGCCGTCATCGGCTCCTCGATGGACCTGATCGGCGGCAGCAGTTACCTCTGGCGCATCACCCACAACATCATCCACCACACCTACACCAACATCCACGGCACCGACGAAGACCTGGCCGTGTCGCCGCTGCTGCGGCTCTCGCCCCACGCACCGCGGCACTGGTTCCATCGCTTCCAGCACTGGTATGCGCTGGTGCTGTACAGCATGACCACCATGTTCTGGGTCTTCATCAAGGACTTCAAGTACCTCGCCGCGCGCGACCTCGGGCCCTATGAGGACTGCAAGCATTCGGCCCGCGACGTGGCCGGCCTATTCATCGGCAAGGCGGTCTACTACACCTGGTCGCTGGTGGTCCCCTTCGTTGTTCTCGATCTCGCCTGGTGGCAGATCGGCTGCGGCATTCTCGCCGCCCATCTGGTGGCAGGGGTCACGTTGGGAATTGTGTTCCAGTTGGCCCACGTGGTCGAGGAAACCGCCCATCCGGTTCCTGATGAAGTCACCCGGGCGATGCCCGAGAGCTGGGTGGTGCACGAACTGGCCACCACTGCCAATTTCGCCCCCACCAATCGCTGGCTCACCTGGTACGTCGGCGGCCTGAACTTCCAGGTGGAGCATCACCTGTTCCCCAAGGTGTGCAGCCGCCACTATCCCGCCATCAGCCGGATCGTCGCGGAGCTGGCACGCCAGCACGATCTGCCCTACCACGTTCATCCGACTCTGACCAGCGCGATCAGATCGCATCTGCGGACCCTGCGGACCTTCGGCGGGAGGCCCGCCGCAGCGCTGGCCGCCGACGCCGCGCCTGCCTGAGCCCCACCCGGGGGCGCGGGGCAGGGCAGGCCGGATCGGGTCAACTCGGCTGTGCCACACCTGCCGTCGCAGCGAGGCGTCAATTGTGGCGCCCACGCCACGATCACCGGGTGGTATATCGCTGGTAAATCATTGCAACATGACGCCGTAACATATGATGTATCATCGTGTTGCGTTTCTGGTGTCGGGCCGGCGCAACAGTGATGCCGTGTCGGCATACCCCTTGCATCCTGCCTACGTGTTCTGCTGCATCCTAGCCAATCGTTCACCTGATATCTGAAGGGCCTCGGTGTACATGACCTCACGAAACTTCGCTTCACTGCTGGTCGCTGTCGCCACCGTCGGGGCCGTTCCCGCGCTGGCGTCGGCCCAGGAGATCACCGCCATCGACGCGGTGTTCGCCAACCAGCAGCCGGGTTCCACGGTGATCGACAACTCCGACCCGACCAACATCAAGGTCTGCTGGCCCGGCAGCACCGCCGGCACCGATTGCAGCGCCCTGGGTTCGGCGACCAACCTGTCCGGCTACGGCTTTGTCCCGTCGTCCACCCCGTTCACGCCGGGGTTCACCCCGTTCGCGCTCGGCACCTTCACCCACTACAACTTCCAGGTGTCGCCGACCGGAACGCTGACCAGCGTCGACCTGCAGCTCAACTACACGGTGGAGGGAAATTCCTTCACCGACTCGTGGACGCTGAACCACGAGGAGACTGACAACGATCCGCCGCCGGCCTGCTCCTATCCGGGTGGCCCGGCGTGCGCCGATCGGGTGACGTTCAACCTGACCACCGGTGCGGGTGCGTCGTCGTTCTCCTTCGGCGGTAACCTCTACCAGATCGCGCTGATCGGTTTTGGCGAGACGGCTGCCGCTGCCGAGCTGGAGCCGGCGTTCGTGACCTTCGAGAATCAGGCCAACGAGTCGATCCTCTGGGCCCAGATCAAGTCGGTGCCGCAGGAGACCGTGCCGGAGCCGGCCACGATGACGTTGCTGGCGACCGGACTGGTGGGCCTGGCGGCGTCGCGCCGCCGCCGCGCACGCTGAGGCGTTAGCGGGTCGAACGGGGCGGTCGTCGTCCCACGCACAGGGTGCCGCACCAGCGGCACCCTATTGCGTCTCCCCCGGCGCCACCGCGAGGGCGCGTGGACTGGCGTCAATCAGCCGATGCGACCATTTTGCAGGGCTGGCAATTCGACATGGGGTCCGCCGGGGCGGGGGACTCATCACCTTCATTCGCGGAACCGATGGACACCTCAGCGGAAACTCCCCCCTCATCGTCGCTCAACCCGTCGTCGTTCCTGACACCGGCGCGCGTTCGCCTGCTGAGCATCGCGGCAGTGGTTGTCGCCGTGGCGGCCGTCGCGGTGTGGTTCGTCATCACATCGTCGAACCGGAAGGAAGCCTTCGCCGCGCAGGCCCTCGACCAGGCGCGCAATACCGCCGAGCAGGGCAACCTGGCCGATGCGGTGCAGCAGTTCGAGCGGATCACCGAATCCTACGGAGGGACGGCTGCGGCACAGGAGGCCACCATCGGGATGGCGCAGGCCCGCCTTGTCGCCGGGCAGACCGAGCTGGCGATCAGCACACTCGAGGACTACACCGGGTCGAATCCGCCGGCAAATTACGCCTCGCCGGCGTGGGGGCTGTTGGGGACGGGGTATGAGAACGTCAAGCGTTTCGACGAGGCGACGGCGGCCTATCGGAAGGCGGCCGATCTCGCGACGATCGGCTACCTCAAGGCGACCCTGTTGCTCGATGCCGGCCGATCGGCTCGGCTGGCCGGCAAGGCCGATGCGGCCCGCGAGATCTACGAACAGATCGTGGCCGACTACGGCGACACTCCGGCCCGCAATGAAGCCGAGGTCCGCTTGGCGGAGCTGCTGGCCGCCGGCTGACATCGCGACCCGCCACGGTGGGCCGGAGCAAGACCCTCGACCCGCCTGGATCAGAAGTTGAACCCGCTTCATCAGAGCGCCGCCCACCCACCGGGCGGCGCTTCGTGTATCAGGCTGGGGCGTCGTTCGGGCGAGCGGGACATCGTCGGCGAGTAGGTGGCCCGAGAGCTGACGTCACGCGCCGATTGACGGTCTGCCGGGGTCGGAGTGGTCAGCCTCTTCGGCCGTAGCTGGTCCCGGCCGTGGCAGTCGCTCAAGCCGCCGACCCAAGCCCTGGGATCACCGGCCGAGCCACCCTGGAGCCTGCCGCGCAGCCGCCGCGGCCGCCTCAGGCACCGTTGGAGCCAGCTCGGTTGCGCCGGCGGCTTACGGCCCGGCCCGGCGGCGGCAGTTCTGTGGTCAGTCTGGGGGCTCATTTGATTCGATCGGGGCTCGCCAGCGCGTGGGGTCCTGCGGGCTGGACGTCGGCTGACGCTGCTCGGCCCGAGGGGCAAGCCCGGCCAATACCGGCTACCATCGATCCGGCGGGCGAGCCGGCGGGGGATTCGGCGATCCGGTCGCGAGCGCTGCCGCGTCCGTCAGGCCCGCGCCTGGTCCGCAGATCTGACCGGCATCGGCGTCGGCGCGCTTCGGATCGTGAGGCGACCTGGTGGTGGAATCCATGTTGACTAAAGCTGTAACACTGTGTGGCTACGTCGGTTGAGTCCGGTGGCGACAGCGGACTTCTCGCGTCAGGTGTCAATGACGCATAATGTATATTATGTTAAGTTAGCCGGTGGAAAACTGGGGAAAACCCGTCGGAACTGGCTGGGTCGTCTCCCTGGCCCCGCCGTTCAGTCCCGCCGTCCAGCCCCGCCGTCCGGCCTGGCATCAGCGACGGCCCACCGGCGGCTTACCGGCGGCTCACAGCGACGTCGAAGTCGATCCGCTCCGTTCCTGGCCGGTAGCTTGGTGCGGTGCGCGGCCGACCGCGTCGGGAGGCGATACTCGTCTATCTGGCATGGTGGTAACGTGTTAGCGCGCTCTGTTCGCGCGATACGTTATCTGGTGGGCTGTAGCGTGATCTGAGGTGGGACAGCGCAAGTGGCGTAGCCACAACGGGATGCCGTTCATGGGCGGCCGGCCCGCTCCGCGCTATCCTTCCCCCGAGGTCCGTTGGTGTTCCGCCGTGACGCTGGTGAAGCCATCCCGGAATTCAGCGAACAGGTTCGTCTCGCCGATCAGTGTGGTGATCCCGGCTCGGCTGAGTTTCTGGCTGACCCGCGGATTGGCTCCGGTCAGGATCACCCGCACTCCCCGGTGCTGGAGCTTCCCGATCACCTCTTCCAGCATCTGCAAGCCGGTCTCGTCGATGAACGGCACCCAGCGCAACCTGATGATCACGGTGTCCGGGTCGGCCTGGACCCCCGCCAGCGTGCGCTCGAACTTTTCGACAGCGGCGAAGAACACCGGCCCATCGACGACAAAGACCATCAGGCCCGGCGGGATGCCAGTGGCGGTTTCGCGCTCAAACTCCTGCCGGATCTCGGCGTCGGTGGCGAACTGCACGTTGACGCTGGCCGCCATCCGCCGGAGGAAATGGAGCGTCGCCAGAATCACGCCGATGTTCACGGCCACCACCAGGTCAGCGAAGACCGTCAGCCCGAAGGTGATCAACAGGATTGTCACATCGGCCCGCGGAGCCCGTCTGACGATCTTCGCGAAATGGGCGGCTTCGCTCATGTTCCAGGCGACCACGAAGAGGATGGCGGCCAGCGTGGCGAGCGGGATATTTGCCGCCAGCGGGGCCAGCAGCAGCAGGATCAGGATCAGCGTGACGGAATGGATGACGCCAGCCAGCGGGCTGGTGCCGCCGTTGCGGATGTTGGTGGCGGTCCGGGCGATGGCGCCGGTTGCCGCAAATCCGCCGAACAGGGGCGTGGCGAGATTGGCAATCCCCTGCCCGATCAGCTCCTGGTTGGAGTCGTGGCGCGTCCCGGCCATCCCGTCAGCGACGACTGCCGACAACAGCGATTCGATCGAGCCGAGCATGACAATAGTGAAGGCTGGCCCAATCAGGGCGAGAACCTGATCCAGGGTCGTGTCGGGCAGCGCCAGATGGGGTAGGCCGCGCGGAATGCCACCGAAGGTGGATCCGATCGTGGCGACCCCGTCGAAATGGAAGGCGCTCTGGGCCGCTGTCACGAGAACGACGGCGACCAACGGGCCCGGAAGGCGCCGCAGATGCGGAATGCGGGGCGGGAGGACCACCAGCAGCAGCGAGACCAGTGCGACGACGGTCGTGGCCGGATGGAGGGTGGGTAGCTCGCGCAGCAGTCCGATCAGGGTGCTGTGAAAATGACGGCTGGGTTCCGGGGCGATCCCCAGGAATGCCGGCCATTGGCCCACGAAGATGATGACGGCGATGCCCGCGGTGAATCCGACGATGACGGGATCGGGTATGAACTTGATGACGGCGCCCAACCGGCTCAGGCCGAGCAGCACCAGGATGACCCCTGCCATCATGGTGGCTATTTGGAGGCCGTGAACGCCGTAGTCGGCCGTCACGCCGGAGAGGATGACAATGAATGCACCGGTGGGACCGGCGATCTGGATCCGGCTGCCGCCGAGTGTCGCCACGGCGATGCCGGCGACGATCGAGGTGTAAATCCCCTGCTCCGGCTCGACCCCGCTGGCGATCGCAAAGGCCATCGCCAGTGGCAGGGCGACGACCCCCACCACCACACCGGCAATGATATTCGGCAGCCAGTGACGTCGTGCAAACAGCCCGGCGCGCTGGGCGTCGAGCAGGGCGATCATCCCCGCCACACTCCCTCAGCCACCAGACGTCCCTCGCCGGCCAGCCAGATGTCGGTGGCCCGGTCGCCCGCGGTCCGGGCGCTGACGCGCAGGATCCGGCCGCTGGCGGTGAGGAAGCTGATCGGAAGCGTCGCCCGTCCAAGGACAGCCAGGGCGAGCGCCGAGGTGACGGTCCCGGTGCCACAGGCGAGCGTCTCGCCTTCGACGCCGCGCTCGTAGGTCCGTACCGCCCATGTCGGCGCCTCCGCACCGGTCGCGGCTTCGACCGGGAGACGGCCCCAGAAGTTGGCGTTGGCGCCGCTGGGTCCGGTCGCCGGGTGAAAGCGCAGTTCCCTGCCCCGCGCCGCGACATCCACAGCACTCAGGTCGGTGACCTCGCAGGCGAGGTGGGGCACACCCACAGTGCCCAGGGCGATCGAGAGTTCTCCCGCGGCGAGCGGAATGTCGATCGGCCGTGGCACATCGGTATCCGGCAGGTGCAGCTCGGCCAACCAGTCATGACCGACACAGCGGGTGGGAAACGCTCCAGCCTCGGTGATCAGGGTCATCGCGTCGGGCGAGGTCATGCCCAGGTGAGCGCTGAGTCGGGTGGAACAGAGCGAGGCATTGCCGCACATCGGGGCCGGCGACCCGTCGCTGTTCCAATAGGTCATCCGAGCGGCGTCGGCGCCGGCGGGGTCGACGATGACCAGGCCGTCGCCCCCGATGCCATTGCGACGATCACAGATGGCCGCAATGCGTTCCCTGGTCCACTCGGCGTGGTCGGTGGTTCGTCCATCGAGCATGACGAAGTCATTTGCCGATCCGGTCATCTTGAAAAATGCCACTCCGCTCATCCCAACCTCCGAAACAACGCCTGCACGCGCAACCACCAGACCATCCACACGGCCTCGCGGACGATGCGCTGATTCATCTTGCTCTGGCCCTCGACCCGATCGACGAACACGATCGGGATTTCGGCAAGGCGGAACCCTTTCTTCCAGGCGCGAAAGCTCATCTCGATCTGGAAGGCATACCCGTTGGAGCGGACCCGATCGAGCGGAATCGCCTCCAGCACCTCTCGGCGGAAGCACTTGAAGCCCCCGGTGGCATCGGTCAGCGGCAGCCCGGTAATCCAGCGGACGTACTTATTCGCGAACCAGCTCAGCAGCAGCCGACTCATCGGCCAGTTGATGACATTGACGCCGCTGGCGTAGCGCGATCCCAGGACCAGGTCCGCCTGCTCGATGGCCCGGAGCAGATCGGACAAAAACTTAGGATCGTGGGAAAAGTCAGCGTCCATCTCGATCACCTGGGCATAGTCGCGCTCCACCGCCCAGCGGAACCCGGCCAGATAGGCCCGACCGAGTCCCTCCTTGGCCTGACGATGCAGCACCTGCACCCGCGGTTCATCGGCGGCAAGCCGATCGGCGATGTCGCCCGTGCCATCGGGCGAGCCGTCGTCGATGACCAGCACGTCGAGCCGTGGATCGGCCGCCAGAATCCTGGGGACGATCTGCGGGAGGTTGTCCCGCTCGTTATAGGTCGGGACGCACACCAGCGCACGGGGCTCAGACATCGGCCGGTCGCCGTCGTCGGAGCACCAGGTCGGCAGCGATCAGGCCGAGCGACAGCAGGAGCGAGACCAGCATCAGGCGGCGCCCGGTATGGTAGCTGGGCATATCGAACCGCAGGGTCACCTGGTGCGCTCCCGGGGGCAGCGCCACGCTCAGCATCGCCCCGTTGGCCCGCCAGGTCGGCGCGGCACTGCCGTCCACGGTGGCCTGCCAGTCGGGATACCAGTTCTCAGCCACCAGCAGGTAGTTGGTGGTTGTGGCCTCGCCCGTGATGTCGATGGTCATCGCACCCGGTTCCCAATGACTGAGGCTCGCCTGAAGAGGTGAGGGCTCCGGGATTGCTGTCGGCGTGCTGGCGCCCGGCACACTGCTGGTGTCGGGATAGAGGGCGACCCGGTCGACCGGATAGTTGGCGCTGGCGACCGTCGGGGCGATATCGGCCTCGGGCGCCCGCACCGCACCGGCGACCACCCGGGCCCAGCGGGCCGGGGTATTGCGCTGCCAGAGATACCCGGCTGCGGCATTGCGGCCCATCAGGTTGGGGAAGCTCACCGGCCCGGCGATCTGGTGATACCCCGGCAATGAGTCGACCGGCTGGTTGAGCGTGACGTAGCTGATGCCCCACAGGTCCTGCAGCGACGGCGAGAGCTGATTGGCCCAGAGGCCCTTCCCGCCCATGACCTCGTCGTAGAAGCGACTCTCCATGCCGTGATAGCCGAACATGGTCGGAATCTCATGGGCCATCAGGATGGAGCCCTTGTACAGCGCGGCCGGCCCGACTTGTCCGGCGGGGTCGTAGGTACGATAGGGCAAGGGCGTGGCGTTCATGGTCCGAATGAGTTCATCGTCGGCGTAGGTGACCGCTGCCGGCGGCAGCCACCGGGCGAAGGCCTGCAGCACGCTCCACTGGTCCATGGCGACCACGGCAATCAGGGCAGCGGCAGCCAGCCCGCCTTGCAGACGGCGCCGTTCGGTCGCGAGCAGCACGGCGCCGCCGACAATGACGACCAGAAGCAGACGCAGGCTTCCGGCCTGGAGTTGCGGCGCATTGGCCAGAACAACCTGCCGGGCCTCTGGCGCGGCCATCGCTTCGGCGACGGCTTGCAAGCCGCCGGCCACCCCCAGCAGGCCAAGAGCACCGATCACGCCCAGCGGCCAGAGCAGCCGTCGCCGGGATACCGTACCCGCCAGCAGTGCGTCGACACCGCAGGCGGCCCAGATGGTGATCGGGAGCGCGACCAGATAGAAGGCCATGCCCGCGGCGCGGACGCTCTTCATGGTCGGCATCACATTGTACCAGAGCCGGTAGAACGGCGTATCGCCGGCCAATGAGACCAGCAGAAACAGCAGCGCGATGGCCCCGAGTCCGCTGAGCAGGCCGCGGCGGCGGGCCGTCCCCAGTCCGATGATGGCGAGGACGACGATCACGATGCCGAGATACTCGGTGTGTGACTTGAGCGCGTTCTGGCCCCAGTAATACTCCAGCACGCCGTTGAACTGCGGCAGGATGACTGTCAGGAATTCCTTGATGTGGAACGAATAGCTGATCGCGTATTCCCAGCCGACGCTGTCCCCGCCGGCGGCGCGCGGGGTGTAGGCCAAGTGGGAGAAGATCGGCAGCAGTTGAATCGCAGCGATCCCCAGCCCGAGAACGACGGCGCCGGTCGCCCACGCCAGTGGCGTCAACCAGTGGCGATCCGTCGCCCGCTCCGGATCGCGAAAGACCAGCCACAGCGTCCATATCCCGGCGGCAACGAGCAGGTAATACGCCATCTGGACCTGGGGCGAGAGAATCGCCAGTCCGATGACGACAGCCAGGACGCCGTACCAGCCGATCCGGCGCTGCCGAATGGCGCGGACCAGCGCCAGCAGAGCCAGCGGTGCCAGCGCCGAGACGAACAGCTTGCCGTCGTGACCCGGTGAGATCTGCGACAGCACGATGCCCGACATCTCATAGCCGAGGCCGCCCACCACGGTAGCGACCCAGCCGAAGCGCAGTGTGCGCAGCAGCGCGTACATGAAGCCGCCGGCCAGCACGACATGGATGAAGAAGCCCAGCGTCATGCCAATGTCGGTGGGGACGATCCATCGCAGCCAGGCGGTCGGGTAGAAAATGTCGCCGTGGCCGATCACGCCGAAGAACGGCAGACCGCCGAACAGGTAGGGGTTCCACTGCGGGATGTGGCCGTACTGGCGGAAATAGGCCGCGCCGAATTCGCGGAAGCCGTAGCCCGCAATCACCTGATCATCACCGGCCAGGAACTGCCCGGTGAGCATCGGGTAGAAGATGGTCAGCGCGGCGAGGGTGAACAGCAGCCACGCGAGCCAGGTCTGGCCGCGCGGTGTCCACTCAGTCGACGTATCAGGTGGGGTCACCCTCTGACTCCTTCACAAAGAGAAACGGCACGGCCGCCCCGGCTTGCGCGACGGTGACGGCAAGACGCGAGGCGATACTCAGAGCAATCGCTGCGGGCGCCCCGATCGATGGCGTCAGCAGTGCCGTCATCACGCCCTCGCGCACTCCCAGGCCTCCGGGAGTGATCACGGCGAGATACCCGGCCATGTATGATACCGTATAGACGCCGATGGCCAGCCGGAGTGACAAGTCGACGTCGGTGAGCACCCCCTGCCCCAGCGCCCAGAAGCTGACACCGTAGCCCAGCCATGCGAGGCCGTTCAGCAGTGTCGCCTCGATCAGGACGGGCCATCCGGGCGGCGACGGTGGGGCGTCGGGGCGCCGCAGCACCCGCCAGGCGAGCGCCAGCACGGCGCGACTGCGGACGACGACCAGCGAGGCCAGGACCGCCGCGCCGAGCAGACTGAGGCCGAGTCCGAGCTGAGGACGGCCGGCCTGCAACTCGCGCCCAACGGCCACGGCGGCGATTGCCACCCCGGTGCCGATGGAGAGGATCTGCATGACCGCGGCCGCTCCCAAGGCCGCAGCGCTGCGGACGCCGGCGCGTTCGCTCATGACGGCCATGCTGGCGTAGCCCCAGATTCGCAGTGGGATGAGAGCCGCCAGACTCGAGATGACCCAGATCCGCGCCGCCTGACGCCAGCCGAGCGCGGTGCTCCACTCGCTGCTCACCCGACGCCATCCCTCGATCAGACCGAGGTACACCAGCCACGTGGCACCGAGGGCGGCGAGCACCCAGCCCGGGCGCAGCGTGAGGCGCAGCGGGGCGGCCTCGACGGCGTCCCAATTGTTCAGGATCTGATGCGTCAGGACACCGATCAGTACCACGATGCCGACGATCTGAACCACCCGCCAGCCGCGTTTATGCATGGCTGATCCGACGATACCACTCTTCGCAGGTTGCCGCGACGTGATCGGGGGTCAGACGCTCCCGCCAGTGCGCTCCGACCGCGGCGGCCGCGGTGCGTTCGACCGGGTCGCCCAGCAGCTCCCCGATGGCAGTCGCCAGGTCGGCTGCGGTGGCCGGAACGATGCGGCCGCCCTCGCGCGGCGGCACCACATCGAGCAAGCCGCCGCCGTCGTCGCAGGCGATGGTCGGGACGCCCTGAATCATCGCCTCGGCGGCGGCGAGGCCCAGACCCTCGTGCCGCGCCGTCATCAGTGCCAGATCGGCCGTCGCGAGATATCGCGGCACGTCGGTGGCCGCGACGTTACCGGCGAACTGCACAGCGTCGGTCAGCCCCAAGCTGCCGACATGGGTCATGAGCCGCGCCCGCTCGGGGCCATCTCCGACCACGGTGACCTGACAGGCATGGCCGCGGTCGCGCGCGGCGCGGATGGCGTTGAACGCCAGCTCGAGGCGCTTCTGCGGGGTGAGACGGCCGAGCAGGACGATTCCACCGCCGCCGGTCGACACCGGGCGATCGACCTGAACGATCGGCATGCCCTGCACTTCGTCGGGACCGACCGCGCGCCCCAGGCGGCGCGCAACGATCTCCGCCAGAAATCCCGAGACAGTGGTTATCAATGCGGCCCGCCGCAACACCCGTCGCCCCAGCATCCGGAACATCCGACTGGTGTCGAGCAGCCGGATGTCGGTGCCGTGGCAGGTCACCACCGCCCGCGCCCCGCGCGGGACCGCCACCATGGCGGGGAACCACCAATGGGCATGAATCACGGTCTGGCGATCGTGGCTCAATTCAGCGCGCACGGCCTGGCTGAAGGCGCGGACCAGGCCGGCCATGGCGCGGAGTCCGCCGGCCGTGCGCAACGCTGTCGCCATGGTACCGCGGTAGGCGAGCGTCTCGTGCCGCGCGGGGGCGTAGCGGACCCGCTGGACCGGAATCCCGTCAATGACATCGTCACCACCCTGACCGGCATCACTCGGCGCGATCACGCGCACCTCATGCCCGCGCTGTGCCAGAGCGCCGGCCAGGGGATGCAGGAAATTGCCGGAGATATCGCCCACAAAACGGGGATAGTTGTGCGTCAGGAAGACGACCCGCATCGGTCAGTCGCGACGATCCAGCAGATGTCGCGCCATCTCACGCTGCTCCTCGCGCAAGCCCGCGACCAGCTCGCCGACAAAGCCGAAGCCGAACAGCACGATGCCCGAGATCACCATGGTTTCCACCAGATTGAGCAATGGGCGGAAGCCGATCCCGTAGCCGAAGCGCAGGACCAGGGCGACGATGCCGGCCACAATGCCCACCAGGAACAGCAGTGCCCCGGCGATCCCGAAGAACAGCATCGGCTTGCGACCGAATCGGAGCTGAAACCAGACCGACAGCAGGTCGAGAACGCCGACTGGAATCCGGGTCCAGGTGAACTTCGACACACCGGCCGTCCGGGGATAGAGCGGCACCGGAACCGAGGTGAGGCGATGGCCGTCGGCGGCCGCGATGGCCACCATGAACCGATGCCAGTCGGGCCGCATCGGGACAGTGGCCATCACGTCGCGTCGATAGGCTTTGACCGAATTGAGATCGGTGACCCGCACGCCGAAGAGCCAGCGACACAGGCCATTGTAGATCGACGAGACAAAGGCCTTCTCATACTTGCCCTGCTTGGTCCCGGTCACGATGTCGGCCTGGTCAGCCAGAATGGGAGCGACCAGCCGGGCCACGTCTTCGGGGTGGTACTGCAAATCGGCCGGGTAGAAGACCAGGATATCCCCCGCCGCCGCCGCGGTGGCCGATCGGAGCGCGTCGGCAATCCCGCGCTGACGCCGATGACTGACATGATGCAGCCAGGGGTGCTGCTGCTCGAGTGTCTGGAGCACCTCCGCCGTGGCGTCCCGCGAACCGTCATCGACCACCACCACTTCGAACGGTACACCGATGGCGGGCAGGGCCGCGGCGCATTGGCGCACGAACTCCGGCAGGTTCTCGGCCTCGTCCTTGGCCGGGACCAGCAGCGACACCCGCACCGCGCTCATACCCGCTTCCGCATCCGGGCCGGGAGGATGCCAAGCTGATCGCGATACTTGGCGACCGTGCGACGCGCGATCTGGATGCCCTGCTCCGCAAAGAGATGGACGATCTGCTGGTCGGTGAGGGGCTTCGCCTGGTTCTCCTCGGCCACCATCTTTTCCAGCTTGGCGCGGATCGACCGGGCCGATGCGTCCTCGCCCGTGGCGGTGGACAGCGCGCTCGAGAAGAAGAACTTCAGCGGCAGCACGCCGCGCGGCGTCTGGACATACTTCTCATTCGTGACCCGGCTGACTGTCGATTCGTGCATCGAAATCACTTCGGCCACCTCGCGCAGCGTCAGCGGCTTGAGGTATTCAATGCCCTTCTCGAAGAAGTCGC
>CBFGTB010000024.1:0-23689 GCA_965651715.1 uncultured Gemmatimonadales bacterium
GTGCAAGCGCTTCAGTCGAGCCGTACTAATCGCCCGTGAAGTTTGATCTCTCCCCTTTACGCTGTGACCCTTCCCCGTGCACATCATTCCGGCCTTCCGTTGTCGCCATATTGGCTGGCGATCAGCGCGCGGGGGCCACACCCGTTCCCATTCCGAACACGGTAGTTAAGCCCCGTAGCGTCGATGGTACTGCGACTGAGAGGTCGTGGGAGAGTAGACCGTCGTCAGCCACCCCCTCCGAAAGCCGGCTCCATGCCCTCGCGCATGGGCCGGCTTTCGTCCTTTCCCCCACCCCCCATCTCCGGACATCTTTCCGCCATGACTGATGCCCCCGACTCCGTGTTCGGAACTGTGGCCCTCGTCGGCCGACCCAACGTCGGCAAGTCGTCGCTGCTCAATGCCATCCTCGGCAGCGATCTGGCGATGGTCTCTCCCAAAGCCCAAGCCACCCGCCTGCCGATCACCGGGGTCTTCACCCGCGACCATGTCCAGATGGTGCTGCGCGACCTGCCCGGGCTGCTCGATCCGCGCTATGCCCTGCAACGTTCGCTCCGGCGGCTGGCGCTCGACGGTCTGGCCGACGCCGATCTGGTGCTCCACCTCCATCCCGCCAGCGAGGCGCCCGCGCCGCCACTCGCCAGCCTGGTGGCCGACGCGGCGTCAGCACCGCGAGGGCCGGTGCTGCCGGTCTATACCAAGGCCGATCTGGCGCCAACCGATGTCCGAACCGAGCTGGAACAGGCCGGCGCCCTGCTGGTGGCCCACACTGAGCCCGCCACCATCGCGGCCCTGCTCAATGCCGTCGCCGCCCGGCTGCCGACCGGCCCCTTCCGCTATGACCCGGAGGACATCGGCACCCAGCCGGTGCGGTTCTTCGTCGGCGAGTATCTCCGCGAGGCGGCCTTCGGCCTGCTCAGCGATGAGCTGCCCTATGCCGTGACAGCCGAGGTCGAGGAGTTCCGCGAGGATAGTGATCCCGTGTACATTCGTGCGACGCTGTTTGTCGAACGGGAGTCGCAGAAGGGCATCGTGATCGGGACCGGCGGGCAGGTGCTGCGCGAGATCGGCAGCCATGCGCGCCGTCGACTCGAGACGCTCCTCGGCGCTCGCGTCTATCTCGAGACCCGGGTCAAGGTGCTCAGCAACTGGCGTCGCCGCTCGGCAGCCCTGGCTCGATTCGGTTTTCCACCCGCTTCTGACGAGACTGACTAGGTGCCCGTGCCCGCCGACCTGCTCGACCTGCTGGTCTGTCCCCAGTGTAAGGGCGACCTCGAACATCGCCCGGAACCCGAGGAACTGATCTGCCACATCTGTCGGCTCCGCTACCCGGTGGACGACGACATTCCGGTCATGCTCATCGACGAAGCACTCCCGCTCACTGATTGATGACCACCCTCGAGACGTTGCAGGCCGCCGCCACGGCCCAGGCCGCCGCACTGAATGCCGATTTCGTCGGC
The DNA here is from genome assembly GCA_965651715.1 of uncultured Gemmatimonadales bacterium. GTDB lineage: Bacteria > Gemmatimonadota > Gemmatimonadetes > Gemmatimonadales > GWC2-71-9 > Palsa-1233. The sequence goes on from CBFGTB010000024.1 coordinate 1,458, forward strand.
ACCGAACACCTGTTCCTCGCCTGGCTGAAGCAGGAATCCGGTCCCATCGCCGACGCGCTCAGCGCCGCCGGCCTGACCGATGAGTCGTTTCTGGCGGTGATGGCCAAGGGCCGGAAGGGACGCGGTCGGGGCCGTCCGCCGGCCGGTGCCGAGCCGGGCGAGCTGAGTTCCCATGCCCAGCGGGTTGTCGATATGGCGACCGAACGGGCCACCGCTGCCGGACGCGAGACCCCGAGTGGCGAAGACCTGTTGCTGGCGATGGTGCATGAGCCACGCGGGGCGATCGCTCGGGCCCTGACGGAATTCGATATCAAGCCCTCCCGGCTGAAGGCCCTGGCGAGTGGCCGCCCGGTTCGGGGACGCAACCGTCGAGCGGAGGCGGCGCCCAGCGCTGCGCCACCGCCGCCCACACCCCGGGGCGAGTCGGCCGCTCCGCCGCCCACGCCGCGCGGCAACGCCCGGTCAGGCCGAACCGGCGAGTCGCCGGCGGCCTCGCGCGGTGCGGCGGCGCGTGAGCCGGCAGCCCGGTCCCCTCGCGAGCGCGGCTCTGCACGGCGCGCGGCGAGCCCGCAGGATCCGGTCGTCGAGTCCGTGGAAGCGGTTGAGGCGACCCGTACCGCGCAGCCGCTGGATATTGAATCGTCGCGACGGTTCTCCTGGCTCACGCCGCTGTATCTCGCAGTACCGCTGGCCCTCTGGCTCCACTTCACCCATCAGGCCCCGCAATGGGTCTTCTGGGCCGCGTGCATCGCAGTTCTGCCGCTGGCCGGACTGATGGGAACCGCCACCGAGCAACTGGCGGAACGGACCGGCCCGATGGTGGGGGGGCTGCTCAACGCCACGTTCGGGAATGCCGCCGAGCTGATCATCGCCATCGCAGCGCTGCGCGCCGGGCTGGTCGACCTGGTCAAGGCCTCGATTACCGGCTCGATTCTGGGCAACCTGTTGTTGATCCTCGGCCTGTCGCTGGTGGTCGGCGGCGCGCGCCGCTCGGTGCTGCGGTTCAATCGAACTAACGCCGGCATGGGGGCCGCGATGCTGGCGCTGGCGGTGGCCGCGCTGGTCTTTCCGACCCTGTTCCACACCACCCACCCGGCCGCGGCTCAGGCGGTGGAGCTGCATTTCTCCGAGATCGTCGCCGGCATTCTGATCATTACCTATCTGGCCTCGCTGCTGTTCGTGCTCAAGACCCATCGACCGATCTTCGGCGGCGGTCATGCGGCCGGCGCTGAATCGTCGGAGGGCAGTTGGTCGGTCGGCCGCGCCGTTGGCGCGCTGGCGTTGGCGACGGTGGGTGTCGCCGTCATGTCCGAGATCCTGGTTCATGCCGTCACACCGCTGACCGAAGCCTGGGGCGTGTCACAGACCTTCCTGGGGTTGATCATCATCCCGGTGGTCGGCAATGCCGCCGAGCACGGCACGGCAGTGGTGGCCGCACGACGGGGGCATACCGATCTCGCCATGCAGATCGCGCTCGGCTCGAGCACCCAGATCGCGCTGCTGGTGGCGCCGCTGTTGATCTTCGTGGGCGCCCTGTTGGCGGTGCCGGGCATGAATCTGGTCTTCTCGTCCTTCGAGTTGGTGGCCCTGGCCATCGCCGTGATCACGACATCGATCATCACCCTCGATGGCGAGTCCCACTGGTTCGAGGGCCTGCAGTTGCTCGCGCTGTACGGTATGATCGGCGCGGCAGTGTGGTTCATGTGAGACAGCGCGGCCGAGCTGCCGGGAGGAACGATGATCGCCCGTCCGATCATCCTGTTCGCCGGGGCGACTGACCGGCCGCCGCCTCCGTTGCTGTACCAATGGGCAGCGGCGCGAGACTACGTGCTTGAGCTGTACCATCACCCGGACGAGGTCGAGGCCCTGGTGCTCCGCGGTCGGGGCACCATGATCGTGATCGATGCCGGGCATCCCGATGCGCCGGCCCTGGAGGCGGTCCGCCGGCTCAAGGCCGATCCTTTCACTGCCATTGTGCCCGTGACCGTGCTGATCGGCGCCCACGATCCCGAGGCGGTGGCCGCCTGGTATCAGGCCGGCGTCGATGAGATTCTCTCGCCGCTGTTCGCGGCGGCGGAGCAATGGGCCCGGCTCGATGCACTGCATGTCAGGACCGCGCGGAACGTGGCGGTCCATCCCTCGACCCGTTTGCCGGGCACGACCGAAATCGAACGGGAGATCCGCCGGCGGCTTGATGCCCGCGACCGATTCGCGGTGTGCTATGCCGACCTCGATCATTTCAAGGAATTCAACGACCGCTACAGTTACTACGATGGCGATCGGGTGATCTTTCTGCTCTCGCGCATCCTGCACGATGTGGTGCGGGGCCTGTTGGGGGTGGAGGGATTCGTCGGCCACATCGGGGGCGACGATTTCATCTTTGTGGCGCCGCTCGATCGGTACCCGCCGGTCTGCGCCGAGATCGTCTCGGTCTTCGATGAACTGATCCCGCTCCAGTACAACGATCAGGATCGGCGGGCGGGTTACTTTTTTGGCAAGGATCGGCGCGGCCAGTTGCATCGGGTGCCGCTGATGACGCTCTCGATCGGGGTGGTGACCAATCAGCATCGCCGCTTCTCGCATCCGGCGGAGGTGAGCGAGCTGGCCACCGAGATGAAGAGCTATGCCAAGTCGCTTCCCGGGTCGGTTTTCGTTGCCGACCGGCGTCGGGGCGACCATGAGACCCGCAGTGGGCCCGGCGGCAGCGATGCCCGCAGCCCGTGAGGAGACCGTCATGAATGTCACCTGCCCCCAGTGCACTACAGTCTTCCGGGTCGATCCGGCCAAGGTCCCCGAGCGGGGCGTGCGTGCCCGCTGCTCAGTGTGTGGCGGCCTGATCGCGGTCCGCCGGAGTGAGGCGCCGTCGGTGCCGGAGAGCCCGGCGGCATCCCCGCGGCTGCCGGCCCCCGCGCCGAGCCCCGTTGCGGAACCTGCCGCGCCAGCCGCACATGACCCGGCACCGGCGGCACCGCTCGTGGCACCACCCACCGCGGCACCACCCACCGCGGCGCCCAGCCAGCCGCAGGTCGCCGTGCCGGTCACGCCAGCTCCTGCCGCACCGCCTCCGGCCGACCCGGCGCCATCGGTGATGGCCGCACCTCCGGCGCCGCCGCCGGTGGCATTCGATGCTCTGCCGCCGCGCGAGGCGGAGGCGCCGCCGGTCGCCCGGTCCACCGCCGCGCCGGAGCCGGTGCCGGCCCCGCCGCCGACCGCAGCGCCGAGCCGCTTCAGCAATCCCTTCCTGCAGCAGGATCCGGCGACCCGGGCCCGCCGCCTCGCGCGGGCGCTGGTCTCCGATCTGGTGGTCTACCATCCCGAGAAGCGCCAGCGGGGTCTGGCCGACGGCAATCTGAAGGAGCTGTTTGCCGAGGAGATTCGCAAGAGCTGGGATGAGTACACCGAGCAGGTGGGTGAGGATGTGGCGCGGACCACCCCCTACTTCACCGAGGCGTTGAACGAGATTCTTGCCGAAGGCCGCACCTTGTTCGGCTGATGCGTCGCATCATGGCGCCAGCGGCGCTAGATTGCGGCTTGACAGCGCGGGCCGTTTGCCACTGCCACCGGGGCGGATGTGCGAACGGCCCGCAGGCCAGCCGGGGATGAGGATCGGGATGAGTAAGGTGGCGGACGAGGTGATCGCGATGCGGCAGCGCCTCACGGAGTTGCGGAGGTTCCTTTGACGTGGAGCGCAAGCAGGCCCGACTGAAGGATCTCGAAGCGCGCCAGGGCGACGCAGCCTTCTGGGCCGACGCGGCGCGGGCACGCGAGCAGGTGCAGGAGGTCAAGCGGCTCAAGGGCTGGGTGACCCCCTATCTGGACATCGAGACGCGGGTGAATGATGCCGAGGCGATGCTGGAGTTGCTGGCGGCGGAGCCCGATGCCGACTGGGAGCAGGAACTGTCGCAGGATCTGGCCCAGGCAACCAGCCAACTGGACCGGCTGGAGCTGCAGAGCATGCTGCAGGGCGACGACGACGCCCGCGATGCGATCCTGACCATTCATCCCGGCGCCGGGGGCACCGAGTCGCAGGATTGGGCCGAAATGCTGATGCGGATGTATGTCCGCTGGGCGGAGCGCAAGGGCTTCGCGGTGACGGTGCTGGATCTGATGGAAGGCGATGAAGCCGGGATCAAGTCGGCGACTATCGAAATCAAGGGCGAGTACGCCTTCGGCTTTCTCAAGGCGGAGAAGGGGGTGCACCGGCTGGTGCGGATTTCTCCCTATGATGCCCAGAAGCGGCGCCACACCTCGTTCGCCTCGGTGTTCGTCTATCCCGACATCGACGACACCATCGAAGTGGATCTGCGCGAGGAGGACATCAAGATGGATGTCTTCCGTGCGTCAGGGGCCGGTGGGCAGCACATCAACAAGACATCCTCGGCGGTGCGTCTGACCCACGTGCCCACCGGGCTGGTGGTCTCCTGTCAGCAGGAGCGCTCCCAGTTTAAGAATCGCGATGTGGCCATGAAGATGCTCCGCGCCGCCATCTATCAGATGAAGCTCGATGAACAGAACGCAGCGAAGGACGCGCTCGAGGCGACCAAGTCGGAAAATTCCTTCGGCAGTCAGATCCGGTCCTACGTGTTCCAGCCGTACACCATGGTGAATGACCACCGGACCGAGCGGAAGGTCTCTGATGTGCATGCGGTCATGGACGGCGACCTTGACGATCTGATCGGTGCCTACCTGCGTCAGTTCGGTGGGCAGGCGACATGAGCGATTCCGGCACCGATCCGCTGTTGGAACGGGGTTACCTCGAAGAGGCCCGGCGTGAGCGTCGCGCGGCGCTCGATGCGCTCGGTGTGCCGGCCTATGGCTACCGCTTCGCCCGCAGCCACGATACCGCCGCCATTGCCGCCCTGAGCGACGCTGTCACGGCCGAGGACGGCGAGATCGTGGCGACGGCCGGGCGGATTGTCGCGTGGCGGGGCCAGGGCAAGACCGCGTTCGCCCATCTGGAGGATGGCGCGGGACGGGTGCAGTTGTACTTCCGCCGCGATGCATTGGCCGAGCTGTGGCCGCTGGTGATGCTGTTGGATCTTGATGATCACATCGGCGTCACCGGTCCGCTGTTCCGCACCCGCAGCGGCGAGGTGACGATCCGGGTGACGGCGGTGGAGCTGTTGGCCAAGGCGGTGCGGCCGTTGCCCCGGGGAAAGTCCACGGTGCAATCCGACGGGACCGTGGTCTCCCACGGCGGGCTGACCGATCCGGAAGTGCGCTACCGCCAGCGCTACGCGGACTTTGCTGTCCATCCCGACTTGCGCCGGGTCTTCCATCTCCGGGCGACAGTCCTGCGCACCATCCGCCGGTTTCTCGACAGCCGCGGTTTCCTCGAGGTGGAGACGCCGGTGCTGCAACCGCTGTATGGCGGGGCCGCCGCGCGTCCGTTTGTGACCCATCATCATGCGCTGGATATGCCGCTGTATCTGCGGATCGCCGATGAGTTGTACCTCAAGCGATTGATTGTCGGCGGATTCGAGCGGGTGTATGAAATCGGGCATGACTTCCGCAACGAGGGAATGGATCGCACCCACAATCCCGAGTTCACCATGCTGGAGTGGTACGAAGCGTATGCTGACTACCGCGATGTTCAGCACCGTTTCGAAGAGCTGATGGCGGAGCTGGTGGGGGAACTGACCGGCGGCGAGACGCTGCACCGCGCCGATGGCGATCTGTCGTTCGCGCGACCATTTCGCGAGGTGTCGTTCGTGGACGGCGTTCGGGACATCACCGGCATCGATGTGCGGGACGGCGACGAGGCTGCCATGCGCCGGTGGTTGACCGATCACGGCATGCCGGCCAGCGACGTGGCGCGGCTCAGCGGCGGCCGTCTGCTCGACGTGCTGTTCCAGCAGTCGCTTGAACCCACGCTGATCCAACCGACCTTCGTGCTGGATTATCCCCGGGCGCTGTCGCCGCTGGCCAAGCCGCATCGCGAGGATCCGCGGCTGACCGAGCGGTTCGAGTTCTTTGTGCGGGGACAGGAACTGGCAAATGCCTTCAGCGAACTGAATGACCCCGATGACCAACGCAGCCGCTTTGCCGATCAGGTGGCGGCGCGGGCGGCGGGTGACGATGAGGCGCAGCAGTTCGACGCCGACTACGTGCGGGCGCTGGAGTACGGCATGCCCCCGACCGGTGGCATCGGCGTGGGGATCGATCGTCTGGTGATGCTGCTGGCCGACCAGGACGCCATCCGCGACGTGCTGCTGTTCCCCGCCATGCGTCCCCAGACAACCCCGGCGGCAGGCGGCACCTGAGGTGATCCGGTGGTGGCCGAGCCGCTTGGAGCGCTGGATCGCTCGCCGGTATCTCCGCGGTCAGCGGGGAACCCGCACGGCGTCGCTCCAGACCCTTGTCGCGATCGGCGGCATCACCATCGGCGTCGCGGCGCTGATCGTCGTTCTGGGCGTGATGAACGGCCTGCGGGACGATCTGCGCGACCGGATTCTGGTGGCCTCGCCGCATCTCCGGGTGCTCACCTGGGGCGACAATCTCCGGATCGATGACTGGGAGGATGCCCTGGCCCGGATTCGCGAGGTGCCGGGGGTTGTAGCGGCCGCGCCGGAGGTCATCAGCGTGACGGTGGCGACCAATGCATCGGGCTATCCGGAAGTGGCAAAGGTGGCGGGTCTCGAACCGGGAGTGGGGACCGCCACGATTTCCGGACTCGACAGCGCCATGGTGTCGGGCCAGCTTCGTCCCGGACGCGCGCCCGGCGACTCGGTCGATGGCAATATCGTGCTGGGCGATCGTCTGGCCAGCCGTCTGGGGGTCCGCGTGGGCGATGAGATCACCCTGGTGTCGCCGCGGTCGGCGACCCGCTCGCGCGTGACCGGCGGCTTCACACCGCAGTACTGGATCGCGCGAGTGACCGGGACCTTCCAGACCGGCATGTTCATCTACGACAACGAATTCATGGTCATGGATCGCACCAGTGCGCAGCGGTTTGCCGGACTGGGGAATGCGGTGTCGGCCATCGCGGTCACGGTGGCCGATCCGGATCTCGCCCCGGCGGTCGGCGAGCGGATCGAAGCAGCGCTGGGGTATCCCTTCCGGATCGAGACCTGGCAGGTGCAGAACGAGTCGCTGTTTCGCGCCCTCCGCCTGGAGAAGCTCGGGATGGCGCTGGTGATTTTCTTCATCATGCTGGTCGCGGCCTTCAACATCGTCGGCACGCTCACCATGGTGGTGACCTTCAAGACCCGTGAGATCGGGATCCTCCAGGCGATGGGATTGCCGGCCGATGCGATCGGCCGGATCTTCGTGGCGCAGGGCGGCTTCGTCGGTCTGGTGGGCACCAGTTGCGGCGTGGCGCTGGGCCTGCTGCTGGCGATGGTCGGATCGGGATTCATCAGGCTCGATCCGTCGGTGTACTTCATTGATCATCTGCCGATTCGGGTCGAGGCCATCGACGTGCTGGTGATCGCCGCAGCGGCCCTTGCCCTGGCGGTGGCGGCGGGCATTCTGCCGGCCCGGCGTGCGGCGCGCTTGACTCCGGTCGATGCGGTGCGGGCGGAATGAACGTCGCACTGTCGGCTCGGGGCGTGCGCCGCGGCTTCGTCGGTGGTGACGGTCAGCCGTTCACCATCCTCGATCAGCTCGATCTCGACGTTGCGCCGGGCGAGTTCGTCGCGATTGTGGGGGCGAGCGGATCGGGCAAGAGTACCCTGCTGCACTTGTTGGGCGGGCTCGATCGCCCCGACGCTGGCCAGGTGTGGCTCGATGGCCAGGACCTGAGTCGTCTGACACCGGCCGAACTGGTGCGGGTGCGCAATCGCAGCCTCGGGTTCGTGTTCCAGTTCCATCATCTGCTGCGCGACTTCACTGCCCGGGAAAACGTGATGATGCCGCTGCTGATCGGCGGGGTGTCGGACCGGACCGCGCGGCAGCGGGCCGATCGCCTGCTCGACGAGATGGGCGTGGCCGAGCGGGCGGAGTCGCGGACCCCTGTCCTGTCCGGCGGTGAGCAGCAGCGAGTGGCGCTGGCACGGGCGCTGGTGAGCGAGCCGGCGGTGCTGCTTGCCGACGAGCCCACCGGCAACCTCGATCCGCCGACGGCGGCGGGGCTGCATGAGCTGCTGGCGCGTCTGGCGCGCGAACGGGGGACGGCCACCGTCGCCGTCACCCACAATCGCGACCTGGCGGCCCGGGCGGACCGGGTGCTGACGCTGGCCGACGGTCGGCTGCTGCCGATCGCGTTGGGGGAGATGCTGTGAGCCGCTGCCAGGTCTGTCATGAGCGCGACGCCGTGGTGCACCTCACCGAAGTGGTGAACGACACGGTCACCACCAGCCATCTCTGCAGCCGCTGCGCCGCGGAGCGGGGGATCGCGCTTGAGCCCGGCGGCGCCATCATTCCCGTGGGCAGCCTGCTGGCCGAGGTGGTACCGGCGGTGCGGCCCGATGCGGCCGGCAGCAGTCGGTGTCCGGCCTGTGACGCGACCCTGGCGGAGATTCGCGCATCGGGGCGGGTAGGATGTCCCACCTGCTGGGTGGCCTTCGAGCGTCAGCTTACCGAGCTGGTGCGTCGATATCACGGCGCCACGCAGCATGTGGGGCTCTCCCCGATCGAGGGCGATCCGCAGGAGCGACGCCGGTCGGCCGAGCTGCAGCGGTTGCGTGCCGAGCTGCGGCGCGCGGTTGACGCCGAGGAATTCGAGCAGGCCGCCGGGCTGCGCGATCAGCTCCGAGCGCTGGAGGAAGAGGCCTATGAGCTGTGAGCCCGCGCCGATCTGGCTCGACGCCGCCGGTCCCGAGGCGGATCTTGTCATTTCGACTCGGGTCCGGCTGGCCCGGAATCTGGCGGATTGTCAGTTCGGGACCCGGAGCACCGCAGTCGAGCGCGAGGAGATCAGGCGGCGGGTGGAAGCGGCGGCGGCGCAGGTGCCGGCGCTCGCGGCGGGACGCTGGCACCGGATCGAGACCCTCGGTCGGAGCGGTCGGCAGTGGTTGCACGAGCGGCAGCAGAGTTCGCGGGAATTGGTCGGGCTGACCGGGCCGACGGCGACGGTCCCTGCCGGAGCGGCGGTGCTGGTGCTCGATGGCGCCGCGATGATGGTGAACGAGGAGGATCATCTCCGATTCCAGGCGCTGGTGCCGGGTTTCGCGCCGCCGACGGCCTATCGGATCGCCGCCGCCATGGATCAGGGGCTTGGGGCGCAGATTTCCTTCGCCTTCCACCCGCGGTTCGGCTATCTTACGAGCTGTCATACCAACGTCGGGACTGGACTGCGGGCCTCGGTCCTGATCCACCTGCCGACCTTGGTCTGGACCCGGGAGATCGGCCGCATCCTGCACGGTTTGGGGCAGGTGGGGGTGACCTGCCGGGGCTTTTGGGGCGAGGATACCGAGGTGGTCGGTGATCTGTTCCAATTGTCGAATCAGGTGACGTTGGGACGGAGCGAGGTCGACCTGTTGGCCCATCTTGAGCGCCTGGTGGGCGAGGTGATCGGCCACGAACGGCGGGCGCGGCTCGCGGTCTGGGAACGATCGCGGCGCGAGTGCGAGGACCGGGTCTGGCGGGCATGGGGGCTGTTGCAGCACGCCCGCCTGCTGGGATTCCGGGAACTGGCGGGCCTGCTCGGCGAGGTGCGGCTGGGCGTGTGTCTCAACGTACTGCCGTCGCTGCCACTGGCGACACTCAATCAGCTTCTGGTCCTCGGCCAGGACGCCCACGTGGCGCGGTGGGCCGAGACCGATCTTGATGACGATGCCTTGCCGGCCTATCGAGCCGACTTGGTGCATGACATGCTGGCGCAAGGGGACCGGGCATGAACGGCTACAACTTCACCGAGCGGGTTCGACGGGTGCTGCAAATGGCCCGCGAAGAAGCGGCGCGCCTGCACCATGAGTACGTCGGCACCGAGCACATTCTGCTGGGGCTGATCCGCGAAGGCGAAGGCGTCGCGGCGGCGGTGCTGACCAACCTGGGCGTCGATCTCGACGACGTGCAGCAGAAGATTGAAGAAACTGTCAAGAAGGGGAAGGCCGCCGCGGCGACCGGCCCGGAGCTGCCCTACACGTCGCGGGCCAAGAAGGTTCTCGAACTGGCGATGCTCGAGGCCCGTGAACTCAGCCATTCCTACGTCGGCACCGAGCACCTGCTGCTCGGCCTGCTGCGGGAAGAGAAGGGCATCGCCGCTCTGGTCCTGACCGATGCCGGTGTGACCTTGGAGCAGGCCCGCGCCGAGACGCTGCGGCTGCTGGGCAGCGACGTCAATCCGGCCCAACCGAGCGCGCCGCCGACGAGCGGGACCAGCGCGGGCCCGCAGGCGGTCAATCCCAAGGCCGAGAAGAAGTCGAAGACGCCGGCCCTCGATCACTTCTGCCGCGACCTGACCGCCCTGGCGGCGCAGGGCTCGCTCGACCCGACCATTGGCCGGGCCGACGAGATCGAACGGGTCATGGAAGTCCTGGCCCGTCGCAAGAAGAACAATCCGGTGCTGATCGGCGAGCCGGGTGTGGGGAAGACGGCAATCGTGGAAGGCCTGGCGCTGTTGATCGCCAACGGCCAGTGCCCGGACATCCTGCGTGATCACCGGGTGCTGTCGCTCGACATGGCGGCGGTCATTGCCGGGACCAAGTATCGGGGCCAGTTCGAGGAGCGGCTCAAGGCGATCATGAATGAAATCGCCCAGAGCATGCATGTGGTGCTCTTCATCGATGAGCTGCACACGTTGGTCGGAGCCGGAGCGGCGGAGGGGGCGATCGACGCCTCCAACATGCTCAAGCCGGCGCTGGCCCGGGGCGAGTTGCAGTGTGTCGGTGCATCCACCCTGAACGAGTACCGCAAGTACATCGAGAAGGATGGCGCGCTCGAGCGGCGCTTTCAGACCGTCATGGTCGATCCGCCGAGCATCGATGAGACTGTCGAGATTCTCAAGGGACTTCGGCCCCGCTATGAGGACCACCATCGGGTGTCGATTCCCGATGAGACCTTGCGGGCCGCCGCTGAACTCTCGGAGCGCTACATCACCGACCGGTTTCTGCCGGACAAGGCCATCGACGTGATCGATGAGGCCGGCGCCCGGGCGCGCCTCGCCTCGCAGCATCCGCCCGCCGAAGTCGGCGAGCTGAAGCAACAGCTCGACGATATCACCGGCGAGAAGGAGGAGGCGGTTCGCGATCAGAACTTCGAGAAGGCGGCCGCGCTGCGCGATCGCGAGCGGGAACTTCAGCAGCAGATTCGCGATGTGCAGGATGAGTGGGAGCGGGAGCGCCAGACCCGCCGTCCGGTGATCACCGAGGAAGCGATCGCCTTCATCGTCGGACGCTGGACCGGGATCCCGGTCACCCGCCTTCAGGAGGCCGAAGCCTCGCGGCTGCTACGGATGGAGGAGGAGCTGCACCGCCAGGTGGTGGGCCAGGACGAGGCCATTCAAGCCGTGTCGCGTGCCATTCGGCGCTCGCGGGCCGGCCTCAAGGATCCTGCCCGGCCGATCGGGTCGTTCATCTTCTCGGGACCGACTGGCGTCGGCAAGACCGAGCTGGCGCGGGCGTTGGCGCGGTTTCTGTTCAACGACGCGGCGGCGCTGGTCCGGGTCGATATGTCGGAGTACATGGAGAAGTTCTCGATCTCGCGACTGATCGGCGCGCCGCCGGGCTATGTCGGCTATGAAGAGGGCGGCAGTCTGACCAAGGCGATTCGTCGGCGGCCCTACAGCGTCGTGCTGCTCGACGAAATCGAGAAGGCTCACCCGGACGTGTTCAACATCCTGCTTCAGGTGCTCGATGAGGGCCACCTCACCGATAGTACCGGGCGGGTCGTCGACTTCAAGAATACCGTCGTCATCATGACCTCCAATGTCGGCGCGCGCGAGTTGATGCAGGGTCGGTCGCTGGGCTTCCATGCCAGCGATGGCGCGCGGCAGTTCGATCGGATGAGTGACACGGTCAAGGAGGAGATCAACAAGGTCTTCAACCCGGAGTTCCTCAACCGGCTTGACGACATCATCGTGTTCCACCCGCTGGAACGGACCCATATCGCGCAAATCGTGACCATTCTGCTGAGCGACATGGCCAAGCGGATCGGCGATCATATCCACTTGACCGAGGCGGCGATCGATTTTCTGGTCGAGCAGGGCTACGATCAGAGCTTCGGCGCCCGGCCGCTGCGGCGTGCCATTCAGCGATGGGTGGAGGACCCGTTGAGCGAACGCATTCTCGCCGGCGACATCACGACCGACGAGATCGAAGTCGATCTCGCGCCCGAGGGCGGACGCCTGATCTTCCGGGCCTTGTCGCAGGCGGCTTCCTGACGGTCCCGGCTGAGTTCTCCCACGTGTCGATGCGCCGTCCGTTGTCTGTGCTGATCGCCTGCTGGCTGACACTGCAGCTGGCCGCGCCCGCCGTCCTGGCTGCCCAGGATGGCGCGGTGACGGCCTTCCCGCGGATTGACAGCGTGGTGGTGGAAGGCAATGCGCGACTGTCCAGTGAGCAGATTTCGTCGGTGGCGGGCATTGTGCTCGGCACCGAGGTCACCTTCCGCGATGTTCAGCGGGCGATCCGAACCCTGTTCGCCACCGGTCAGTTCGACGATGTGAAAATCGAGCAGCGCAGTGCGGCGGGCCGGGTCATTCTGGCGATCCTGGTGACCGAGCGGCCGGTGCTCCGGAGTTGGACACTCACCGGCCCCGCCCAGCTCTCGCTGCGTGATGTGCGCGACCGGGTCACTCTGGTTGAGGGCCGTCCGCTCGATCGCTCGGCGCTGACCCGATCGGCCTTTGCGATCGATTCGATGTATCGCCACGACGGCTACTACGGCGTGCGGGTCACCAGTCGCATTGACCCCACCGAGGATGGCGGCGTACGGGTCGCCTTCGACGTGGACGAAGGCAATCGGGTCTCGATCGCCCAGGTGGATATCACCGGCAATACCCACTTCAGCGATGCTGACGTGGTCGGCGCCATGGCGTCCAAGCCCGAGGGATTCTGGTGGTTCCGTCCCGGCAAGTACGATGACGAACGGGTGGCGATGGATGTGCGGGAACGCCTGCCGCATTGGTACGGTGATCGCGGCTATGTCGACTTCCAGGTCACCGACGACACTCTGATTCCCGATCCGATCAGCGGCAAGGCTGTGTTGCGCCTCGCCGTCGACGAGGGGCAGCAGTATCGCGTCGGCAAGGTTGAGGTGCTGGGGAACTCGCGCTACTCAACCGAGGAGTTGGAGACCTTCTTCCGGTTCCTGCTGCCGGGGGAACTCAACAGCGGTGTGGATGTGGGCACGGTCTTCAACCGGAGCGACTGGGAGGCAGCGCGCGACCGGGTCGAGAACCTGTACCAGACCAGCGGCTATGTCACCGCCCAGATCGTGGCCGAAGAATCGCGCCGCAGTGCCGGCACCGGGGCCGATTCGGTGCCGATGCTCGACCTCAGGCTCTCGATTGCCGAGGGACCGCCGTCCTACGTCAACCGGATCAACATTGTCGGCAACGACGTGACCCACGAACGGGTGATCCGGGAAGCCATCGTGATGATGCCCGGCGAACTGTTCAATCGCGACAAGCTGCTGCGGTCGTATCAGAACATTTCGAATCTCAACTTCTTTGAGCAGCCGATGGCGATTCCGGATGTTGACTTCACCCCCAGCGGCGATGTCAACATCACCTTCCGCGTCCAGGAGAAGCGGACCGGCAACATCAACTTCGGCGCCTCGATCGGTCAGGGAACCGGGTTGGGCGGCTTCCTCGGCCTGGAAGAGCCGAATCTGTTCGGGCGGGGCAAGCGCGGCCGGCTGCAATGGCAGTTCGGGAGCAATATCAACGACTTCCAGTTGACCTACGCCGATCCGGCCATCATGAGCAGTCGGATCTCGGGCACGATCTCGGTCTTCAACTCGCGGCAGCGATTCGTAGTGGGTGACCTGGGGCGCCGTCAGCAGGAGGGCGGATCGCTGCAGATCGGCCTGCCGTGGTTGGGATCACGCTATTCGCGACTCTTTGCGTCGTACGGCTTCCAGCGGATCAACTACTCCGAGGGGTCGGCGGAGTTGCGCAGCCTGTACAGTTGCTCGCCCTGTTCGCGGTCCACTGTCGGCCTGACCTTCATGCGGGACAGCCGGGTCGGTCTGCCGTTCCCGGTGGGCGGCTCGCTGGTCTCGGTCGGGGTCGAGCAGAATGGCGGGATCCTGGGGGGAACCGGCGACTACCAGAAGTTCGACCTTGAGAGTCGCTGGTTTACGCCGCTGGGTCAGATGGGGGGCGACAATCAGTTCGGCGGCGGAGTCACTTTCACGCTGGGGATCACCGCCAAGTCGGGCTTCATCACCGGCAATCCGGGCGGCTTCTTCACCGAACTGTACTCGATGGGTGGCGTCCAGTATGGCGTGCCGCTGCGGGGCTATGACGAGTTCTCGGTCACGCCCAACGGCTTCGATCCGTCGGCCGCCTCCAACACCGCCAGCGTTGGCGCCTTCGGCAAATCGTACGCGGCCTTCACCGTCGAAGCGGGCGCCCGGGTGTCCCAGTCGCTCTATTTCAACACCTTCTTCGACGCCGGCAATGTCTACCGGAGTGCACGGGCCTGGGACCCCACTCGTCTCTACCGGGGCGCAGGCGTGGGGGTCGCGTTAGTTTCTCCGCTGGGTCCGCTGGGGCTCGATGTGGGGTATGGCTTTGACAAGACCGATTCGCAGGGCCGACCGGCCCCGGGCTGGCAGTTGCACTTCCGGCTCGGCAACTTCTTCTGAGTCTCCCCGGACCTCATCCCGGGACCAACCGTTTCGCACCGAGGATTGACCGCATGACCCGAGTTCGTTTCGCGCTGCCGCTGGTCGGCGCCCTGATGGTGTCTGCCGTTGCTGCTCCGTCCGCTGCGGCCCAGGGTTCGGCCGCCCCCGGGAAGATCGCCTATGTCGCCTTCTCGGCCGTGCTCCAGCAGACCCCCGGGTATGCCCAGGCGGAGTCGACCTGGACGGCCGAAGTGGAGGGCTATCGCCGGCAGATGCAGCAGCTTCAGGCGCGGCTCGATTCGGCGTCGGCCGCCTTCGAGCAGCAGGCTGTCATGCTCTCGCCCAGCAATCGGACGGCGGAGCGGCAGAAGCTCGACGCGCAGGCGACCGAGATCCGTCAGCAGGTGGCCGAGATGCAGAACAAGGCGGCCCAGCGGCAGCGAGAGTTGCTCGATCCGATCGAGCAGCGGGTCGTGGCCGTGGTGGAGAGTCTCCGCGTCGAAGGGGGCTACGCCGTCGTCTTCGATATCAGCTCCGAAGGGTCGACCATCGTGACGGCTGACAAATCGCTCGATCTGACCAAGAAGGCGATCGACCGATTGGCCCCAACCAGCGGGTCGACCGGAAACGACTGAGGACGGTGCCCGCGCATTCACTCACCGCTCAGGCGGTCGCCGACCTGGTCGGTGGCCGCCTGTCTGGTCCCGGGAACGTCCGACTGTCACGGGTTCGGTCGCTCGCGTCGGCCGGTCCTGACGCCCTTGCGGCGTGTACTGCGACGCGCTGGGTCGCCGCCCTTGCCGACACCGCCGCCGGCGCGGTGCTGGTCTCTCCCGCGTTTGCCGAGGCGCCCGGTCCGGCCACCCGGATCGTGGTGGACGACCCCCAACGCGCCCTCACCCTCGTCGCCGAGCAGTTGCATCCGCCCACCCGGGTGACACCGGGGGTCGATCCCACGGCGCGGATCGGGGCGGGCAGCCACCTGGGACCGGAGGTGCATGTCGGTCCGTATGTGGTGATCGGTGCCGGCGTACAGATCGGGGCCGGGGTCGAGTTGGGCGCCCACGTGGTGATCGGCGATGATGTGGTGCTCGGCGAGCAGGTGCGGCTCGATCCCCGCGTGGTGGTCCACGATGGCGTCAGGATGGGGAACCGGGTCCATTGCCAGGCGGGAGCGGTGATCGGGAGTCCGGGATTCGGCTTCCTGTCCGATGCGTCAGGCCATCACCGGATCCCTCAGATCGGCAGTTGCATTCTGGGTGACGACGTGGAGATTGGAGCGGGCAGTTGCATCGATCGCGGCTCGTGGGAGGATACCGTGATCGGCCGGGGGACCAAGATCGACAACCTGGTCCATGTCGGCCACAATGTGCAGATCGGCGATGACTGCCTGTTGATGGCCGGTGTGGGCGTGGCGGGCAGCACCCGGATCGGCCACCGGGTCGTGCTGGCGGGCCAGGCCGGCCTGGTGGGGCATATCGAAATCGGCGACGATGCCCGCGTCGGTGCACAGGCGGGGGTGATCGCGCCGGTTCCCCCGCGCGGGGCGGTCTCGGGGTATCCGGCCCGCCCCCATCGCGAGTTTCTGCGGGCGCAGGCCGCACTCTATCGCCTGGTGCCCCATCTGGCGGCGTTGGAGCGACTGGCCAGCCGAGCAACGGAGTCGGACGATGAGTAGGCGAACGCTGGGCGGACAGGAGACGGTGACCGGCGTCGGCCTGCATACCGGCCACACTGTCACTGTCACCCTGGGACCGGCCGCCGCCACCACCGGCATCAGCTTTGTCCGGACCGATCTTCCCGGCCAGCCACGGATTCCGGCGCGGACCCACGAGGTGATCGCCACCGAACGGCGTACCGCGCTGGGGCGGGGTGAGGCGCAGGTCCAGACTGTCGAGCATGTCCTGGCTGCGCTGCATGGACTGGGTATCGACGACGCCGAAATTGCAGTGTCGGGGCCCGAACTGCCGATCATCGACGGTGCCTTCTCGGTCTGGGTCGACCTGATCGATCGGGTGGGTATCGTCGAGCAGCCGGGCGATCCAGCCGTGGTGAGCGTGCGGCATCCGTTTACTGTGCAGGCCGGCGAGGCGCGTTACGTGGTCGCTCCGGCGCCCGCTCTTCGCATTACCGCGACGATCGAATGGCAGCACCCGGCGATCGGACGCCAGTCCTTGTTGGTCGACGTCGCGCCCGACTCGTTCCGACGCGAGATTGCCGGGGCGCGCACCTTTGGCTTTGTTCACGAGGTGGAATCGCTGCGGGAACGGGGGCTGCTGCAGGGTGCCTCCAGTGAGATGGCGGTAGTGCTGTCGGCCACCGGCGTCGAATCCGGCGCGCTGCGCTGGCCCGACGAATTTGTGCGACACAAGATCGGAGACCTGGTGGGCGATCTCGCCTTGCTGGGCGCTCGCCTGGAGGGGCACATCATGACGGAACGACCGAGCCATCAGGGCAACGTGGCCCTGGCGGAGGCCATGGCCCGCGAGACGCAACGGCGCGATCCCGGGGCGCTGGACGTGACCCGCATCATGCAGGTCATGCCGCATCGCTATCCGTTTCTGCTGGTGGATCGGATCCTCGAAATCGAAGCCGGCACCCGGCTGACCGCCCTCAAGAACGTCACCATCAACGAACCCTTCTTCCAGGGTCACTTCCCGGGCCACCCGATCATGCCGGGTGTGTTGATTGTCGAGGCGATGGCGCAGGCCGGTGGCATGCTGCTGATGGACCACTTCGAGAATCCGGAATCCAAGGTGGTGTATTTCATGTCGATCGACGGGGTGAAGTTCCGCAAACCCGTGGTGCCGGGCGATCAGTTGCGCTTTGAACTGACGATGCTTCAGTTCCGCGGCCGCCGGTGTCGCATGCGCGGCGAGGCGTTCGTCGATGGCCAGATCGTCTGCGAGGCCGAAATGATGGCCAGTGTGGTGGATCGGTGACGTCACGTATCCATGCTTCGGCGCTGATCGACCCCTCGGCGGTGGTCGGGGCGGATGTGGAGATTGGCCCGTTCGCGGTGATTGGACCGCAGGTGGTGCTCGGCGATGGGGTGCAGATCGCGGCGCGGGCGACGTTGGAGTGCAATGTCCGACTGGGAGAGGGCGTGCGGGTCGGCATCGGCTCGATTCTCGGCGGGGCCCCGCAGGATCTCAAGTTCGGCGGTGAAGAAACCTGGGTGGAGATCGGACCGCGGACCATCATCCGGGAGTACGCCACCATCAATCGCGGCACCCGGGCCACCGGAACCACCCGGGTCGGCGCCGATTGTTTCCTGATGACCTACGTCCATGTGGCTCACGACTGCCACCTGGGCGACGGGGTCATTATCGCCAACGGGACGCAGCTCGCCGGGCACGTGACCATCGAGGATCGGGCCATTCTGAGCGGATTGGTCGCGGTGCACCAGTTCGTCAAGATCGGGGCCCACAGTTTTGTGGGCGGGGCCACCCGCGTGAACCAGGACGTGCCGCCCTTCGTCAAGGCGGTGGGCAATCCGGTTGAGCTGTACGGCCTCAATTCGATCGGGATGTCGCGCTACGGCATCGCCCCCAGCACGGTGGCGGCCCTGAAGCGGGCCTATCGGTTGTTCTTCAACTCGGACCTCAATATCGGTCAGGCGATCGAGCGGGCCCGGACCGATATTCCCGACCTTCCCGAAGTGGCGCACTTCATCGACTTCGTCTCATCGTCGCAGCGTGGTGTGCCGACGTGAGTCCGATTCCGGTCGGGGTGGTCGGCGTCGGAGCGTTGGGGCATCACCACGCCCGCCATCTCTCGCAGCAGCATGGCGCGACATTGGTGGGCGTGTACGACACCAATCCGGTCGTCGCCGCGCAGGTGGCCGACGCCACCGGGAGTCGCGCCTTCGGGTCGCTGGCGGAGTTGCTGAGCGCGGTCCAGGCGGTGGTCGTGGCGGTTCCCACCGTGGCGCACCGCGAAGTGGGAGTGGAGTGCCTCGGCCGCGGGGTCTCGGTGCTGATGGAGAAGCCGGTCGCCTCGTCGCTGGCGGAGGCCGACGAGATGCTGGCCGAAGCGGCCCGCCATGACCTGGTCTTTGCTGTCGGGCACATCGAGCGGTTCAATCGGGCCGTGCGCGCGGCGCAGCAATTTCTCGACGGCCCGATGTTTCTCGAAGGCATTCGGTTGGCGCCGTTCCAGCCGCGTGGGACCGACGTGGCAGTTGTCCTGGATCTGATGATCCACGACCTCGATCTCGCCAACCACCTGGTGCGGGGCGCGGCGACGACCGATGTGCGGGCCAACGGCGTCTCAGTACTCTCGCCGCATCTGGACATGGTCAACGCGCGGGTGGAGTTTGCCGGCGGCGTCGTGGCCTCGGTGACCGCATCGCGGGTGGCGCGCGATCGAGTGCGACGCCTGCGGATCTTCCAGCCTTCAGGCTACTTCTCGCTCGACCTGGCCGAAGGCAGCGGCACCTTCATGCGCCTGCGGGACGGCTGGAGTCCCGGACATGGCTCCTCGATCGAGGAAATCGTCGAAACCATTCCGCTGCGCGCGCCGGAGACCGATGCCATGGGTCTCGAGCTGGCCGCCTTCGTCGCGGCGGTCCGCGGCGATCGGGCAGCCATTGTGACGGCGCTGGAGGGAAGGGCGGCGCTGGCGTTGGCGCTGGAGGTGACGGCCGCGGTGCAGCGGACGCCGGTCCCCGCGCTGGGACGATGAGCCGCCGGGTCCTGATCCTGGCGGGTGAGCCGTCAGGAGATCTTCACGCGGCCCATGTCATCGCCGCCCTCGGCGAAGCGATGCCGGATCTCATTATCGAGGCGGTGGGCGGTCCGCGGATGGCCCGGGCCGGCGCGACGATCCGGCGCTCGATCGATGGCCTTTCGGCCATGGGCTTCGTCGAGATTCTCCACACCATTCCGGCCCACCTGTCGCTGCTGCGTGCGCTGCGGCGCGATTTCCAACGGGGGCGTTACGATCTGGTCATCACTGTCGACTACCCCGGCTTCCACCTCCGCGTGGCGCAGGCCGCGCGCCGGGCCGGCATCCCGGTCCTGGGCTACATCGCGCCGCAGCTCTGGGCATGGCGGCCCGAGCGGGCTGATCGCTGGGCCAAGGCGGTCGATCGCCTGGCGGTGATTCTGCCGTTCGAGCCGGAGTTCTTTCGCGCTCATGGCATCGAAGCCACCTATGTGGGACACCCACTCATCGACGGCGAGCCCGGCGGGCAGTTCGATCGATCGGGAGCGCGTCAGGCGCTCAACCTCGCGCCCGATCAGCGGGTGCTGGCACTCTTTCCCGGCTCGCGCGAAGGAGAAATCCGCCGACTCTGGCCGGCGTATCGCGACGCCGCGATGGCGCTGCGCGCCGCCGGGACGATCGATGCAGTGGTGGTTGCGGGTGTAGCTGACGGGGTCTACCCCGGGGTCGACGGGATGTATCTGGTGCGGGATCAGGCAACCATGGTCCTTGCGGCTGCCGACGCTGCACTCGCCAAGTCGGGCACGACCACGCTCCAGGCCGCGCTGGCCGACGTGCCGATGGTTGTGGCCTATCGCACCCACCCGGTGACGTATCAGATCGCCCGCCGGATGATCACGGTGCCGTGGGTCTCGCTTGTCAATCTGATCGGCGATCGGGAGATCGTCCCCGAACTGGTGCAGCGCGACGTCAGTGCGGCGCGCCTGGTGTCGGCGATTGCGCCGCTGCTCGATCCGACGACCCCCGAGGCTCGGGCGCAGCGCGACGGATTTGCTGTGGTGCGCGACCGCCTCGGCGGTCCGGGCGCGTCGGCCCACGTGGCGGAAATGGCGCGGGAACTGCTTCAGCCGTGAAGTTGGCCATCCCGCCTCCGGTCGTCCGGATTGCCGCCACCCCGCTGGTGAACATGCTGGCGCGTTCCTGGCGATTTCGCACCGTCGGTGCGCCGCGGTGGCATGACGTGCTTTCCCGACGCGTTCCATACATCTTTCTGTTGTGGCACGAAGCGCTCGTGCCGTTGATGTGGCATCACCGACACCGGCAGATTGCCATCATCGTGAGCCGGGGACGCGAAGGGCGTTACTTGAGTGACTATGCTGCCGGGCTGGGATATCGCATCCTGGCCGGATCCTCTTCTCGGGGCGGACCACGCGCTCTGCTCGGGGCGGTGCGTGCGCTCCGGGAAGGTCATCCGGTGGCCATTACGCCGGATGGCCCCCGTGGCCCCCGGCGTCAGCTCAAGCCCGGTATCCTGCAGGCGGCCCAGCGGGGCAATGCCTGGATCGTTCCGCTCCACGCGACAGTCGACAAGGCGTGGCACCTCGGATCGTGGGACCGCATGGTGATCCCGCGCCCCCGCGCCCTGGTCACGGTCGGATACGGCACGCCGTTTCGTGTCGCCGCCACCGGACCGGAGGCGGTCGACGCGGCGCTGCCACTCGCCGCCGATTCCATGGCCCGGCTCGAGGCCGAAATGGCTGAGGCATGACGGCTCAACGACGCAGCGATGGCCATCGGCTGGTCCGCTGGCTCTGGACCAGTCGCCGGCTCGATGCCCGCGCGGCCCGGGCCTTGCTGGTTCCGGCCTCATGGCTCTATCGCACCGTGATGCGGCTCCGGGCCGCGGCCTATCAGCGCGGCCTTCTCGCCAGTTATGCCTTGCCGTTGCCGGCGGTCGCCGTCGGCAACCTCAGTGTCGGCGGGTCAGGCAAGACGCCACTGGCGGGCTGGATTGCCGAGCGCTGGGCCACGCGCGGCGTCGTGCCGGGCATTCTGCTCCGGGGCGTGGGGGGCGACGAGGCGCGGGTACATCAGGAGGCCGTGCCGGGGGCTGTCGTGGTGAGTAATCCCGATCGGCGGGCCGGCGCGGCGAGCGCTGTCGCCCAGGGCGCCGAAGTCCTCGTGCTTGATGACGCCTATCAGCGGCTCGACGTTCGTCGCGATCTGAATATCTGCGTGATGAGCGCCGAAACGGCGCGGGCGGTGCGCTGGTCACTGCCCGCCGGGCCGTGGCGCGAGGGTTGGGCTGCGCTCGACCGTGCCGACGCCGCGATCGTCACCCGCAAGCGCGCCGATCTGGCGGCGGCTGAGGAGTTGGCGGCGACGCTGCGGCAGCGCCTGCGGCGCCCGGTCGCCATTGCACGACTCGATCTGCAAGTATTGCGCGGTCTGGTCTCCGGGACCGAGCAACCGATTAGTGTATTGGCCGGGCGGCGGGTGGTGGTCGCCTGCGCCATCGCGGATCCTGCCAGCTTCGTCAGTCAGATCAAGCGAACCGGCGCCGAGGTCCAGGTCGCGACCTGGAAGGATCACCACGCGTTCCGCGATGAGGATGTCGCCTGGCTGGCCCACGCGGCCCGTCGGGCTGATTTTGTGGTACTCACGGCGAAGGATGCCGTGAAGTTGCGGTCCCGGTGGCCGGCACAGGTGCCGGAACCGGTCGTGGCCGTGCTGTCCGTTACGTTCGAGGACGGCGAAGCGGCCTTATGTGATGCGATCGACGCGCTGGTGGCGCCGACCCCGCATCGTTCTCTTCACCCATGGTCCGCGAACGGACCGGAGATTGACACGGATGTCCAACCCTAAGACGCGGCGGGCGCAGACGATCA
>CBFGTB010000025.1:0-22859 GCA_965651715.1 uncultured Gemmatimonadales bacterium
ACGTTCAATCCGGCCACCACGCGGCCGGCAGCATCCACAGTTTGCTGCACGAACGCCATCGGCGTAAACGTGAGACTGTCGAGATTGAGAGTCGTCAGTCTGAGGTCATACGAATCCCAGAGCCAGAACCGCGTGGGCGTGATCGGCCCCGATGCAACGATGCGACGGAACTCGCCTGGCCCACTGCCACGCCGCCCGACCTGGGTGACGTACCGTCCGGTGCTGTCAAAAAGACCCACCGAAGCATAGTGGATCATCAGGATCCGACCGTCGGCGAGCTGGTGCATCTCTTCGGAGGTGAGCACCTCCCCCTCCGGCGTTGCCCCGATCGAATCGAGGACCACATCGACTGACGGCCAGATGGTCCGGGGACTCTCCCCCGAACCGCCACACCCGGCCGCCAAGACCGCCGCGGCTGCCACGGCGGTAAGGGGCGTGAGGGCGATCCGGGTGACCATCGTCGGAGACCTCCGAGAGAGAAAAAATGAGAAGAGAGAAGGAGTGAGGGCGAGAAGGAGAGATAATGCAAGCCCGCGTCGTTGCAACTACCGCTCGTCCAGTTCCTCCTCGCGTTCCGTCACCCGAAGGAGTGCCACAAAGTCGGTGGGGCTGAGCGCCTCGGGTCGCAGGTCGGGGTCAATGCCCGCCCGCTCAAGCAGGCCGGCCGCTGTGGTGGCCGAGATGCCGCGGGCCTCGCGCAGGGCACGCTGCATCCGCTTGCGGCGATAGGAGAAGAGCGAGACGACCAGGCTCCGCAGCGCGGTTGTCGACTCGGGGGGGACCAGTGGCTGTTGTCGCGGCAGTAGCTGCACGACGGCGCTGTCGACCTTGGGCGGTGGACTGAACGCGTCCCGACCGATCCCAAAGACCCGCGTGACTGTCGCCGCCGTCTGCACCCCGACGGTGAGGGCGCCGTAGGCGGCAGTCCCCGGTTCGGCGACCAGTCGGCGAGCCACTTCGTCCTGCACCAGAAAAGTGATCGACCCGGCCAGTGGCGGCGTGAGTGCGACGTCCAGCAGCGGCGATGTGATGTAGTAGGGAATGTTGCCGACCACCCGCCACGGCATTCCCATCGCGGTCCACGGCTGCACCAGGTCGGGCCAGTGGTAGCGGAGCGCATCGCCCTCGACCAGCACGAACGGCTCACCGGCAAAGCGGCGCGTCAGTTCCCGCCCCATCCGCGGATCGGCTTCAATCGCGACGACAGTGGCGCCGCGGCGCAGCAATGCCGCAGTCAGGCCCCCCGGACCCGGGCCGATTTCGAGCACAACGTCGCCCGCCGCGGCCCCGCTCGCCGCGGCGATCCGATCGAGCAGCGCCACGTCGCGCAGGAAATGCTGTCCCAGACTCTTGCGGGCGCGCATGCTACATCCGGAGTATGAGCACTGTGATATCGTCGACCGGTCGGCCGCCAAACCCGGCGACGTCGGCCAACACCCGATCCTTCAGCAATTCGGGACTCAGGCCCCGGCCGGCCTCAATCTGAGCGATCAGCCGCTCCTCGCCGTAACGCTCACCCACGGCATTGGCCTGATCGAGCAGTCCGTCGGTGCAGAGCACCAAGGTATCCACTCCGAAACTCCACGGCACCACAGTCCGACCGAACTCGCCTTCGTTCACCAGGCCGAGCGGGGGGGCGGTGGGTGTCAGCCGCACCGCCGGGCCGAAGCGGGGGACCTGAAAGGCGTACGGATGGCCGGCATTCGAGAATGCCAATCGGCCGGCCAGCGGTTCGAAGATGCCGTAAAAGACCGTGAGATACATCTCGGTCTGCGCCAGATCCTCACCCAGCGATTCGCGAATCAACGCCAGCGTTTCGTCAGGGGCGATGGCAGCATTGGCATAGATACCTGCGGTCGCCATGACCTGGGCCGCGATCAGCGCCGCCGAAAAACCATGTGAAGACACATCGCCGAGCATCACACCGACCCGGCCCCGGCCAAAGCGGGCGAACGTATAAAAATCGCCGCCGAGCGACTCCGCGGGCTGATTGAGCAGCGCCAGCTCGGCGTCACCGTCGAGCACCGAGGCCGTGGGCATCAACTTCTGTTGGAGATCGTGGGCGAGGCTGAGTTCGCGCTCGAGTGCGGCCCGCTCCCGGGCCAGTTCCGACAACCGGGTGTTTTCGATTGCGGTACCGATCTGCCCTGCCACCGCCACCAACAGTTTGGTCTCCTCGCGGGTAAAGCGGCCACCCCCGGCGCGATCGGCCAGCGACAGCGTCCCGATCACCCGGCGCGGCTCATCGCCCGAGCCATGGATCATCGGTACGGCGAGCACCTCGCCTTCGACCCAGCTCGGCTGGAGGCCGGTCGCAATCCGTCGCGTCCGTGCGGCCCGAGCCACCACCACGTCGTCGGGGGCATCGATCGAAATCACCGGAGGGATGGCATCGATTTTACTGCCGATAATCGCGACCAGCCGCAACTGGCCGGTCGCAGGATCGAGCAATCTGATCCCGGCGCGGCGCGCGCCGATGACCGACGCCACTTCGTCGAGGATGTGCCGGGCCACCTCATCCACCGACGCCACCCGACCCAGCAGCTCGCCGATGGTGAAGATCAGGTCGATCTCCTCATACCGCGTCGCCAACTCGGTGGTGAGATGAGCCACAGTCGCGTCACACTGCACCAGATGCGCGACAACCGGCAGCACCCGGCGCACCACAGCGTCGGGCGGCTGGCCCGATCGGGGCACCACTTCGAGCCAGAGGTCCGCCGCATCCGGCAACGCGACGAACGACGCGTCCTGTGGTGCCGTTGGCCGCGGCGCCGCGGGACCGGCAACCACCGTCCACGTCGCCCCATCGAGCCGCCAGATGCGCAGCGTGGCGTCGGCCAGGATCGCCAGCGGCGTCACGGCCGCATCGAGTCCGGTCATGAGCGGATGAGGGTCACCCAGATGGTGTTTCCGTCGCGGTTGAAGCTCACCTGCTCGGCCAGGTGGCGAATCAGGAACAGGCCACGTCCGCCTGTGGCTTCATGACAATCGGCTTCGGTGAGCAGGTCGCGCACCGCAGCCGGGTCAAAGCCGCGGCCTTCGTCGCTCACCGTGACAACAATCTGAGCCGGATCACAGCGCAACTCCACGATCACCTGACGCTGGCGCTGCTCGCCGTTGCCGTAGCGCATCGCATTGGCGACCGCTTCGGCGGTGATGGTGCGCAGCCGAAAGCGATCGCGGCTGGTCAGGGGTCCGGCGGCGTCACAGCAGGCCACCACCGCCTCGACAGCGTCGCCCACGCGGGCCAGATCGGTCGGCAGCACCAACCGGTAATGGGCATCGCCGGGGCGCTGCGCCGGCAAACGTTCCGCGCCGAACTGCACAGTCAGAATCCCGCGAGGGCCTCGGTCGCGGTGGTGCTGATGGCGAAGAGGGTGTTCAGTTTGGTCAGCTCGAACAGCGAGCGCAGATCCTCATTGAGGCCCGCCAACCGCAGTTCGCCACCGACCTCACGCACCTTCTTGTTGATCGACACCAGCGCCCCCAGGCCCGACGAATCGATGTAGGCCGTCGGCCCGAAATCGACAACGAACTTGCGCTCGCCGGCATCGAGAGCATCCTGAATCGCCTGCTTCAGTTCCTGGCGATTGGCGACGATGAGCTGGCCTTCGACAGTGACGACTGTCACATGCTCGGCGGAATGGGCAATCTGAATCGCCATCAGAGTCTTACTCCTCGGAGGAACATGCGGCGGCGCCCTGCGCCTGCAGGGCGACCATGGCGGCAACATCCACAATATCATCTGATGACGCGCCGCGCGACAGGTCGGACATCGGCCGGGCCAGGCCCTGCAGGAGAGGACCCGCCGCGCTCGCCCCGGCCAGGCGCTCGGTCAACTTGTAACCGATGTTGGCCGCATCGAGCGATGGAAACACCAGGACATTGGCCCGACCGGCCACCGGCGACTCGGGACACTTGCGTGCCGCCACCTCGGGAACCAGCGCCGCGTCGAGCTGCAACTCACCGTCGGCGACGATCGCCGGGTGCCGCTGCCGGAACAGGGCAGCGGCCTGGCGGACCCGATCCACCTCCGCTCCGGCAGCACTGCCGTGAGTACTGAAGGAAAGGAATGCGACCACCGGTTGATCACCGACCAAGACCTGCCGATCGCTCGCTGCAGCACTGGCCGCATCGGCCAGTTGCTCGGCGGTGGGCTGAGGCAATACCGCGACATCGGTGTAGCTCAGGACCCGCCCATCGCTCAGGCCGTGATACATCGCCGCCGTCACGCTGGTGACGCCCTCCCGGCAGCCGATCGCCCAGAGCGCGGCGCGCAGCACATCCCGGCTGGCGGCAACCGCACCCGCCACCGCCCCATCCGCCTCACCGAGAGCGACGAGCCCCGCCGCGAATCGGAGCGGATCGCTGGCGAGTTCCAGGGCATGGACTCCGTCGCGCACCGCCTGGGGACGGCGCCGGCGCAACAGGGCCGCCACGGCTGCAACCCGCGGATCATCGAGCGCCGGCCGCGCCGTGATCCGGGTGACAGTCGCCACACCCAGTCGCTCAAGCGTGTCGGCGGCCGCGATGATCCGCTGATCATTCCCCTCCGGCAGGACCAGCCGCTGGCGGACCCCCGCCGCCCGCGCGCGCAGATGTGCCCGGAAGGTCACCGCGGATATCGTTCGGCCAGCGCCGCCTCGACCGCCGGATGGACCAGTCCGGTCAATCGCCCGCCGAAGCGGGCCGCTTCGCGCACCAGCGAGGAGGAGAGATAGGTCAGATCCACGGCCGGTACCAGAAAGACCGTCTCCAGTTCGGGATCGAGCCGACGGTTCATCAGCGCCATCTGGAACTCGTACTCGAAATCGCTCACCGCCCGCAGGCCGCGCACCACAAGTCGCGCCTCACGCTCCCGGGCGAAGTCCGCCAGCAGGCCCGCGAATGACGCAAACTCGATCCGCGGATCATCTCCCAGGGCGGTACGCAACAATTGCAGCCGCTCCTCGACCGAGAACAGCGGCTCCTTGTTGGGATTGATGGCCACCGCCACAATCAGGCGGTCGCACATCGCCAGGGCCCGACGGGCGAGATCTTCGTGGCCGCGCGTGGGCGGGTCGAATGAGCCGGGATAGATGGCAATGCGCATCAGCTACTCCGAAGGAAGGTGACGGCGATATCGCCCCAGGTGCGGGTGTCCCCCATGCCGAGCTGGACCCGGGCCGAATGCTCAATGGCGCAGACCGGTGCGAAGCAGCGCTCCCGCCAGATCGTCGCGATGCGCGCGGCGAAGTCGATGGTGAACGGCGGATCCGCCAGCACCAGATCATAGGTCCCCGGGACCACAGTGGCGAGATGGCGCAGGGCATCGCCGCGGCGAACTGTGGTGATGTCGCCGGCGTCGAGCGCCTCGACATTGCGATGCAATGCCGTGACAGCCGCGCCGGCAATGTCGACGAAGGTGGCATGCGCCGCACCGCGCGACAACGCCTCGAACCCCAGCGCGCCGCTGCCGGCGAAGAGATCCAGCACCCGTGCGCCGACAAGCTCACCCGCCAGCATCTGCAACCATGCCTCCCGCACCCGCTCGGCAGTGGGGCGCACCCGCCGATCCCGGGGGACGGCGAGTCGCCGACCGCTCCAACGCCCGCTGACGATCCGGGTCACGTCGCGGCAATGGCCAGCGCCCGGGCCTGAAGCCGGCTCGCGCCCCGCCATTCATTGCGTTCGAGCCGCAGCGCGAGATCCACCGGTCGGTCACCCCAGTCTCCCAGCCGATCGGCCCAGTCGAAGGCGATCAGGTCCAATGTCCGCTGCCCGGCAGTCAGGGTCGCCTTGAGGTGATTCGATCCCACAGTGCGGCGGGCACCGAGTCGCGCCCCGCGCACCCCGAAGACCGGCGCCGGGTTGCCCATGCCACAGGGCTCGAGATGACGCCCCAGCCGTTCCAGATCGTCGTCGAGCGACTCAAGCGACAACTCCAGATCGACCCGTTGCTGCGGACCGAGTTGGTCGACAGTCAACCCCGCCGAAACGACCTGATTGAACCGCTGGCGGAAGGCATCGATCCGATCGGGCGCGATGGTCAGCCCCGCCGCCGCGCGGTGACCGCCGAACCGCTCAAGCAATTCGCCGCACGCGCTCAGCGCCCGATGCAGATCGAAGCCTTCGATGCTGCGCCCACTCCCCTTGCCCACCCCGTCGGCCACGCCGATCAGGAAGGTGGGCCGGCCGTAGCGCTCCACGATCCGCGATGCGACAATCCCGATCACTCCCGGATGCCAGTCACCACTGAGCACCAACGCGCGGTGTTGCTCCGGATCGCGATATTCGCGCTCCACAGTCTCGAGCGCATCGGTCAGGATCTGCTGATCAATCTGCTTGCGCTGATCATTGAGCGCATCGCAGCGCGCAGCCAACGCGGTGGCCTCCGCCGGATCGTCGCTCAGCAGCAGACGCAGCCCCTCGCGGGCATCGGCGAGACGGCCCACGGCATTGAGACGTGGCGCGATCACAAACCCGACCTGACCGGCCCGCAGCGGTTCGCTCCCCATCCGGGAGATGGCCACCAGAGCGCGGAGGCCCGGCCAGGCCGAGTCGCCGAGCAGCTTGAGGCCGTGCCGCACCAGAATGCGGTTCTCCCCCACCAACGGCACAACATCGGCCACGGTGGCCAAGGCGACATAATCGAGAAGATGCCAGGCGAAGTTCGCCGGCAATCCCAATTGCGGGACCAGAGCCTGAACCAGTTTGAACGCCACACCGGTTCCGGAGAGCATGCTGAGGCCGGAGTTGTCGTCGGCGCGTTGGGGATCGATCACCGCCGCAGCGGCCGGCAGCTCCGGTCCCGGCAGATGGTGATCGGTGACGATGACCGCGATGCCGCGTCGCGCGGCCTCGGCCACCGCCTGAACGGCGGTGATCCCGCAATCGGTGGTGAGAATCAGCTCGGCTCCCAGCCGTTCGGCCTGGTCGAGGCCGGCCGAGGCGAAGTCGTAGCCGTCGCGGACGCGATGCGGGATGAAACCGCTGACGTCCACACCGGCCGCCCGCAGCGTCCTGATCATGACGGCGGCCGAACATTGCCCGTCGACATCGTAATCCCCGTGCACCAGGATGCGGCCGCCCCGACCGGCGACAGCCAGGATGGTCGCCACTGCACGATCGACGTCGCGGAGCTGCAACGGATCGCCGAGCTGGCTCAGTTCGGGGCGCAGGAAGGCACGGGCCGCCTCGGGCGAGCCGTGGCCGCGCTGCACCAGCAACGCCGCGAGGGGCAACGGCAACCCGAGCGCACTGGCGAGCGCGCGGGCGGCCTCCCGATCCGGAGCCGCCGCGATCCGCCAGCGCACCGCCGGCGTCAGGCCGGCACCTCCTCCAGGTAAAGAATGGCACCACACATTTCGCAGCCCTCGAGCAGCAGGCCGTCGGCCTGGAGCTGGCCGATACGCGACCGGGGAATTGCGGTGTAGCAGGCGGTGCATGTCGCATTCACAGCCGGCACCAGGACTTCACTCCGGCGCGAGTTGTGGAGTCGGTCATAGCGCATCCGCAGCGGGCGATCGAGGCCCGCCGCCGCAGCGTCGCGCTCCGCCTGCGCCGCGCTCTGTTCAGCAACCACTTCGGCTTCCCGGTCGGCCAGCGCGGCCCGCACTTCGGCCTGACTCTGTTCCAGTTCCGCGAGGCGTTCGGTCGCGGCGGTGGCCGCCGCCTGGCGGGCGGTGGCTTCTTCGGCCAGACGCATCCACTCGCTCTCTTCCTGGGCAAGAATCCCGCGCGCCATGTCGAGATCGGCCATCAACTGGGCCGCGACCCGGGGGCTGCGCTCCTGATCGAGTCGGGCCCGGCGCTTGTCCTGCAAGGCACGCTGGGCTTCGAGCTTGGCCTCGCGCTCATCGCGCCGCCGGGCGGTGTCGGCCGCCGCCCGCTCGGTCTGGGCGATCTGCTGGCGCGCGGCGTCGAGCGCGGCGTCGAGGCTGGCCCGCTCCGCAACCAGCTCGGCGTGACGGGCGTTGACCTCGCTCAGGCGACGATCCTTCCCCTGGACGTCGAGCAACTTGGGAAGGTCAGGATGCATCGGACTCACTCCTCGCTGGTTGGGGCCGCCGGGCCGGCGGCCCGCTTCTGGATCTGAAGATAGTAACTGTAGCGCTGTTGGCCCTCGAGGCTGAGCGCATGCCAGCGTCGCTGCCGCTCGCGCGGATCCGGATCGGCGGCGATGCTGGCAAAGATCTCCCGCTCCTCCAAGGCCTCCAATGCCGCGACATACTCGCGATCCGCCCCGCTGGGCGGCGGCACTGCCGCATCGTCGACCAATCGCTCCCACGCCTCCCGCGCCTGCGGGTCGAGCCCGGCCGTCGCATCGCCCACCGGCGCCGCCGGATCGAGGGCAAGTAACGCCTCAAAGATCTGCCGGAAGCTGGCCACGGTAAAGCGATCGGGAGCCAGTTCCTCGCGCGCCCGGTCGCGCCACTCGCGGTAGTGAATCAGTAACCGCAGCAGCTTCCGCTCGATTTCGGCGCCCGGAGTCCGGCGTGACCGCGCCGGCGCCGACCGCGCCGGGGGCCGGTTCGGCGACCTGACCGGCTGCGGCGCCGCCCGGGGTGCCATGATCGCCGCCGTGATGACGTCACGGGGAATCGCCAACCGCTCGGCGACCCGGCTGATGTACATCTCCCGGGTGATCGGATCGCTGGCGGCAGTGAGAGTGGGCAGCAGGCGTCCGAGCGCTTCGCGCGCCCGGTGGATGTCGGCGAACCAGCCCTTGCGATCGAGCAACTGCATCTTGCGTTCGAGCACATCGATGGCGTCGTGCAGCACCGCCTCGAAGGCGGCGGCGCCGCCCTGCTGAACCAGCGAATCGGGATCCTGGCCTGGCGGCAGGGTGAGCACCCGCACCTGCGCCCCGACACCGAGCAGCACGTCGGCGGCGCGGAATGTGGCACGCAGACCGGCGGGATCGGAATCGTAGCAGATCACCACGTCGTTGGTATAGCGACGCAGCAGCGTGGCCTGGGCCTCGGTCAGAGCGGTGCCCAGCGGGGCGACCACATGGTCAATTCCGGCCAGCGACAGCCGGATCACATCGAAGTAGCCCTCGACCAGCAGCGCGAAGCCGGCCCGCCGGATCGCCAGCTTGGCCACCTGCATATGGTAGAGCTGCTCGCCCTTATGAAAGATCGGCGTTTCGGGCGAATTGAGATACTTGGGTTCCCCCGCACCCAGCAGCCGACCGCCGAAACCCACCACGCGACCCCGGAGGTCGTGAATCGGAAACAGCAGGCGCCCCCTGAAGCGCGGCACCATGGTGCCGTCATCGCGGCGCATCAGCAGCGCCGCCTCTTCCAGCACGCTGTCGGCGATGCCCAGGTCGCGCAGCGCGCGGACAAACTCATCGCCCCGCGGCGACCATCCCAGACTGAGTTCACCTGCGGCATCGAGCATGATCTGGCGCTGCTGCAAGTAACGCCGCGCCGGTTCGGCGTCATCGGCGTCGCGCAGCCGGGCGGCGTACCACTGCATGGCGGCTTCGCAGGCCTGGTAGAGCGGCTCCCGCGGATCGGGGCCGGCCCGTTCGGCCTGCTCGGGGATCACGATGCCATAGCGACGCGCCACCTCCCGCACCGCGCTGGGATAGTCGAGCCCAAAGCGCTCGCGGTACCAGGTGAAGACATCGCCGGCGGCGTGGCAGACAAAGCAGTAATAGAGGTTCTTGCGCGGAATCACTGCGAAGTTGCGGTTGGCGCCGCCGTGGAAGGGACAGGGGCCGCGCCAATCGCTGCCGGTGCGCTTGAGCGTCACAGTCTCCTGAACAATTTCCAACAGATCGGCGCTGTCGCGGACCTGCTCCACCAGTTCGTCAGGAATGCGGGCCATCAGCGCAGCACCGCAATGGTGACGCCGGTGCCACCCTGGTTGCGGGGGGCGAACTCAAACGACGCAATCCGCCGATCGGCAGCCAGTGTCTGCCGAACCAGCTCGCGTACCACTCCGGTTCCCATGCCATGAATTATCCGCAGATGCGGCTGTTCCGCCAGCACCGCCGCATCGACGGCCGCCTGGACCTCGAGTGCCACTTCGTCGGCGCGGCGGCCGCGCAGGTCGATCTCACCCAGCGGCTCGGGTCCCGCCTGGTCAAGCGTCTCAGCGCTGGGCCGTGATTCGCGCCGCGGCAGTGCCGCGGCCCGCGTGAGCGTGTCCCGCCGCACCACCAACCGCATTGAGCCCACCTGGACCACGGCGCGGCCATCGCCCCGCAGTTCGGCAAGTTCGCCCACCGCACCGGTGGCAAGGCGTACCGGATCGCCCACAGCGAGCACCGATTCGGAATCCCCCGGCGCGGTCGCCGGCTCGTCGAGCAGCGCGTTCTGCGCGCTGACCCCCTGCTCCACCAGGCGTCGCGCTTCGCGCGCCGACGCCTGATCCACGGCACCCTGTGCCAAGGCCAGTGCCGCATCGACCCGCTTGCGCGCCTCGAGCAGATAGGCCCGCGCCTGGCGAGCCCGGTCCCGTTCGGCCTGCTTCTCCTGCTGGCGCAGTGCCGCGTCGCGCTCGGCCTGCTCGGCAGCGGTGGCCGTCACGTCGGCCAGTCGGCGGGCCAACTCGGCTTCGCGCTCCGCCACAGCGCTCTCGCGGACCGCCACCAGCTCACTGCGGGATTCCACTGCCGCCAGCAGCCGATCGAGGTTGCGTTCCGCCTCGGGCACCAGCGCTTCGGCCGCGGCCAGCACCGCCGGATCGACACCCAACCGTCGGGCGATGGCCAAGCCGTAACTGCGTCCCGGAATGCCTTTGACAAAGCGATAACTGGGCGACAGCGACTCAGCGTCAAAGGCCAGTGAGCCGTTGACCACCCCGCTCACCCGGGTCGCCAGTTCCTTGAGTGCGCCGAGATGGGTGGTGGCGAGAGTGAGAGCACCGCGCCGGGTCAGCGCTTCGAGCACCGCCATGGCCAGGGCGCCCCCCTCCGCCGGATCGGTGCCGCTGCCGATCTCGTCGAGGATCACCAGCGACGCCGGACCGGCGTGAATCAGGGTATCGCGCACCGCTTCGACATGGGCCGAAAAGGTTGAGAGATCGGCCTCGAGCGACTGATGAT
Organism: uncultured Gemmatimonadales bacterium; assembly: GCA_965651715.1. Classification (GTDB taxonomy): domain Bacteria; phylum Gemmatimonadota; class Gemmatimonadetes; order Gemmatimonadales; family GWC2-71-9; genus Palsa-1233. Next base: position 11,042 of record CBFGTB010000025.1, read on the forward strand.
CGCCGATGTCCACCACCAGATGATCGACCAGCGGAATCACACTCCCGCCGCCGACCGGCGGCACGATCCCGGAGGCGGTGAGCAGCATGATCAGGCCGGCCGCCTTGAGCAGCACAGTCTTGCCACCGGTGTTGGGGCCGGTGATCAGCAGCGTCCGCTCGCCCGGCTCGAGCCCCAGGTCGAACGGCACCACGTCGATTCCCCGCGCCAGCAACAGCGGGTGGCGGCCGCCGCGGATGACCAGCCTGCCGCCCGGGCCACTCAGCTCCGGCACCTCGGCCGCCAGCTCCCGCGCCCAGTCCGCCCGCGCCGCGAGAGTGTCGAGCGTCACAGCCAGCTCAAACCAGGCGACAAGCTCGGACCGCAGCGGGCGCAACAACTCGCTCAGCTCGCGCAGCACAGTCAGCACGGCGCGCTCTTCGGCCCCGATCGCTTCGCGCACTGCGTTGCCCAGAGCGATGGTCGCTGTGGGCTCGATGAACAGGGTACCGGCCGAGGCCGACTCGTCGTGAATGATGCCGTCGGGCCGCTGACGTGCATCGCGGCGCACCGGAATGACGTAGCGTCCTTCGCGCAGCGTCACGCCGCCGCTGCCGCCCAGATCCCTGAGGATGGCCTCGAGTCGCCGAATCAGCCGTTCGCGGGCGCGATGCACTTCCCGCCGCGCCGCCGCCAACTCGGGACTGGCGCTGTCGAGCAGATCGCCCTCATCGCTGATCGCCTGGTCGAGTCGCCGCTCGATCGCTCGATCGAGCGGTGGCAGGCCGAGCGGTGCCAGCGCGGGCGCCCGGTCGGCCACCCGGGCGAGTTCGCCATGCAGCAGTCGCGTCGCGGTCACCAGGTGCCGCATCGCCGCCAACTCGCTCAGCTCAAGTACGCTGCCGTCGAGCCGGAGCCGCGCCAGAGCCGACCGGACATCGGGCACTGCGACCACCTGGAGCGGCTCGCCTCGGCGACTCAGCGCCAGCAGATCAGCCAGCCGACTCAGCTCGGTGGCAATCCATTCAGCATCGGTTGAGGGTTGGGTGGCGCGGATTCGCTCGGCCGCCACCGGCCCGGCGGCGCGGTGGGCGATGAGTTCCAGAACTGCGGCAAATTCGAGAGCACTGCGGGCCGCCGCCGCATCGGGCGGCGTCATTGGGCCGCGAGCGCCTCGCGGGCGATCCGGTTGATCTCCTTGCCATCGGCCTGCCCCTTGAACTGCGCCATCAGGGCGGCCATGACCCGTCCGATATCGGTCGCGCCCGCCGCAATGGCCTGATCGGCGGCCGCGCGGATCACCGCGCCATCCACCGCCGGCGGCAGGTAGCCGTTCAACAGCTCAACTTCGGCCTGCTCCCGATCGGCCAGATCGTCACGCCCGGCGGCGCGGTACTGCTCCACCGAGTCGCGGCGCTGCTTGATCTGCTTGCGAACGACCTCGACCGCGTCACTCTCACTGAGCGGCGTACCGCCGTCGAGCTCGCGGTTCTTCAGCGCAGCAAGGACCGTCCCCAGCAGCAGGGTCCGGTCCTTGTCGGCAGCTTTGCGCGCGGCAATCTGATCGGCCCGCAGTCGATCCATCAACTCAGGCACGCGGGCTCCGTCCCCGGCGATTCTTCCGCTGGGCGGCGTTCATCTTCCGCTTCTTCTTCTCGCTGGGCTTCTCATAGTGGCGATGCTTGCGGAGATCCGACAGGATTCCCGCCTTCTCGCACTTCTTCTTGAAGCGCTTGAGCGCCCGTTCGAAGCTCTCATCATCGTGGATGACGACTTCCGACATTACTGCAATCACCCCTCTCGCGCCCCGGCGAGGGGCAGTTGATGCATAGAAGGCCAAAGCTAGCGCCGCCCGCGGTCCCGCGGAAGGGCAGCCCCACCGATCAGCCCGGCGGCCAGGTCATCTGCCGGCCACCCAGCAGGTGGACATGGAAGTGATCCACTGTCTGGCCGCCCAGATCGCCGGTGTTGACCACCAGCCGATAGCCGTCGGCGGCCAGCCCCAGTTCGGCGGCGACCCGGGTGGCGAGCCCCATCACTCCGGCCATTTCGGCGTCGCCATCGGTCCCGTCGATCAGGTCGGCCGCTGTGGCGGCGTGGCGGGTCGGAATGATCAGGATATGGACCGGCGCCTGGGGACTGACGTCATGGAAGGCCATCGCGTGGGTGTTGCGCGCCACTTCCCGGGCGGGGAGTTCCCGCGCCGCAATGCGGCAGAAGATGCAGTCGCTGCTCATCCGGTCCTCTCACGAAGGGCTTCGAGTCGGCGCTGAGCCGTGACAGCCATGGCACCGATGGCGGCCGTCTCGAAGCGAAGCACATGGGGAGATAGGGTGACCCGGTCGGGACGCAGGACATTGTAGACGATCTCGATATCGACAAGGGTGAAGCCGGCTTCGGGGCCGACCAGCCAGCCGACCGGTTCATGGGCGCCGATCGACCCGCAGGGATCGCCCTGTTCGTCGGCCAGCAGCCAGCGCAGGCCCGGGAATTCCGCCGGCAACTCCTCGACGCTGCGCAGTTCATCAATGGTCGGTGTCCACGCGGTCCCCGACTGCTTGCAGGCCTCGTGAGTCCGGCGACGCGCCTTGACGACTGTGCTCTCCCGCACCCGGCTGGCCACGCCGCGGGTGAGGCCGGTGAGCAGCGGCACCACCCGGGTGACACCCAGTTCCGCCGCCTTTTCCGCCACCAGCAGAAAACGGTCGCGGTCGCCGGCCCCCACGGCAATGACTGTGGTGGCAGGGCGCGGCTCCAACCACTGCGCCTCGACCTGAAAGTGCCATCCGGCGGCCCGCTGCGTCAGCCTGCCCCGCCCCACAGCCCCACGGCCATCAAGCACCGTGGCCAGGGTCCCGTCGCTGACACGCCGCACGTCGAGGTGATGAGCTTCGGCGGGCTCAAGCTGCAGCGTTGCCCCCACCACCACGCTGCCCGGAGGCACCAGCAGTCGAATCACCCGACCCGATCCGCCAGGACGGCCCACCACTCACCGTCAATGACCTGATCCGCGACCCGCCATCCGGCAGCCTCCAGCACCGGAGTGAAAAGTTCGCGTTCGGGTACTTCCATCCCCGAAAAGATCACTGCGCCCCCCGGGGCGAGCGCCGCAGCGAGGGGATCGAGCAGTTGCGAGTTGACCACCCGCAGGATGTTGGAGCAGATCAACTCCGCCGGTCCCGCCAGCGGACCCAGCACAGCGGCGTCGCCGGTCAGGAAGCGCACCCGGTTCGCCACATCATTGCGGTCGGCGTTGGCCTCGGCGATCGGCAGCGCGTCGTCATCGACCTCGATCCCGATCGCCGCCGCCGCACCCAACCGAGCTGCCGCGATGGCCAGAATGCCGCTGCCGCTGCCAAAGTCCAGTACCCGCTGGCCCGGTTCCAGATGGCGCTCCAGCAGCGTCAGCGCCGCCCGGGTGCTGCCGTGTTCCCCCGAGCCGAAGGCGGATTCGGGGTCGATCACCACCACCACGGTGCCCTCGGTCGGCGCCACCGGCAACCACGATGGCGTCAGGATCAGCCGGCCGAATCGTCGGGTGATGATGCCGTCGCGCCAGTGCCGGGTCCAATCGACCGGTTCGAACGAACTGACTGTCGCGACAAGGCCGGGAAACTGCCGCGCCAGCTCCGCCGCCAATCGCTCGGCATCGACATCCGACGATGCCACGGCGACGATGTGGCCCGGCGACGGCTCCTCCACGCCGAACCCGGTGACGCTGACGACAGCGGCAGCCACAGCATCGGTGTCCTCATCCCGGCAGGTAATGATCAGCCGCCACCAACTGCCGCTCATGCGCCGAGGGCTTCCTTGAGCTTGCTCCAGAAGCCGCCCTCACGGTCCGGCCCCTCGGCCTCATGCTCTGACAATTGCAGAAACAGCCGCCGCTGCTCCTCGTTGAGATTGCGCGGCGTCCAGAGATGGACCCGGACATGCAGCGCCCCCACCGAGCTGCCGCCCAGCTTGGGCAGCCCCTTGTTCCGCAGCGTGATCACCGCCCCCGACTGGGTACCGGCCGGTACCTCGAGTGTGGTGTCACCCCACGGCGTCGGAATGGTGAGCGTGGTGCCCAGGGCCGCCTGCGAGAAGGCCAGCGGAAGTTCCAGCCAGAGATCGTCGCCTTCGCGGGTGAAGCGATCATCGGCCTTGACTTCGATCACGACCTGCAAGTCTCCCGGCGGCCCACCCCGGACGCCGGCCGCGCCCTGGCCCCGCAGGTTGATGAAATTGTTTGTCGCCACCCCGGCCGGAATGTCCACGGCCACTGTCCGCTCGGTCTTGATCCGCCCCTCGCCGCGACAGACATCGCAGGGGGTCCTGATGGTCTGCCCCTCGCCATGACAGGTGGGACAGGCACCGACCTGAATGAACTGGCCGAACATCGACCGCGCCGCACGGCGCACTTCGCCGGTGCCGTTGCAGGTGCCACACGGAACCGGCCGGGTGCCCTTGCCCGCGCCGGTGCCCTTGCAGGTGTCACAGGGCGCCATCGCCTTGATCTTGATGTTGCGCTTGGCGCCGGTCGCCACCTCCTGGAGCGACAACTTCACAGTCACCCGCACATCCTGACCGCGCCGGACATCACCGCCGCTGGCGCGGCCGCCGAAGATGCCGTCGAACCCACCCATGCCGCCGAAGTCGCGCATGAAGATGTTGAGTGCCTCGGCCAGGTCGACATGCTCGAAGCCGCCGAATCCGCCGGCCCCACCCGACGCCGGCGCCGAACCGAAGCGATCGTAGTGGGCCCGCTTGTCGGCATCGGCCAACACCTGGTACGCCTCGCTGATCTCCTTGAACTTCGCCTCGGCTTCGGGAGACTTATTGCGATCGGGATGGTACTCCATCGCGAGCTTGCGGTAGGCCTTCTTGATATCCGCTTCGGTCGCGTCCCGAAACACCCCGAGTGTCTGGTAATAATCGCTCACTGCACCAACCCTTCCACGAGACGACTGGTGTGCTCCACCAGTCCGATGATCTTGTCATACGGCATGCGCGTCGGCCCCAGCACACCGATCACTCCGGTGGCCCCGCCGCGCCGATAGGTGCTGGTCACCAGAGTGAAATCGGCAAGACTGGGATCGCCATGCTCGGCGCCAATGGTAATGACCAACCCGCCGCGACAGCGTTCGGCCAACGCATCGCGCAGCGCCTCGCGCCGTTCGGTCAGGGTGAGCAGCGACCGGATCCGTTCACTGCTGGCAAACTCGGGCTGGTCCGCCAGCGGACCGGTACTGCCCAGCATCACCGAATCGGTGAGATCGCGCCCCTCAAAGACGCCGTCGCCTTCGGCGATGACGATATCCAGCAACTCCCGCGCGGCCCCCCGCCCGACGTCACGGAGCCGATCGGCCAGCGAGGCCCGGATGGCGCGAATGGGCAACCCGCCGAGCCGCTCGTTCAGGATGCGCTGCACCTCACTGACGTCGTCCGGATGCAGTGTCACCGGCACCCGCACGTAGAGCGTCCTGACCACACCGCCGCGCAGGTTGAACACCAGCAGCAGTCGGTCGCTGGCAATCGGTACCAGATCGAATCGCTCCAGCACGATCTCTTCCAGCGCCGGCGCCACGGCGACCCCCAGCTCCTGAGTGAGGATGCCGAGTACCTGCGCCGCCCGCCGCAGCAGTTCTTCACTGGCCGAGGCGGCGGTGGAGAGTTCCTGGCTGAGCCGCTCCCGGCTGTGATCGTCGGGCGGGCTGCGGCGCACAATGGCGTCGACATAGAGGCGATAGGCCCGATCTGTCGGAATGCGACCGGCCGAGCTGTGGGCCTGGAAAAGCAACCCCTTGGCCTCCAGCTCGCTCATGGTCGACCGGATCGAGGCGGGCGAGATGCCCAGCCCCGACCGCAGTGCCACGGTCCGGCTCGCCGCCGGCTCGGCGGTGGCGATATAGGTCTCGATCACGGCCTCGAGCACCTGACGCTCACGCGGGTTCAATGCCACAAATTCAGTCATGGGCCAAACTTAGGACCCCATGACCCCGGCCACCAGCGCATCGAGCCGGAGCCAGCCGTCGACTGTGAGGCAGATCCGGTCGTCGATCAGCACCGCCCAGCCCTGCTCCTGCCAGGCGTCGACTGCGGCCCGAGGCAGCCGATCCGCCGCCAGACCCTCGCGGGTCCGCAGACCCAGATACAGCTCCTCGGTGCGCCATTCAGCCGGACTGAGGTCCTCAACCCCGGCGGTGCCATCCTCGCCGCCGACAATGGCCTGCTCCCAGGCGGCCCACTCCCGAATGTTCCAACTGCGCCGCCCGGCCCGATGGGAATGGGCCCCCGGACCCAGCCCGAGACAATCGGCATGCCGCCAGTAGGAGCGATTGTGGACCGCCTGATGCCCGGGACGCGCGGCATTCGATACTTCGTAGTGATCGTAGCCCGCGTCCCGCAGTCGCCGATGCGCCAGCAGATACTCGGCGGCGTAACTGGCGTCACTGCCGGGGACCACTTCGCCGCGAGCAGTCCAGCGCCCCAACGGCGTGGCCGGTTCAACAGTGAGGCCGTAGAGCGAGACATGCTCCGGCTCGAGCGCCAGGGTGAGGTCGAGATCGCGTCGCCAATCACGCTCCAATGCGCTCGGTAACGCGAAGATGAGATCGAGCGACAAGTTGGTCACGCCCGCCTGCCGCAGCGTCGCCACCGCCTCGGGGACCTGGTCGGCTGAATGGGTGCGATGCATCCATTCGAGCACCCGGGGGTCGTGCGATTGGACGCCCAGCGAAACCCGATTGACGCCGGCGCTGCACCACGCCAGCGCCGCCTCCGGCGTGACGTCGTCGGGATTGGCTTCGAGGGTGACTTCGGCGCCGTCGGCCAACGGCATGTCGGCTGTGATACCGGCGATCAGGTCGGCAAGGGCATCGGGCGCGAGATGCGACGGCGTGCCTCCGCCCAGGTACAGCGTGGCGATGCTATCGCTCGCACTCCACTCGACCCGGCGACGGCGCCACTGGCTGAGCAGCGCGGCGACGTAGCGCCGACTGGGCACCTCCCGCCGCACCGCGATGGCGAAGTCGCAGTAGGAACAGCGGCGGGCGCAGAACGGGACGTGAATGTAGAGATGCATCGGAGCGTAATATCGCTGGGACGTCAGGCCGCGCCGCGGCGCCGGAACAGCGAGCCGGCAAGCTGCTCGACCATGCCGCCCAGTTCCAGCCCGAGCAGCGTGCCGAGCAGATTGCCGATCGGCAAACCCAGGTCGAGCGCCAGATCGTCGACGTGACGCGGCTCGCGCGTCAGAGCAGCGAACACCCGCGCCTCATCTGCCGACAGGTGACAGGGCACCTGCGTCGGCGGGGCCGGAGTCGGTCCCAGGCCCAGCAGGGTCGGCAGCTCATCGCAGTTGAGGATCGGCGTGGCGCCGTCGGCCAATAGCCGATTGGTCCCGACCGAGGTCGCCGAGGTGATCGGTCCGGGAACGGCCAGCACGTCGCGTCCCTGCTCCAGCGCGCACTCCACTGTGATCAGCGTTCCTGAACCTGCCGCCGCCTCCACCACCACCACCGCGTCGGCAAGGCCGCTGATGATCCGATTGCGTCGGGGAAAGGCCCCCGCCGTCGGCCGGCTGCCCGGCGGCTGTTCCGACAGCAACAGCCCCTGCTCGAGCACCCGGGCAAACAGCGCCCGATTGCGGGCCGGATAGACCACGTCGAGGCCGCTGCCCAACACACCGATCGTTCCCCCGCCGCCGTCGAGTGCCGCCGCCTGGGCCACGGCATCGAGTCCACGGGCCATGCCGCTGACCACCACCAGTCCCGACCGGGCCGCAGTGTCGCCCAGCCGCGCCGCCATGTCGGCGCCGTAGCGGCTGTGGTCGCGACTGCCGACGATCGCCACCGCCGGCCGCTGCACCAGGGTCGGGTCGCCGGCGGCGAAGAGAATCGGTGGTGGGTCGGGAATGCTGCGCAGCCGGGCGGGATAGTCGGCATCGGTGGGAACCAGCACCCGCTGACCGGCGTCGGCAGCGCGACTCAGCAGATCGGCGGCGGCGGCCGAGGTGGTCCGACCCAGTGCCCGCGCCACCGACCGCGAGAAATCGTCGAGGGCTGCCCCCGGAGCGTCGAGCACCGCACCCGCCGATCCGAAGTGACCGATCAGCGCCGCAATCCGCCGCGCTCCCAAGCCAGGAGTCAGCGCCAGACGCAGCCATGCCGCCCGCTCGGCGTCAGTCTTCTCCCGAGTCGGTCTCGCCCCAGTCGAGGTCCCAGTCATCGTGCGGTCTGTCATCTGACGGGCTCGACTCCGGAGTTGCGGGGTCTTCGGCGCGGGCCCGGTCGACCAGGTCCCAGAATGCCTCAAGCAGCGGGTCGAGGCCCTGGCGCGCCGCTGCGGAAATTGCCACTGTATCCGTCGCCTCGGGCAGCTCAAGCTGCGGCAGCGGATCGGCCGCCGGCCAGAGATCGCGCTTGGTCAACACCACAAGAAACGGCTTGCTCGCCAGCGCCTCGGAGTAGAGCGCCACCTCGCGGCGCAACTGCGCCACAGTGGCCGCCGGATCGTCGGCGTCGAGCGGAACCAGACAGGCCAGCGCACGGGTCCGTTCGACATGCTGCAGGAAGGCATGTCCCAGCCCCCTGCCCTCATGCGCCCCTTCGATGATGCCGGGGATGTCGGCCACCACGAAGGTGCGTCCGCCGCTCAGCGCCACGACGCCAAGGTTCGGTTCCAACGTGGTGAAGGGATAGTCGGCGATCTTGGGACGGGCGGCACTGATGACAGACAACAGGGTGCTTTTTCCCGCATTCGGCTGGCCCAGCAAACCGATATCGGCAATCAGCTTCAGCACCAGTTCGACCCGGCGCTCCTCCCCCTCGCCGCCGGGGTCGGCCTGGCGCGGCGCCTGATTTGTGGCGGTCGCCCGATTGGCGTTGCCGCGCCCACCGCGACCGCCTCGGGCAATCAGCAGGGTGTCGCCGGCCGTCAGCACCTCGCCCAGCATCGCACCGGTGGCGGCATCGTGAACTTCGGTCCCCGGCGGCACCGGCAGGTACAGGTCATCGGCCGAGCGACCCGTCATGTTCGCCCCCTTGCCATGGGCGCCGCGATCGGCCCGCCAAATGGCGCGGTAGCGGTAGTCGAGCAGAGTCGACAGGTTGGCGTCGGCTCGGAGGTAGACCGAACCGCCGTGGCCACCATCGCCCCCGTCGGGGCCGCCCTTGGCCTTGAACTTGAACCGGGCGAAGGAACTCACGCCGTCGCCGCCGCGTCCCCCGGCGACCTCGACTGTGACGCGATCGACAAAACTCACGCCAGCGGGTCCCAGCCGTCGCGCACCTGCTCCCACAGTTCCTTGACCGCCTTCCAATGGTCGTAGGACAGGAACGGATTCACCTCGGTGAGCGCCGATTCCACCTCATCGGGCGTGGCGCCGGCATTGAGCGCGCCGCGCAAATGGGAGTGCAGTTGGCGCGGCGCGTCGAGCACAGCCGTCTGGGCGATCACCGCCAGCTCGCGCCGCTTGAGATCGAGGCCCGGCCGCGACAGGGTGCGCCCGTATCCCTCGGTCAGCATCCACGCGTCGAGCGCCGGATGCAGCGTGGCGACATTCTTCCGCAGCTTGGCGTAGTTGTCGCCGTAGACCACCCGACAGGTCTCCTCGCCGCGCGCGGTCCAGTCGGGATGATCGGCGTAGTGAAGATCCTCGTCGCCGTTGATCGCCGGTGCCCCCACCGCCTTGCGCCACAGCCCGGCCGCGATCAGCGCCCGGGGCCATCCCACGATCAGCATCGACTGGAGCAACAGTTCATCGCCCCAGACGGCCGGCATGTCGGCCGCGAGGGCCTCGGCCACATTGTCGCGGATCTCCGGCTCCTCGCCCTGCGCAATCGCTGCCGCGAGGGTGACAAGGCGCCGGGTGGGCAGGTCGAGTGCGCTGGCTGTGACATCGGTCATCGAAGACTCACGGTCAGGGAAAGTGCAAGGTCCCGCGGGGACTGATCTCACCGACGATACCGCCACGACTGTTCCGAATTGCCGGCGCACGCCAAGCCTCAAGGTCATCGAATGACCACTGCTGATCGGCCGCGACGCGCGACACCACCTGCTCCAGCACCCCGAGCAGCGCCACCCCGGCAGTGACCATGTCGCCGTCCTCGACCTTGAGCGCGATGCCCACGCCGCAGCCGGGCAGCCCGGCGGCGTAGACCCCGCCGGCCCCGACCTTGACCACGACCCGGCCCGGCCAGGCGCGCATCAGTACAGTATCGAGCCGATCGGCCGACGCGATCAGTTCCGGGTGCGCCATCATCGCGCTGCGGATCTCTGCCATCGCCGGTTCGTCGGTTGCTGCCATCCGGGCCCAGGCCAGCGCCAGCGCGCCGAGCGGCGTGGCCACGGCCGGCGCGGTACAGCCATCGACGCCCCACACCAGGCGTTCGCTCGCGACGCCACTCCAATGCGATATCGACTGCTCAACGGCGGTGTGTACCTGATGGTCGGTCCCGGTGTAGCCGTCCCGCGGCCAGCCGTGCAAATCGGCGAGCGCCAACAGCGCCGAGTGCTTGCCGGAACAGTTGCTCCACACCGGCGAGGGATCGACCCCCTCGCGGATCATCTGGTGGGCCACTTCGCGCGACAGCGACAAATGGCCGCCACAGGCGAGCTGCTCCTCGGTCAGCCCCACCCGCTGCATCAGTTCGGCCACCACGGCCCGCTGCTCGGCGGTGGCACTGTGCGAGGCGCAGGCGATCGCCAGATGGCGCGGGCCGAGCTCAAATCGCTCGGCGCCACCGCCCGCCACCAGCGGCCAGAGCTGGAACGGCTTGGCGGCCGAGCGCCAGAATGTCAAAAGATCACGGTCGCCGGCATGGGCCACGGTGCGCCCGCCGGCCTCGACCACGGCCACCCGCACGCTGTGCTCTGTCTCGGCGTACCCGCTGCGTGATTCCACTACTGTGAAGTCGGTCATTGCCCGGCGAATCTACTCCGGGCGGGTCGCGGGCGGCACTCCGACGGGCTAGACTCCTGCATGCGTCGGATCGCCCTCTGGACCACCGCCCTGCTGCTCGCCACCGCTCGCCTCGGCGCGCAGGCGACCCCGTTCGTGCCGCTCGACGACCCGCTGCTGCCGCTGTTCGAGCAACTTGTCGCCCGCGGCGTGGTGGAGGATCCCTCGCCGTTCGAACGCCCATTCACCCGCGGCGCGGCCCTCGCTGCGATGTCATCTCCGAGGCGGCAGCCGGGTTCGGCCGACAGCGCCATCATCGCCCGCCTGGTCAGCGCGTGGCAACCGCTTCCCGCCGTCAATCGCTGGGACGGCGCGGTGCGACTCGGCGCCACCGGCTTCACCTCGCCCCGGCGCGATCCGCTCCGGCCCGAGGGGATTTCGGGAGTCCGGCTGCTGGCCGACGCCAGTGCGCGCCTGGTGATCGGCAACGTGGTGCTGGCCACCCGGCCGACCATCGACCAGCGGGTGGTGCTCGACCCCGATTGGACCGGCACCCGGGTATCGCCCGATGCGACCTGCTGCCGCTGGCGCTTCCCCGAGGCCTATCTCCGCTGGAGTCCCGGACCGCTGGCCTTCTTCTACGGCCGACTGGCCCGCAACTGGGGGCCCGGCTTCGGGCTGTTCGACGGAACCGCTCTGAGCGACGTGGCCTATCCCCGCGATGCCATCGGCCTGCGGGTCGCCACCGGCGGCTTCCACCTCAGCACCTCGCTCAGCGATCTGCCCACCGTGTCCACAGCCGACGGCGAGATCCAGCGCTGGCATTTCGTGACCCAACTGGGGCTCAGAGTCAGCAGCGCGCTCACGCTTCACGCCTGGCAGGCTGTGGTGGCCGAGGGACCGGCCCGCGAACTCGACGGCCCGCTGCGCAACCCGCTGCTGCTGCTGCCGCTT
>CBFGTB010000026.1:0-22815 GCA_965651715.1 uncultured Gemmatimonadales bacterium
GCAAAAAACCGGCCCCGGGCTATAGCGAGTAACCCGAGGCCGCGGCCAACCGGCTGGGTGGGTCGGACTTCGGGATTGCGGTTCGGGGCAGCTACACGGCCACCCCGGCCAATTCCTACGAAACCGACTTCTTCGGCGTCGGGGTCACCAAGGCCGACGATGAGAAGAAGCAGGGCCTGGCTGTGGGTGGCGGCATCAGCTACCAGACCGCCACCTTCCTGCTCGGCTTCGATTACGCCTGGAAGAGCATGGGCCTGCTGGGCAACATGAACTTCTTCACGGTGTCGCTGGGCTGGTAATTTTCGAGGATCCCGGGCCGAGCGATCGGTCCGGGGTCAGGCAGGATAACGCGTTCCCGATCGAGGCATGATCTGAAGATGCTGTTGCCGTCACTGATTCTCGCCCTGGGGGCTCTGCCCCACGCCGCGCCGCCGCAATTGGCGGTTCGGGCGGTCCGGTTCTATGAACCGGCCGGGGGAGATACTCCCGTGCTCGCCCTGGTTCAGGTGCCCTACGCCCTGACCGAGGTGGCGGGGAGCCGGATTGCGTGGCAGACGGCGATTCAGATCACCGACTCCGCCGGCAACACGCTGTTGAGCGAGAAGTGGTGGAGCGGCGCGCCGGCATCATTCCGGGTGCCCGACGCCTACAGCGTGGAGCCACTGCAGTTCCGGGTGGAGCCGGGGCAGTACACTCTGACGGTGACAGTGACCGATTCGCTCACCGGCCGGGCCGCGACCACCTCCACCGACGTCAACGGTTTTACCGAGGCGCCGGAGCTGTCGGATCTGTTGATCGCCAACAGCATGCGGTTGGTGAGCAGTGGTGATACCACCTCGCTGCCGGGCGAGATTGCGCGCGGGGCGATGCGGTTCATCACCTCGCCCGAGATCACTCTCGACGCACTCAAGCCGGTGATGGCGTTCATGCTCGAGGTGTACAGCACCAGCGAGACCTCGGCCGCCACGCGGCTCAAGGTCACCAGCCGCGATGGTCAGACGACCATCTACGAGCTGGCGCCGTTCGAGCAGACCATTCCGGCCGGCGGTGGCGTGATTCGGGGACAGTTCCCGCTGGATGGCCTGGCGGAGGGCAGCTATCTGCTGTCCGCCACTGTCACCAGCGGTGGTCAGACCATCGAGCGGACGGCGCCCTTCAGCGTCGGCTCGCTCGAAGCGGCCATGGCGCGCGAGCTGGCGCGGCAGACCTCCGAGAAGGGGCTCGACGAGAGCTACTTCGGCGCGATGGGCGAGGATGAGCTTGACGAGGCGGCCGAAGTGCTGGAGCTGGTGGCCAAGCCGGGCGAGCTTGATGCCTATCAGGCTCGCGGTGATGGGGCGCTGACGGTAATGGCCAAGCGGCGGTTTCTGATTCAGTTCTGGGCCGAACGGGATGCCACGCCCGATACGCCGGTCAATGAAACGCGGATGCGCTTCTACGACACCATCGATTACGTCAATACCACCTACGGCGAATCGGGACGTAATGCCCAGCCCGGTTGGAAGACCGATCGGGGCCGGATCTTCATCAAGCACGGCAAGCCTGACGACAGTCAGACCTTCGCTCAGGGCCAGGGTGTGCCGCCGTTTGAGATCTGGAAGTACAGCCAGGGCAGGTCACAGTACTACATCTTCATCGACCGGAACAACTTCGGGAACTTCCGGCTGGTCAAGACCAACGATCTGACCGAGTCCTCGGCGCCGAACTGGTGCGAGTTGCTCAACCCGCTGGTGGTGCAGCGCGACATCGAGCCGTACATCGGCCAGCGGTTCTTCTATATCACTGGCGGGGGCAATCCCAACCAGGGGGCGCAGCAGTCATGCAGTTGATCGAGCGGAGCGGCCGCCGGCCGCTCCAAGAAGGAGCAGGCAGTCATGAGGTGTCAGAGCAGGGCACCTTCTCCATCCGTCTGAGGAGCAGCACTATGAACCGAATGATTCGTGTGATGAGCGGCGTGTTGCTGGCGGTCGGCGCGGCCGCGTGCAACAATGACGCGTCTCTCGACCTGTCCGGCGAGCCCACCAAGATTCAGGCGTCGCCTCAGGTGATGTTCGCGACTCAGGGGGCCGATGAGAACCTTTACCTCCGGCTGACCGACGACGCCAACTACTCGGTGCCGGTGGGCCCCTATACCGTTTCGGATGTCGGGCCCGGCCTGACCGTCACCTGGGATGAGGACTATCGCCACGATTACACCACGGGCGAGCTGGCGCCGAATCCGATTCAGACCCAGCACCACTACATCGTGAATGCCAGTCAGGCCGTTCAGACGTCATTCAAGGTGAGCAACAGCGGCATCACCCAGGAGATCACCGTCATTGTCGTGCCGAGCACGCTGGGCGCCAATGTCTCGCCGACCGCTCCGGCGATTGGCGACGCGGTGACCCTGACCCTGCCGGCGAATCTGTCGTTCACCACCGAGGGCGATGGCGCCTCCGAAATCACGCTGGGCGGCGATGATGTCGTGGTGACAGCTATGACCGAGACGTCGGTGACCTTCGTGCCGTTCCCGGGATCGGGCGGCGCGGTCGAGGCGACCAATATCAAGGTCGCCTATTCACCTACGCTTGATCCGGTCGACCTCAGCAGCAGCGTCGAGTTGACCGCTGTGCCGGATATGGCGCCGCTCTCACTGAGCGCCACATCGGCTGGCATCGGCGATCCTGTCACCATCACCGCGGGCGCGGGTGAGGCGTTCACCGCCGACGCGACAGTTCACTTCCCGAACGAAGCGGGAACGTCCCAGCTTGAGGCCGTTAAGGTGAGCCAGACCGCCACCACGATCACGGTGTTGCCGGTTCCGGGCAGCGCCGGCGTGGCCACGGTCGACGGCGTTGTGCTGACCCCGGGTGACGCCGATGTCTTGGGCGACTTCACGCTGACCTCGACCGAGGAGCTCACTGTTCCTCCGGTGGAAAGCATCCCGCTGACCTTCAGCAACCCGACCCCCGCGGCGGGCGAGCTGGTGACGATTTCGGCAGCCGGCGTGATGTTCCATCCCGACCTGGTGGTCGAGATCGACGGTGATGAGGCCTTCGTTGTCAGCGTGGCCGCTGACAGCCTGTCGGCTGTGATCCTGCCGCCGATCGGTGGCGATCCGTCAACCGCAATGGTCAGCAACTTCAACCTGTCAGTTCTGCGTCCGGTGACGCTTGTCGACGTGCCGTCGGTGGCGATGCTCACCCCGACCGACACCTATCTGGCGGCGGCGGCGGGTGGTACCTCGCTCGCGACCGCGGTGCCGCTGTCGGGTGCCGTCTCGTCGACCCAGGGCGCCTACGCGGCCGAAGCCGGCCCGCTCACCTTCGGCGCCGATGTCGATTACCTCGGCGGTGGCAACGGCGGCGAGCCGCGCTACTACAAGCTCACAGTCGCTGAGGCCGGCAGCTACGACATCAGCATGGGCTGGGCTGGCGGTGGTGACTTTGACCTCTACGTCCGCGACTCCAGCGATGGTGATGTCGATTCGTCGCCGAGCGGTGCGAATCCCGAGTCGGTCAGCGAAGTGGAACTCGAGGCCGGCACCTACTACATCGTGCTGCACAACTGGCACGGCTCCTCCGACAACCCGGAGTCGGTGCTGGTGACCGTGAGCCCGTCGGTCGAATAGCACACCCTCCCGGCGGCCGACCTCCGGGTCGGCCTCAGCCGGAAGCAGGCATTGCCGCCCCCGATGGAGCAATCCGTCGGGGGCGGTGTGCGTTGGGGGGCTATGCGTTGCGCGTCGGGGGGGATCTTCAGGCGGGCAATCCGACTATTCGTGTCGCGATCATTCGGTGGCTGCATTCCGCGCGGTATGAATGCCGGAATCCTGGCCGGCACGGTCGGCGAGGTGCCGACCGGGCGGATTACTGGCTGGGGCGGCGAGGCATAATCGCCGATCGTCGCCGTCGCTGATGACCCCATCGCCGCAGCGCAATGAGGCCCGGCAATCAGCATGGATCGCCGGGCCCGTCAAGCCGACCACTCAGCTCTCGCAGATCGGGGGGCAGCCCCCCTACTCCATCAGCCGCATCGCCATCAGCGCGTCTGCTACGTCCTCGTCGTCACGGAACTGCATCTGGAACAGTCGGGCGTAGATGCCGCCGCGGCGGAGCAGCTCGCTGTGACTCCCCTCCTCGACGATCCGGCCATGATCCAGGACCATCAATCGGTCGGCCCGCTGAACCGTGGAGAGGCGGTGGGCAATAATCAGCGTGCTGCGCCCCACCATCAACCGCTCCAGAGCCGATTCCACCAGCCGTTCGCTTTCGGTGTCGAGACTGCTGGTGGCCTCATCGAGCACCAGCACCGCCGGGTTCTTCAGCACCGCCCGCGCAATGGCGATCCGCTGGCGCTGGCCCCCCGAGAGCTTGACCCCCCGCTCGCCCACCCGGGTGGCATAGCCCTCGGGGAGGGTGACAATAAAATCATGAGCATTGGCGACCCGGGCCGCGGCCTCGATGTCGGCCTCAGGTGCGTCGGGCTGACCATAGGCAATGTTCTCGGCGATGCTGCCGCTGAACAACGCCGGCTCCTGAGGAACGACGCCCACGGCATGGCGAAGATCAGCCAACGCCAGGGTGCGGATGTCGATGCCGTCGAGCGTGATCGCCCCGTGATGCACATCCCAGAACCGCGGCAGCAGCGAGACCACTGTCGTCTTACCGGCCCCCGACGGACCGACCAGAGCCACCACCTCGCCCGGCGCCATCCGGAATGAAATCCGGTTGAGAGTCGGCGGCTGGTCGGCATCGTCGTGGTAGCTGAAGGTGACGTCGCTGAACTCCACCTCGCCCCGCACCGGATGCGGCAGCGGGGTGGGTTGGGCCGGGTCGGTGATCTCGGGCGTGCGCTCGATCAACTCGAATACCCGCTCCGCCGCGCCCACCGCCTCCTGATAGGAGGTGAAGAACTGGGCCAGCGCCCCGATCGCCGCGGCGATCGAGATGGTGTACAGCAGGAACGTGACCAGTTCACCGGCCGTCAGGTCGCCGGCCAATACCAGCAGTCCGCCGACATAGAGCACAGCAGTGACGCCGGCGAAGGTGGTGAAGGTGATGGCACCGAAAAAGAAGGCGCGAACCCGGGCCCGCCGGAGCGCCGCCGTGACCACCGCCATGATCTTCTCGCCGTAGCGGCGACTCTCCCGCTGCTGCTGCACAAAGCCCTGCACCACCCGGATCTGGCCCAGGGCCTCGTCGGCGGCCGCCGTGGAATCGGCAAGTTCATCCTGAACGCTGGTGGTGATCCGCTTGAGCCGGCGACCGAACAGCATCGCCGATCCAACCACCAGCGGCATCACGCCCACGGCCGCGAGCATCAGCTTGGGTTGCATCAGGGTGAGGATCACGATCCCGCCGGTGAGCGCCATCACCTGCCGGGCACCTTCGGCCAGTTGATGCGACAGGATCCCCTGCAGCAGACCGATATCGGCGGTGAGCCGCGACGTCAGCTCACCGGTGCGGCGTCCGGTGTAAAAGCCCGGCGGGAACGCGACAAGATGGTCGAACAGTTCGCGCCGCAGGGCCGCCACAGTGCGTTCGCCGGTGGCGGACAGCCAGTAGGTCTGGATGTAGTTGAGCACGGCGCTGGTCGCGAACAACGCCAGCAGCCAGAGGGCGATCTGGTTGAGGCGGTGGCGGCTCAGGTCGACGAATGCTGCATCGAGCAGATCGCCGACGATCAGCGGGAACAGCAGCGCCAGCGCCGAGGAAATCACCAGCGCCACGGCGGCGATCAGCAGTCCGCGGCGCCAGGGGCGAACCCGAGGCCAGAGCCGGTAGAGCGGCCGCGGCGAGGGGGGGCGGCGCCGCGGCGTGTTGCTCAGTTCAGTGGGTCCCGTGGTTGGTGATGCTGCCGGAGCCGCCCAGCGGGATCAGCTCGCCGGGGGCGCCGAGTTCAAGCTGCTGCGCCGGGCGGTCGGGCTGGCCGAACGGCACCCAGCGATCGACAGCCATCGCGACGAACAGCAGCGCCAGATAGGAGAGTGAATACTTGTAGAGCTGCCAGGTCTTGGGTGTCACACCCTCCTCGCGCACAATCGCCCAGCAGAGCTGGACGAATCGCGCGCCGAGCAGCGTCGCGGCCACACCGTAGAACACCCCCGACAGACCGATGATCGCCGGCATGATGGTCAGCGGCACCAGCATCAGGGTGTAGAGCAGCATCTGCCGCTTGGTCTCGGGGACGCCGTGGACGTTGGGCATCATCGGGACGCCGGCATTGCCGTAGTCGCGGGTCTTGTTGAGCGCCAGCGCCCAGAAGTGGGGCGGGGTCCAGTAAAAGACGATCGCGAAGAGGTAGAGCGCGCCCAGGTCGACCCGGCCGGTCATCGCGGCCCAGCCGACCAGCGGCGGGAAAGCACCCGCCGCGCCACCGATGACGATGTTCTGGGGGCTCGACCGCTTGAGCCACATGGTGTAGATCAGCACGTAGAACAGCAGCCCCGCCAGGGCCAGCCAGGCCGAAAGCGGGTTGACCTGGGTCCAGAAAATCACGAAGGCGATGGCGCCGATGCCCATACCGAAGCCGAGTGCCGCTCCGGCGGTCATCCGGCCCGAGGGGATCGGTCGGGTCCGGGTCCGGGCCATCTTGTCGTCGATGTCGCGGTCGAACCACATGTTGATGGCATTGGCGCCGCCGGCCATCAGGTAGCCCCCCAGGGTCACCCAACCGATCAGGGCCAGCGAGGGCATGCCGGCCGGGGTGATGAACATCGGCGCGATGGTGGTGACCAGCAGCAGCGAAATGATCCGCGGCTTGGTGAGGGTCACGAGATCGGCCACCAGTGAGCGAGTTGCGGCCTCCGGGGAGGTGACGGGAACGGCGTCGGACATCAGCGGTGCACAAGCCTTTCAACTGCCGCCCCTAGGCGGAGCGGCTGAGTGGTGTCAGTTTACAGCATCCCAAGATACCCGTCCGGTCGGGCGGTCTCAACCGAGCCACCACCGCCGTGCCCTTCGGGAGCGGCCCACGCAGCCAGGAGTCGTCATGAATGAACCCGCGGCGCCCGAAGAGCGCCTGCCGCGCACCCTCGGGCTCTGGAGCGCCATCGCGATTCTGGTCGGGATCACCATCGGCAGCGGGATCTTTCGGGTGCCGGCCCAGATCGCGGCGACGCTGGATACCCCGCTGGCCTTCCTGCTGGTCTGGGTCCTAGGCGGCCTGGTGACCCTGACCGGGGCGCTGGCCATCGCCGAACTGGCGGCGATGTACCCCCGCAGCGGCGGGATTCTGCCCTATCTGCACGAGAGCTGGGGCGCCTTCCCGGCCTTCCTCGCCGGCTGGGCCGAGCTGACTGTGATCCGGGCGTCGGCGGTGGGCGGGATCGCGACCATCTTCGCGGAGTATCTCTCCTACTTCGTCGAGATGACACCGATGCAGGTCCGCTACGCCGCGGCCGTGACCATCGTGGTGATTGCCGCGCTCAACTGGATCGGAGTCAGCTACGCCTCGCTGCTGATGAACGTGACAACAGTGCTCAAGTACGGCGCGCTGATCGGGATCGTGATGTTCGCCTTCGGCAGCGGCGCGGGCAATGCCTCCCACCTGACTGTCACCGAGTCGGTGTCCGCCGTGGGACTCTCGGCGCTGTTCACCGCCCTGGTTCCGGTGATGTGGACCTACGACGGCTGGTCCAACCTGGCCTCGATCGGGGGCGAGGTGAAGAATCCCGGTGTCAATCTTCCCAAGGCGCTGCTGGTCGGTACCGCGGCGATCGTGGTGATCTACATGCTGATCAATGCGGCATATCTCTACCTGGTGCCGATCGGCGAGATGCCCAGCGTGCGCCTGGTGGCGGCGACGGCGGCCGAACGGATCCCGATTTTCGGCGCGGCAGGGGCGGCGGTGGTGAGCGGCATCGTGATGCTGTCCTGCTTCGGGTCGACAAACGGCTCGATCATGACCGGCCCGCGGGTCTGGTTCGCCATGGCCGATCGCGGCCTGTTCTTCCCGGTGCTGGCCCGGGTGTCACCCCGGTTCAAGACCCCGTCGGTGGCCATCTGGGCCGCTGCCGCGGTGAGCGTGGTCTATGTGCTCCAGAATGATTTCGGGGCGCTCGCCGACAAGTTCGTGCTGGGATCGTGGCCGTTCTACGCCCTGGCGGTGGCGGGGGTCTACCGGCTGCGGGCCCGCCGTCCCGACGCGCCGCGGCCCTACCGGACCCTGGGCTATCCGGTGACGCCGGCGATCTTCCTGCTGGCCTCGCTGGCCATGATCGGCAATGCGGTGCTGACCGACGCCTCGGGTACCCTTGTGACATTCGGCATCATCGGCTCGGGGATTCCGGTCTACTTCCTCTGGCGTCGCTTCGGAACCCGGTCGGCCGCTATGTCTTGACCCGGGCCAGCAGCACGATTGCGATCAGCAGGAAGATCACATTCATCGACCAGGCCGCCATGTCGACAGGAATCAGCTCCTTGCCGCCGATGGCCTTCATGATCTGGGTACCGGTGAGGTAGACCAGGGTGGTGCCCAGGGCGATGGCCAGACCCATCGCCGCACCGGCTCGCGGATTCGTCACGGCCAGCGGTGCGCCGAACAGGGCCACCACAAGGCAGGCCATCGGTACCGCGTACTTGAGCGGCAGGTCGACCGCGAGCTGCCCCGGTCGCACCCCGATCCGGGTCAGCCGATCGAGGTAGGCCCGCAGCTCGGCGGTGCGCATCTCGGTGGCGTTGGAGAAGGTGTTGAGCATTTCGGACGGGTCCTGGTCGAGTCGGGGCGAGACCAGCGTCCTGAAGGCGATGTTGCTCGGCAGCCCGATCGAGTCGGGGATCATGTGGATGGCGCCGTGGTGGAAGGTCCAGCGTTGGGCCGAACTGTTCCAGATCGCGCTGTCGGCAGTCATCATCCACTGGAGTCCGCTGCTGTCGCGCGGCGCCTCGATCAACGTCTGCCCGAGATAGCCGCGGCCCCGCTCCAGCGTTTTGACCGCCCAGATCAGCCCGTGGGTGTCCTGAAAGGCGAAGTTGGTGCGCACCATGTCGCGCGGATCACGCTTCTCCTTGTGCAGCACCCGCTGGCGCGCTCCAGCCACTGCCGCCACTTCCTGGAGGGCATAGTTGACCGGCACCGCCACCGCGGCCAGGATGATCAGCGGGGCGATCAGCCGGTAAAACGACACCCCGCCGGCCTTGGCGGCGGTGAGTTCGCTGTGGCGCCCCATCGCATTGAGGGTGAACACCGTGGCGAACAGCACGGCGGCCGGGAACAGCATGGCCATGGTGCCGGGGTAGAGCAGTAGAGTGCCCACCAGCGCGTCCCGCCCCGAGACGCCCTTGCGGATCAGGTCGCCGTAGATCTCGCTCAGCCGGATCAGCACTGCCACCGCCGGAATGCCCAGAGCGGAGAGCAGGAAGATCGCTGACCACTGCTTCAGGACGTAGCGATCGAGGGTGCCGAGTCGCTTCATCGCCGCCGCCACCTGAAGCGGTCACGGAACGACGCCAGAAACTCGACGATACTGATCGAGCGGGCCGTCCCCATTTCCCGATCGGCCGCGGCGACGGCGGCAAGACCCAGCAGAGTGAGGACCACCACCGGCGCGTACATCGCCACCGGCGCGCTCACCACGCCGTCGTTGGCGAGGCTCTCGCCGCCCATCAGCAGGATGTAGAACCCCATGAAGATGATCAGCGAGCCGCCGATCACCAGGCCGATGCCGCTGCGGGGGAACTTGAGCGCCAACGCCACACCGACCAGCACGAAGCAGAACGATGCCAGCGGAATGGCGAACTTCTTGTGATACTCGACGGCGTATTCGCGCACCGTACGACCGGTTTCGCGTGAGGTGAGCCGGGCGCCGCGGATTTCGGCCATGCTCGAGACCAGCCCGTCGGGCCGGGGCTGCACCGCCGCGACCGGCGGGACCAGGAAGCCATCGGGCCGGGTCAGTGACTGCTGCCCGGGCGGCTCCTGCTGCGGATTTTCCTGTCCGGCATCGCCGATATTCACAGTGCGCGCGGCGTCGGTGGAGGTGACCCGGCCGGGTCTGCTGGAGTCCTGGGGAACCTGTGCGCTGTCGCGGAGGGAGGCCACCGGTTCCTGGGCCTCGAGCGGCGTCGGCAGCAGCAGCCGGGTGAGCAGTTCCTGGACCCGACCCCAGGGTCCGGTGCAGTGACTGGCGAAGTCGGGCATGGTTTGCAGCGCCGGCGGCGGCAGTGGCGGCAGGCCGGCCAGACTGCGGAGATCGCGCCGAGTGAGTTCGGCCCGCTGCTGATCGGCGTTGTCGCGCCGCCAGCGGCTCTCGTCGATGCCATCGCGCAGTTCGCAGCCCGACTTCTCCCGGTCGCCTCGCTCGGCGAGCTGGAGCGAACGCCGGAAGGCCTGCTCCACATCGGTGAGTCGCACCACATCCACCGTGAAGGTCGTCAGTTCGATCCGGGTCGGTTCGGTGGGCGAGAAGCTGGTCGCCTCGCCGTGGTAGAGTGTCAGCAGCAGATCCTGGCCCGAGGGCGATCGGGCCATCCGGCCGCTGTCGGCGTGGATGATGGTGCGCTGCTCGGTGCCGAGCAGGTCGTAGATCGTCACGTTGAAGAGGCGACCATCCTCCTGGCGGATATCGTGGGCCCGGAGCACGTAGCCGGAGAGCCCCAGTTCGTTCAGCTCCTCGGGGCGGAGTTGCAGCGTGGGGGTGGTGTTGGACACCAGATACTGCAACGTCTTGTAGCGACTGTTGCTGAGGGGGACCACCTGATCGAAGATGAGAAAATTGACTGCCGCGATACCCACCGCCGCGATCAGCGGCGGTCGCACCATGCGCCAGACCGACAGGCCGTTGGCGTACATGGCCATCATCTCGAGATCGTTGGCCAGTGAGCTGTATGCGTACAGGGTGGCCACCAGCACCGACATCGGGATGGTGAGCACCAGCAGGGCCGGCAGCGCCAGCAGGATCGCCTCGACGATCACGCCCAGGGCCAGTCCCTTGCCGCCGAAGCGGTCGATCAGCCCGGCCATGTTGTTGAGCAGCAACATCCCCGTCAGCGCCAGCACCCCCCAAAAGAACGGTGCGGCGAGGGTGCGGAGGATGTGGCGGGTGATCAGGCGCATGGGGGCAGCGGCGGCTCCGGTTGTGGCGCCCCGGCGGGAGGGCCTAGGTTTGACGAATTCCTTCCGAAAAGGTAATCGCCCGATTCCGTTCTTCGTGGGTTTCCGCCGTCAGTTGCTCGCCATTCCGGCCTTCATGGCCGGGGCGTTGCTGCCGTCCAGCGCGGCCGGCCAGGTGGCTTCTGACAGCACCTGGCCCAGTCGCGGCGTGCATGCCAGCTTCCCGCTCGAGCTGCCGCCGCTGGCGCTGCCGCCGGCGCTGCTGCTGCCGCGTCCCTCGGAGCGGGGACACCCCGAGGCGGCTCAGCGGCAGTTCAGCAGCGGACTCGACAGCCTGACCCGATCCGGCCACCGCGCCATGGCCCGGCAGCGGTTGCTCAGCCGCCTCTACGCCGGAGACAGCCTGGCCCAGGTGCTGGGTCTGCCGCAGGAGTATGTCCCCGAGCGGCGGGAAATCTTCGGGATCTCCACCGATATCGTCGATGTCCAGATCGACGGCAGCGTCTCGCTCCAGATGACCTCGGAGCGCTTCGCCAATCTGCGCTGCAATTCGTATGAGCTGCAGAACCCGACCTCGGGCTGCCGACCCAAGTTCACGGCCCCCCGGATCGAGAACCAGGTGGTGCTGCGTCTCAACGGCATCATCGGCAAGCGGCTTCGGGTCGATGTGGATCTCGATACCCGGCTGGACTACACCAACGCCAACACCATCAGAGCCTACTACCAGGGGCTCGAGGACGAGGTGCTGCAGCGGGTGGATGTCGGCACTGTGCAGTTCCGCCCGCCGCCGTCCCAGTTCCTCACCGCGGGTATTCCGACAAACAACTTCGGCGTCAGCGCCACCATGGAATACGGCCCCTTCACGGTGCAGGCCCTGGCCGCCACCCAGAGCGGCAGCGTGGTGGCCGACCGCACCTACCGGATCGGCGACAAGACAGTCGAACCCCAGGACCGGCTGGTGCGGGACCTGGACTTCGAAACCGGCAGGTTCTACTGGGTCACCGATCCGCGCACCCTGTCGGGTTTCCCCCGCATCGATGCCCTCAGCCTGGCCGCCCAGGATCTGCCGGCCACAGTCCGGCCGGCCGACGTGAGGATCTATCGCTACCGGGCCGCCACGGCGACCGGGGCCAATCCCAATCTGGGCGGCATCAGGGCGCTGGCCCGCAATACCTTCGGCACCGCGGCGCAGCAGGTGGGCCCGCTGCAATGGGAACTGCTTGTTCGTGGTAAGGACTACTACCTCGATCCGTCGGGGCTCTGGTTCGTGCTGAGTGCCAAGTTGGATCCCGATGATTTCCTTGCCGTCAGCTATCGCCGGCAGGACGGCAGCCAGGTGGGGACCTTCCCGGCTGTCGACAATCCGCTGGCGGCCGACACGCTGCAACTGGTCGCGGTTCCGAACCAGGATGTCAGCACCGGGACGTTCCATTTTGCGATGCGCAATGTCTACCGGGTGGCGGGCAGCGATCTGGAGACCAATTCGCTTGAGGTGGCAGTGCTGCTCAATCGATCGGAGCGTCCCGATGCCGGGCTCGGCACCTGGCTGCAGCGCTTCGGTCTGGCGGTACCGACCGATCCGGCGGTCTTCGACGTGGCCAATCGGCTGTTCCCGCGCTCGCGCGATCCCGGGGCCAGTGAGACCATCGGCGATCGATTCGTGATCTTCCCCAACCTGGAGCCCTTCGGCGACGAGACGCTGGTGAGCGATCCGGCGGTGCGCAATGATTCGCTCTACCGCACCCCCGACTACCTGCTGTTCAGTCAGGGGCCGCCGGCCAAGTTCAATCTTCGGTTCAGCTATGTGGCGAGCGGGGGCGGAGATCGGTCGATGCTGATGCTGGGCGCGACCCAGATCCGGGAGGAGACCGAGCAGATCATGGTCGATGGCCGCCGACTGACCCGGGGCATCGATTACTCGATCGACTACGACATCGGCCAGGTGGTGTTCCTCGATCCGGAACGGCTGTTCGGCAGTCACTCGGCCACGGTGACAGCCCGCTTCGAGCAGCGGGGCTTCTTCGCCATCGCCCCGACCTCGATCTTCGGACTGACGACCCGATATTCGCTCGGCGATTGGGGCGGCATCAATCTGGTCGGGCTGTATCAGAGCGAGGCGACGGCCTTCAATCGTCCGCCGCTGGGCTTCGAACCCACCGCCTCGCTGATCGGCGGGATCTCGACCGATCTGACCTTCGACATGCCCTCGGTGAGCCGGTTCTTCAACCGACTTACCGCCGAGCCGATGACCGCCCGATCGACCCTCAGGATCAACGGCGAGGTGGCCTTCTCGAAGCCCGATCCCAATCGCAGCGGCGAGGCCTTCCTCGAGGAGTTCGAGGACGATCGCGGCATTCCCATTCCGCTGCGGGAGAACGCCTGGAGCTACAGCTCGGTGCCCAGCTCCGCGCTGGGATTGGAGGCGCTGGGATTCGGTGCGGGATTCGATTCCACCGACGCGGTTCAGCTCACCTGGCAGAATCTGATCCCCGATGGCCGGGGCGGGGTGCGCGAGCTGTATCCCACCGACATCGATACCAACATCGTGATCCGCGGCGGCAACCAGCTCAACACCGAGTCGGTGCTGTACATGACATTCCACGCCGACACGGCCGGCGGTGTGGTCGCCTTCAACAACCACGCGGCATGGACCCAGCCGCGACGGGACTATCGCCCCCGCTGGCGCTCGATCGTCACGCCGCTGTCGCTCACCGGACGCGATCTGTCGCACAATGAGTTCCTCGAGTTCTGGGTCTTCGAGGGCGCCGATCGACCGATTACCGAGAATGGCATGCGGCTGGTGATTGACCTCGGCTCGGTGAGTGAGGATGCCTTGTCCCTCGCCCCGACCACCTTCACTGTCAGCGGGACCGACACGCTGTTCACCGGGCGACAGTATCCCGGGGTGGGTGTGCTCAATACCGAGCGGTCGCTGACCGGTACCTTCAATGCCTCGACCGATGATATCGGTATTCTGGGCGACCGGCCGCCGCTGCTGCTGCCCGATGGTGGCACCGCCGAGGTACCGCTCTGCCGCCGCACCATCTCCAACGCTGTGGAGATCTTCCCCTGGGGCGATCTCAGCGCCCGGTGCAGCGTCGGCAACGCCTTGCTCGACACCGAGGATCTCAACGGCGACCTGCTGCTCGACGCCACCGGCAGCGGTGACGACGTGTTCCGCTATGTGGTGGATCTGAGCGATCCGAAGTACCTGGTGCGCACCGGGGTGCGCACCGTCGATCCGACCGACTCGACCCGCTCGGCCGGGTGGACGCTCTACCGGGTGCCGCTGCGCGAGGTGGATCGCACCATCGGTCAACCCAATATCCGACTGGTGAAGCAGATGCGGATCACCCTGGCGACCGGGCCCGACAACGGCACGCCGGACCCGGTGATCCGCTTTGCTTTCGCCCGGATGCGACTGGTCGGGTCGCCCTGGATTGCCCGGGCCGACGCGCCGATCACCGGGCTCTCGGGATCGCTGGCACAGCCGCGGGGCGATGTGGCAGTGTCGTCGATTTCGACCGAGAACATCGAACTGAACTACGTCTCCCCGCCGGGCCTGGGCAGCACGATCAACCAAGTGAATACCGGGCGGGAAGGCTTTGGGGTCCAGGTCAACGAGAAGGCCCTCCGGGTGGTGGTGCGCGATCTGCGGCCGGGCGAACGGGCGGAGGCCTACACCCGCTTTGCCAGCGGCGCGCAGAATCTGCTGTCGTACCGCACCCTGCGGGTGTGGGTGCGGGGCCGCGGCGAGGGCTGGCTCGACGACCGGCTCCGGGCCTTCATCAAGCTGGGCTCCGACGATCGCAACTTCTACTACTACGAGGCCTCGGCGGCGACCGAGGCCTGGACCCCCGAGATGGTGGTGGCGCTGGATGTCTGGCGCCGACTGCGAGCCGAGGTGGAGACCCGGTTCCTGCGCGGCGAAGCGCCCAGTGGGGCGGCGGAGTGTGGCGGCGATCCGGAAGCCTATGTGGCATGTGACGGCGGCTACCTGGTGCAGGTCAGGGACCCGACCATCAATCCGCCCAATCTGGCGGCGATCCAGGATCTGGCGACCGGGATTCGCTACGTCGGCGATGGCTTGCCGATCGGCGAGACCGAACTGTGGACCGACGACATCCGGCTGGCTGACCCGATCAGCGATGTCGGCATGGCGACAGCCTTTTCGGCCGATCTGGTGGCCGGTGACGTGGCCAGCGCCTCGGTGCAGTATGTCTCGCAGGACGGCAACTTCCGTCAGATCGGTCGGGCGCCGACCTACCGCAGTACCCGCAGTTTCCGGAGCAGCACCACATGGCAGCTCGGTCGCTTCCTCCCCAGCGGTCTGGGGCTGCGCATTCCGATGACGCTGATCTACAACAGCGAGGCAGTCGATCCCGAGCTGATTACCGGGTCCGACGTGCGCGGCGCCGACTTGCAGGGACTGCGCAAGCCGCGCACCGGCACTACCTCGTTCTCGATCAGTGCCCGACGGGATCGACAGGACGGTGGCCTGCTGACCCGGCTGCTGGTGAACCCGGTCAGTGTCAGCGCCAACCTGTCGTCGTCGCATGCGCTGAGTGAGTACAGCGAGTCCGACGGCAGCAACTGGGCGGTGCAGTTCTCCTGGGATCGTCAGATCGTCGGCCCGACAGTGCCGCTGGGGCTGGGGGGGCTGGTGGGGGCGCTGCCCGATTGGCTGGCCGGCAGCGCGGCGGGCAAGGGAGTGGCGAATGCCCGACTGAGCCTGTTGCCCAACCGGCTCAATTTCACAAGCAACCTGTCGCATTCGGCCGGCAACGTGACGGCCTTCCTAGTGCCGATCACCCGGATCGAAGACACGCTGCTGATTCCGACCACGGCGTTGCAGCATCTCTGGCGCAACAGCGCTGTGACCAACTGGCGTCCGCTGGGGGCGCTGACCCTGGGGGCCAACTGGAGCAGCACCCGCGATCTGCGTCACTATCCCGATTCGACATCGCTGGGGCGGCTGACCAACATGTCGCGGCAGTCACTGGCGGGTGTCGATGTCGGCGTGGAGCGCGACCGCAGCATCGGCACCTCGATCACCTTTACGCCCACGCTGGCGAGCTGGCTTCGGCCGCGGTTCAGCACCAACAGCAATTTCGTGCTGTCGCGCAGCCTCACCAGCCGCAATCCGGTGCAGATCGACGGCGACACTGCCGGGGCCTATATCCTGCCGCAGACGCTCAACAACGCCCGCACCAGACTGATCGGCGCGACCCTTGAACCGGCCACGCTGGTGCGGCGGATCTTCGGCGATTCGTCGGCGATTTCCCGGTACATGGCACGACTGCAACCGGTCGACGGCCAGATCAGTCATACCTTCACCTCGACCTACGATCTTGCCACCTTCGATCCGGGCCTGGGGTATCAGCTCGGCGCCGGCGGTCTCGACGATTTCCTGACCCAGGGCGGTCAGTCGGCCATCGGCGCCTCGGAGATCAGCGCGGCCCAGCTCGACGCCTCGATCGATCTGCCGATGGGTCTGGCTGTCACCAGCCGCTACCGCGCCACCGAGGCCGATCGCTATCAGCGGACCACCGACTCCCGCTTCCTGCTCACCACATCGGAGCAGATCGACTGGCCCGATCTCACGGTCCGCTGGTCGCGAACCAACGTCGGTCCGCTGACGCTGCTGTCGCTCTCGGGCAATGTGCGCGATCGTCAGGTCCGCAGTCGGGTGCCCTCGTTCGATCTCGACGCACCGCCCTCGCTCGATGAGACCCGGAGCCGTTCGTTCCGGCCCGATGTGCGGCTGCTGTTCCGCAATGGCGTATCGGTGACCGGCAGCTTCGAGAAGAGCGATGGCGGGCGCCTGAGCGGTGGACGGCGCACCACTCGCGATCAATTGACGTGGAACGCCAATGTCGAGTGGTCGATCCGCTTGCCGGGCAGCCTGTCGGGGCTGCGCAAGCCGCTCACCACGTCGTTGCAGGCCAATGGTTTTGCCACCAGCGAGTGCCTCGAAGTCGAGGCCAGCGGGTGCGAGATCATTTCCGACATCAAGCGGACCGGCTACTCCCTCACCCTGGGCACCGATGTGGTGGGCAGCGTGCGTGGTGAGCTGGCGGCGGCGTATGTTCTCAATGAACTGCGGCATCTTGACCGGGTGACCTCGACGCTCTCGCTCTCACTCGTGCTGACTGTGCCGCTCTCAACCCTTGGGGGAATGTGATGTCGCTTCGCTCGCCCGCAGTGCTCCTCGCTCTGGTGATCGGCGCCTGTTCGAGCGGCGGGTCGGCCCAACTGGCGCCGGAGTTCGACGGCGCCCGGGCCATGGCACGGGCGCAGACTCAGCTCGACTTCGGGCCGCGGATTCCCGGCAGCGCCGGACATCGGGCCATGGCGGCCTGGCTCGATTCGACCAGCCGAGCCGTGGCCGACACCGTGGTGACCCAGCGCTGGGTCCATGTGACCACCACCGGCGACAGCCTGCCGATGGTCAATGTCATTGCGCGGTTCAACCCCGAGGCGTCGCGCCGGATTCTCTATCTGGCGCACTGGGACACCCGGCCGCGGGCCGACGATCCCAACTCGCGCGACACCACCGCGGCGGTGCCCGGCGCCAACGACGGTGCGTCGGGGGTGTCGGTGCTGCTGGGGGTGATGGATGCGCTGGCGGCGTCGCGGCCGGCGATCGGGGTCGATCTGCTGTTCGTCGACGGCGAGGACTATGGCGAGTTCGTCGAGCCCTATGCCGACGTGCTGATCGGGTCGCAGTACTACGCCGCTCATCCGGTGGCGGAGACCAAACCCGAATTCGCAGTTCTGTGGGACATGGTCGGCGCTGCCGACATCAGGATCCCGCGCGAGGGCTACAGCGCCATCGCTGCACCGGCGGTGGTGGACCGGGTCTGGCAGGTGGCCGAGCGGATGGGCTACGGTCACATCTTTGTGGCGACCAGTGGCATCTCGTTGATCGACGACCACAAGCCGTTGATCGATGCCGGCGTTCGGGCGATTGATGTGATCGGCTGGCCCTATCCCCAGCATCACACCCCCGACGACACCTTCGACAAGCTGAGTGAAGCGACGCTCACGGCGGTCGGCAACGTGGCTGTGGCCGTGATACGTGAGGCCGATCGGCAGGACTGACCTCTCGTTCGCGTTGGGTGGTACCACCGATCGGGGCCGGATCGCCGTCGTGAGCGGCGAGCGGGGCTCGATTGGGACATGGACCCGCGCGAACTCAAGGCCCTGATCACCGTCACGGTTCTGGCAGTCGGAGGCCATCTGCTCCGGGCGGTGGAGCAGCGGCCGAGCGATGCCCCGGCGGCCCTCGAACTGCTCGATTCGGCTGGCGACGGTGCGCCGCTGGCCCAGCTCGCCTGGGCCGAATCGCTGGCCCGGCCGCTGGGCCCGAGCGAGCTGATCGACGCCGACCGGGCCGATGCCCGGCAACTGGAGCGGCTGCCGGGCGTGGGGCCGGCGCTGGCGGCGCGGATCGTGGCGGATCGCGAGAGCCATGGGGCGTTCGGCGGCACGACCGGCTTCTCCCGGGTGCGTGGCATCGGGCCGGCCACCCTGGCACGATTGGCCCCCCACCTCACATTCAGTGCCCCGGCGACCGAAGCTACCCGGGGTGAGCTGCCTGATCGCATACCGCTCAACAGCGCCAGTCGAGCCGAATTGGAGCAATTGCCCGGCATTGGACCGGCTCGTGCCGCGGCGATCGTCGCGTTTCGCGATAGCGCCGGGCCATTTCGCCAGACCGACGAGCTGCTGCGGGTGCCCGGGTTTGGTGAAAGTACCATTCGGCTGCTGCGGGACCGGGTCCGGATTGATTGACCGGCCGCGGCGTGGCGGGCGCTCGCGCGCGAGGCATCCCCTTTGCACCCATGGCGCTTCATGACAGTGACTCATTCACCCGTGCGTGGCCCGATCGACCTCTCTGCTGACCGGCTGGGCGCCTTGCTGCTGAGCGAGGGGCTGCTGACGCCGAGTCAGTTGCAGGGTGCGCTGGCGGAGCAGCAGGGCAGCTCCCACCGGCTGGGGTACATCCTCGTCAAGCAGGGCGTGGTCGACGAGCTGGAGCTGACCCGGGTCCTGGCTCGTCAGTACCGGATGCCGGCAGTGGATCTGTCAAAGTTCGAGGTTGACCCCAAGCTGGTGCCGCTGATTCCGCCCGACCTGGCGGCCAAGCGGATGGTGATGCCGCTCCGGCGCGAGGGGCGGACCCTCACCGTGGCGGTGGCGGATCCGACCGACCAGGGGCTGCTGGAGGACCTCAAGTTCATCACCCGCTACGACCTGTTCCCGGTCCTGGCGGGGGAGCATACCCTCAAGGCCCTGATCGACAAGCATTACGAGTCGGGCGATGAGCAGCTCCAGTCGATTCTGCGCGAGATGGAGGGGATCGGCGAGGACATCGAGGTGGTCGAGGAGGAGGAGGACGAGTCGGTCATCGCCATGCAGGCGCTGGTCGACGATGCTCCGGTGGTCAAGCTGATCAACGGGATCCTGACCGATGCCGTGACCCGGGGGGCCTCCGACATCCATGTCGAGCCGTTTGAACATGAGATCCGGATTCGCTACCGGATCGATGGCGCGCTGCTCGAGGTGATGAAGCCGCCGCTCAAGATGAAGGCGGCATTGACCAGCCGGATCAAGATTCTGGCGCAGCTCAACATTGCCGAGCGGCGGGTGCCTCAGGACGGTCGCCTCAAGCTCAAGATGGGATCGCGGGTGATCGACTTCCGGGTCTCGACTGTGCCGGTGCTGTTCGGCGAGAAGATCGTGATGCGGATTCTCGACAAGGGCAATCTGACTCTCGATCTGTCGAAGTTCGGCTTCGAGCCCAAGGCCGAGAAGGATCTGATGCGGGCGATCCTCAACCCCTACGGCATGGTGCTGGTCACCGGTCCGACCGGGTCGGGCAAGACGACCACGCTCTACTCGGCGCTGCAGCGGGTCAACACCATCGACACCAATGTGATGACGGCCGAAGACCCGGTCGAATACAACCTGCCCGGGATCAACCAGGTGCAGGTGCGCAATGAGATCGGGCTGACCTTTGCGTCGGCGCTCAAGGCGTTCCTGCGGCAGGACCCCAACATCATCATGATCGGCGAGATTCGCGATCTGGAGACCGGTGGCATCGCCATCAAGGCGGCCCTGACCGGCCACCTTGTGATGTCGACCCTGCACACCAACGACGCGCCGAGCACCATCGTGCGGATGATCGACATGGGGGTGGAGGCGTTCAACGTGGCCAGCGCGGTCAACCTGGTCGTGGCGCAGCGGCTGGTGCGGCGGATCTGCTCGAACTGCAAGGCTCCGGTCAGCTATTCGGACGAGGAACTTCATGTCCTCTCGGAGGACATCGCCACCCTCAAGGGGATCCAGTTCTATCGCGGCACCGGCTGTGACGCCTGCGGCGGCACCGGCTACCGGGGCCGGGCGGGGCTGTATGAGGTCATGGCCATGACACCGACACTGCGGCGGATGGTGCTGGTGGGAGCCTCGACCGCCGAACTGCGGGCGCAGGCGGTGGAGGAGGGCATGCTGACCCTGCGGATGGACGGCATCAAGAAGCTCGAACGGGGCGTGACCACGCTGGCGGAGATCGTCAAGGAGACCGCATCATGAGTTTGAATCTGCGCACTCTGCTTGAGGAGATGCTCTCCCGCGAGGCGTCGGACCTGCACCTCTCGGCCGGCGAGCGGCCCAAGTTCCGGATCGACGGGGAAATCACAAATGCCGGGGTCGACGACATTCTGACCCCCAAGGACACCCTGACCCTGGCGTACTCGGTGTTGACCGAGTCGCAGAAGAAGCGCTTCGAGCAGGAAGACGAGCTGGACTTTTCGTTCGGCATCCAGAATCTGGCGCGATTCCGGGGCAACGTCTTCAAGCAGCGGGGCTGCGTGTCGATGGTGGTCAGGATGATCCCGTTCAATGTCCGCAGCTTCGAGGAGCTCAAGCTGCCGCCGATCGTCGCCAAGCTGGCTGAGCGGCCGCGCGGGCTGGTGCTGGTGACCGGACCGACCGGCAGCGGCAAGTCGACCACGCTGGCCGCGATGATCGACAAGATCAATCGGGAGCGCCGCGGCCATATCATCACGGTCGAGGATCCGATCGAGTTCATTCACAAGCATCAGCAGTGCATCGTCAATCAACGCGAGGTCGGGACCGACACTCCCTCGTTCGCGTCGGCGCTGAAGTATGCCCTTCGGGAAGATCCCGATGTGATCCTGGTCGGCGAGATGCGCGACCTGGAGACCATCTCCTCGGCGCTGACCATTGCCGAGACGGGTCATCTTGCATTGGCCACGCTGCACACCAACTCGGCGCCCGAGGCGATCAACCGGATCATCGATGTCTTCCCCAGCGCGCAGCAGGCGCAGGTGCGGGCCCAATTGGCCTTTGTGCTGGAGGGCATCATCACCCAGACGCTGCTGCCGCGCTTGAGCGGTCGGGGGCGGGCCATGGTGGCCGAGATTCTGGTCGCGACGCCGGCCATTCGGGCGGTGATCCGGGATGACAAGGTGCATCAGATCTACTCATTGATGCAGGCCGGCAAGAAGTTCGGCATGCAGACCATGAACGACGCGCTGTACCAGTTGTACATGAGTCGGGAGATTGCCCGCGACGAGGCGGTGCGGGTGTCGCCCAATGCATCAGAATTCCTGCGATCGATCGGCGAGACGCCGGTCGAAGAGCAGGCCATCGCGGCGATGCGGTAAGGAGCCCTTCGATGCCGGTCTTCGAATACACGGCCAAGAACGCCACCAGCGGGCAGATTCTCAAGGGGTCGCTCGACGTCCCGACCCGGGATGAGCTGCTGGGGTACCTCCGTAAGAATCGGCTGATTCTGGTCTCGATGCGCCAGGCGCCCAAGGCGATCAACATCACCTTGCCCGGCACCGGCGGGATCGGCACGCGCGACATCGTGATCTTCACCCGCCAGTTCGCGACCATGATCAACTCGGGTCTGCCGCTGGTCCAATCGCTCAATATTCTGGCGTTGCAGACCGAGCACCCCAAGCTCAAGGAGATCACCAAGGCGGTGGTCTACGACGTCGAAGCCGGCAACACCCTGGCCGACGCCTTTGCCAAGCATCCCAAGGCCTTTTCGCAGCTCTATGTCAACATGGTGGCGGCCGGCGAGGCCGGCGGCATTCTCGACACGATTCTGCTCCGGCTGGCGACCTTTCTGGAGAAGAACGACAAGCTGATCCGCAAGGTCAAGAGTGCCATGATCTACCCCAGCGTGATCATGACAGTCGCGGCCGGCGCGATCGCTGTGCTGCTGATCTTTGTGATTCCGGTGTTCCAGAAGATGTTCGCCGACGCCGGCGTGGTGTTGCCGTTGCCGACCCGGGTGGTGATCGGCCTGTCGCAGTTCCTGCAATCCTTCTGGTGGGCGGTGGGCGCCGGGCTGATTCTGGTCGTGCTGGGGATTCGCCAGTTCTACCACACGCCCAACGGCCAGCGCACCATCGACCGGATGTTGCTGGGCATGCCGATTCTGGGTGATGTGCTGCGCAAGTCGGCGGTGTCGCGCTTCACGCGGACACTGGGGACCCTGATTTCGTCGGGTGTGTCGATTCTCGATGGCCTGGAGATCACCGCCAAGACCGCCGGCAACATGGTGATTCAGGATGCCATCATGGCCTCGCGGTCGTCGATCGCCGGCGGCGATACCATTGCCGGTCCGCTGGAGAAGTCGGCGGTGTTCCCGCCGATGGTGATTTCGATGATTGCCGTGGGCGAACAGACCGGCGGTCTTGACGAGATGCTGACCAAGATCGCCGACTTCTACGACGACGA
>CBFGTB010000027.1:0-22470 GCA_965651715.1 uncultured Gemmatimonadales bacterium
CAAAGATGACCACGTCGGCGGCCAGACCCGTCGCCAGCCGACCGCGATCGGTGATCCCCAACCGTGAGGCGGGCAGGGCCGACATCTTGTGGATCGCCTGGGGCAGCGTCAGGGCGTGACGTTCTCTCACGAAATGACTCAGCACCCGCGGGAACGTACCGATGCCGCGCGGATGGGGAGAGCCGCGCCGGGTCGGTCCATCGATGGCGAATGCCCCGCCGTCGCTGCACACCATGCCGTAGCGATCGGCGTAGAGCCGATCGATCACATCGTCGCTCATCGCAAAGCCGACCATCCCGATGCTGCCGCCATTGCGACGGAACAGCGCCACTGTGTAATCGAACGGATCAAGTCCCAACGATGCAGCGTGCTGCCCCAGCCGTTGGCCGACCACCCCGCGATCCGCCTCATCGCGCACGCTGGTGATCTGGACGTGATCCCACCCTCCGATCAGGGCAATCTTGTCCTGCACCGCCTGACGCACCCGGTCGGCAGTGGCCGGGTCGTCAACCCGCGCCAGCATGGCGTCGACCCCGCCGTCACGACTCCAGATCGGAAAGAGCGAGGTCAGGCCAGTGGAATACGCGATGTATGGGTAGCGATCGAAGGCGACATCAAGGCCGGCCTGGCGCGCCTCGGCCATGAGCTGGAAGGCTTGATCCAGCTTGGGCCAGTTGCGCGGTCCCTGCATCTTGAGATGGGAGATCTGCAGGCCACAACCGGCCCCGCGCGCCACCGCCACGGCTTCGGCCATCGCTTCGAGGACGTGATCGTCTTCGTTGCGCATGTGGGTGGCATAGCACAGCCCGGTCCCCGCCAGCGGACGACAGACCGCCGCCAGTTCCTTCGCATCGGCAAATCCTCCCGGGGTGTATTCCAACCCCGACGAGGCGCCGCAGGCCCCGGCGGCCAGCGCCTGACGCACCCGGTCGGTCATGGCGGCGATCTGGGCCCGACTCGCCTCACCGCTGGTGGCACCGACCTCAATCCCCCTCAGGGTGCCCAGGCCGATCATCGATGCAACGTTGGCTCCCGGGCGCAGGGCATCGACTCGATCGAAGAAGTCGGCAAGATCCCGCGCCGAACTGCCGTCGGCCCCCACCACCATGGTCGTGACGCCCTGCCGCACAATCGACTCAAGCCGCGGATCACGGTTCATGGAACCGTCGCCGTGGGAATGGATGTCGATGAAACCGGGAGCGACGACCAGGTTGCGCGCATCAATCTCGCGACTGCCACGCTCGCTGATATTCGGCGCCAGGGCAGCAATGCGCTCGCCGTTCACAGCGATGTCAAGTCGTCGCGGCGGCGCTCCGGTGCCGTCGATCACCATCCCGCCGCGAATGACAAGGTCATGGCGTCGCCGAAACGGAGCGAAGCGGAGCGGCGTCAGGCCGACCAGGCCGGCAGCCGTGGTGGCAGTGAAGCGCCGCCGCGACATGGTCATGGCGCGCTCACCTCGCGCACCGTGACGTAATAGTTCTCATCCGGAACGAAGGTGCCGCCGGCCGGCAGAGTGAGCTGCTGCCAGGTCAGAGTCGGATGCAGTCGGGTCCGCCGATCGGGCCCGGTGGCCACGTCGATCGGCATGTCGAATCCGGCGATGACATCGGCCCAGCGGTAACTCACCTGGTCACCCTGGCGGCGGTACTCCAGCACCGGAATCGCCGTCTGAGTGAGGTACTGCGTGAAGACCTTTGACAGATCGAGTCCTGCCTGGGCCGAGATGTAGTCCTGCACCTCCTGGCCGGTGGTGACCCGATGCCGGAAGGTCGACTGCAGGCCGCGGAGAATCCCACGCCACTTGGCATCGTCGGCCACGATCTGCCGGATGGTGTGCAGCATGTTGCCGCCCTTGGGGTACATGTCGCCCGACCCCTGAGCGTTCACGCCGTAGTCGGGAATGATCGGGCGGCGGTTGCCGATGCCGCGCCGCGTCCCGATGACATACCGTGCGCCGGCTTCCTTCCCCGAGCGACACTCGACATAGAGGTTCTCGGCATAGTTGGCGAACGACTCGTGTACCCACATGTCGGCCAGGTCCGGGGTGGTGATGCTGTTGCCCCACCACTCATGGGCACTCTCATGCACGATGATGAAATCCCACTCCATCCCCAGTCCGGTCCCCGAGGCATCGCGTCCGCCGTACCCGTCGGCGAACCCGTTGCCATAGGTGACGGCCGTCTGATGCTCCATGCCGGGGTAGCTCACTTCGATCAGCTTGTAGCCGTCGTTGTACCACGGGTAGGGGCCGAACCAATGTTCGAAGCAGTCGAGCATCGGGCGCACCTGCGCCCACTGCCGCCGCGCCGCTGCCTCGTGGTAGTCGAGCGGATAGAAGTTGAGATCGAGTGTGCCACCCTCGCCCTGGTAGGTCTCCGACCAGTGGGCATAGTGGCCGGCATTGATCGCGACGGCGTAGTTGTTGATCGGATTGTGTTCCATCCAGCGGCTGGTGGTCCAGCCGAGGGTCGTCTCGCTGACCTCGGCGGGCCGGCCCGGTCCGATGTCAATCCCGACCGACTCGGGAACGTGGACCGTCAGACGAAGCGAATCCGGCTCGTCGGCCTGCGTGTCCTTGTTGGCCCACCAGATACTGGCACCCACGCCCTGATCCGTCGTCACAATCCACGGCCGACCCAGCGAATCGGTCCGCCAGGAAAACCCGCCGTCCCAGGGCGGACGAGGCGCCACGCGCGGCCGACCCGAGAAGTACACGGTGATCATCGCCTCGGCGCCCGGCACCGCGCTGGCCCCGGTGATGAAGTGCGCCGCGCTGTCGTCCCGCCACCGCAACGATCGCCCATTCTGAATCACGCTGTCGATTCGCAGCGGCGGCACCAGATCGATCTGCATCTCGGTGCCGGCGCTGAGGGTGCGGTACTGAATCCCGGTCCGTCCGACGATGGTGCTGTCGGCCGGCTGCAGCCGCACATCCAGGTCATAGAATGTCACATCCCACCAACCGCGTCCCGGGGTATCCCAACTGCCGCGGAGGGTATCGGCGCGGGTCCATTGCGCCCGAGCCGGGGAGGTGACCAGCAGCGCCATCGCGACGATGGTCAGACACGAGGTGAAACGACACAGGCGAATGGTCACAGCTCTGATCTCCGACGAGAAGGATGACAGCCGGCGGGTGGGCAGCGGGGATCCGGAATCTATCGCCCCCGCCGCCCGATGCCATCGGTCAGCTTGCGGCCGCCACGGTGAACGACTTGACCATTCCCTTCATCAGATGCGGCGTCTTGTCGCTGGGTGACGGCACGAAGCACACGGCGGCGTAGGTTCCCGGAGTCAGCGTCACCTGCCACAGATTGGAGTTCCCCGGCGACAAGGCCCCGTTCCCGCCCAGCGATTCGATACCACCGGGCTCCGCCGAACTGAGCATCACCTGGAACTGCTCCATCGACATCCCCTCGGGCAGCCGGAACAACATGATCTCGTGCGATTCCCGGCCATTGTTGACCACCCGAATCATCTGCGGTCCCGCGGTCAACTGCGGCAGCACGAAGTCGAAGTCCACAAGCTCCACTTCAGCCGTGGCCTCCGGCAACGTCGCCGTCCCGGCCGTGCCCGCCACCACCAGCGGACGGAGCATGCCCAGCGCCACATGAGGTGGCTGATCGGGCGCGTTCTGCAGGAAGCAGGCGAGCACGTAGTTGCCTGGAGCCAAATCGGCGAAGGTGGTCACCTCCTGCCCCGGGTCGGCCGCGCCGTCCCCGCCGATGAGGACCGCCCACGCCGGTTCCTCACCGGCGGCCAGCGCCGCCTGAACGTCGGCCATGGTCTTGCCGGAATCGATCCGAATCAGGATCGCGTGGTGGAGATGCGGACCGTCATTGATCAACCGAATCCGCGTGACACCCGGTGCGACGGTGTCGGGAGCGGCGAAGCTGTTATCGCTGGTGCGAATTGTCAGTTCCGCCGGCGCCGCCGGCTCGGCGGCCGGCGGCGGTACATCCTCGGCGGAACCACAGGCGAGACTCATGAGCAACACCACGGCAACGGCGGAGCGAGACGACATGGTTCCTCCAGAATGGGAGACGGACGGTGCGGACGGGACGCGCAAACGATACGGCCCGGGCATCCCCCGCGCCAGCGGCAATCACCGCGGCGGTGTCGCCGCCGCAGCCATCCCGGCCGCCTCGTCGACCCGACTGAGCAGCAGCCCCCCCACGATCAGGAAGCCAAGCACTGTCGCCACGCCGGCCCGTTGGGAGTCGAACAGCTCGGCCGCCAGACCGAGCAGCAGCGGGCCCAGGAACGAGGTGGCCTTGCCCGAGAAGGCGAAGAAGCCGAAGAACTCGGCCTGATGCCGCTCGGGGACCAGTCGCCCCATCAGCGATCGGCTGGCCGACTGGTTCGGTCCGATGAAGATCCCGATCAGAACACCGGCCACCCAGAACCAGGTCCGATCGGGCGCCCAAACCGCCAGGGCGGTCGCCAGGGTGAGCGCCACCAGGGTGAGCTGAATGGTGCGCTTCCCGCCGATCCGATCGTCGACGGCACCGAAAATCAGCGCGCCCACACCCGAGGCGATATTGAGCACCACGCCGAAGATGATGACCTCGGACAGTGTCATGCCGAAGGTGCCCGCCGCGTATATCCCGCCGAAGGCGAAGATGGTCACCAGGCCGTCGTTATAGATCAGTCGGGCCACCAGCAATCTGACGATCTGCCGGTACCGGGCCAGGTCACCGAGGGTGCGCCGCAGCTCGCCGATGGCCGCCGCCGGCTTGAACCGCGCCCCCGCCACCGGCTGCTCGATCCGAGTCAGAAACAGCGGCAGCGCGAAGACCAGAAACCAGAGGGCCACCAGCAGATTCGTCGCGCGGACATTCCAGCCGGCCTCGGTGCTGAGCCCGAACCACGGCACCTCCGGCTGCACGAACCCGGTCAGCGCAATCGCCATGCAGATCATGCCGCCGACGTAGCCCAACCCCCAGCCATAACCCGAAATGCGCCCGATCCGTCCGGGTGAGGCGATCATCGGCAGGAAGGCGTTGTAGAACACCCCGCCGAGTTCGAATGCCACGTTGGCCACGACAAACAGCGCCAGGGCGGTCCACGCCGCCGCCGCGCCGGTCGGCGCCACGAAGGCCAAGGCGGCGGTGGCAGTCACGCAGATCAGCGTCATGGCGATCAACCACCGCTTGCGGGTCTGCGATCGATCGGCAATGCCCCCGAGCAACGGCGAGAGGACCGCAATCAGGACAGCCGAGAGGGCCACCCCGCGCGACCACCAGGCCGTGCCCGTCACTTCGTCGGGCGCCATGGCCTTGGTGAAGTAGGTGGCGTACACAAATGTCACCACCAGAGTGGTGAAGGCCGAGTTGGCCCAGTCGAACAGGGCCCACGCCCAGATGGTGCGCGGCTGATCGCGACCGGCGCGAGCCGGGGCGGTGAGGTCACTCATGCAGTCTCCTGGGTGCTGTAGTGTCGGTAGAGCCGTTCCAGTTCGACAGCGAGATCACGCTGGCGCGCCGCCAGCGCCCGCACCAGATCGCGCCGGGACGTGATCAGCAGAACCCGGCGCATATCGCGCCAGGCCCCGCGCCATTGTTCGCGCAGGCGCAGGCCGATCATCCCGATCAGCGGCAGCAGCAGCACCGTGGCCAGCGCCCAGCGCCAGTCCAGCCACCAGCCGACCGCGAGGGCGGCGGCGAGGATCCAGACCAGGTAGATCACCGCGCCGATCAGCGCCTGCCAGGTCGACCGCGTCTCGGTCTCGAGCTGGAATCGCCCGACCAGCCAGCCGGTCAGGCGGTAGGGGATCAGGAAGGCCAGCCAGCCGAAGCCGGCCAGCAGTGCGCCCAGGCTCAGCGCCAGCGGCAGACGAACCAGCGTCCCGACCAGCCCGTGCCCCCGGCCTCGTTCGCCGCCCAGATCAGTCGGGCGCAGGCCCAGGCGGGTCAACCGAACGCCGTGTTCGGCCACCTGATCCACCAGGCGCAGTGCCGCCTCGTCATCGGCTTGCCTCAGTCGAGCCAGAACCCGCGCCGTCTCCCGTTGTCGCGCCAGCCGCGCCGCCACACCGCGCTCCACGCTGGGATCACACTCGGCGTCCCAGATGCGTACCGCCGTCTCGACCACCGGCTGATCATGCCAGGCGGCCAGGCTCACGGTCTGGCCCTCCAAGGCCACCGCGATTCGCTCAGTCAGCCGACGGACCGCGGCGGGGTCGGCCGGATCGGCCCCGGCCAGGTCCTGCCAGGGGATCGGTTCGCCTCGCACGACCCAGGCCGCGGAGCGGAATCTGTCGCGGGCCCGGAAGCCCAGCCCCAGCGGCACAATCGGGATCGGTGCACCGCGCTCGGCGGCAGCGGCCAGCGCGATTCGGGCGGCACCGGTCCGGAGTTCGGCCAGCGCCGGAGCGCTGTGGGAGATGCCCTCGGGAAACAGGCCCACGGCGTCGCCCCGCAGCAACGCCTGCTGAACCGCGGCAAACATGCTCCGATTATCAGCCACCATGCCGGGCTGATCCTGGCGGCGATGGACCGGAATCGCCCGCCCCAGCGCCATCAGCCACGCGGTCTTGGGATCATCGAACAGCGGCGCCTTGGCCAGGAAGCGGACCGACCGACCCGCCGCCGCCATGACCAGCAGCGGGTCGAGCAGCGAGTTGGGATGATTGGCCACCAGCAGCACCGGCCCCCGGGCGGCGACGGGCGGACCGTCGTACCGGACGCGGTAATAGACAAACGCGGCGAGCCGCGCCAAGGCGGGAAGAAGCGTCGGGACCTGCCTGTGGGGATCGGATCTGGCCTGCTGCTGGCGCTCAAAGGTAGGCACCCGTGCGGGTCCGCCATAGCGGACCTTGCCCCCGGGACAGTTCCCGCCTATCTTGTTCGCACGGTTAGTGTGCCAGAAGACCAACCAACGCGTTGATGTCAGGGGCCCAGTACGAACGGGTCCCTTTTTTCATGGTGCCGCAATCGTGAGCAGCAATGGGCGAGTGCCCCGGCTGTGGCAGGACCCATTCCCGCGGGGTCAATCGCGGGGAACAGTCGGGACAGGCGGCTCAGCCGCTCAACGACACAGCATCAAAGGATTCGACAATGCGTACGACTGGCACCGTCAAGTGGTTCAACGACGCCAAGGGCTTCGGCTTCATCACCCCCGAGAATGGCGAGAAGGATTGCTTCGTCCATCACTCGGCGATCCAGGGCACCGGCTTCAAGTCGCTGACCGAGGGCGAGCGGGTGGAGTTCGATATCGTCCAGGGCGCCAAGGGCCCGGCCGCTGAGAGCGTCGTCAAGCTCTAAGCCGGCAACCACCGGTGTACGACAGCCCGCTCGGCCTCAGGCCGGGCGGGCTGTTTGCCATTTCGGAAGCGGGGACCGAACGGCCTTCAGCGCTCCCCCGGGCGGTACACCAGCTCGGTGTGCCCCTCCAACTGCGACGGATAGAAATACACCTCACGCAGATTCCCGCTGGCGTAGCGCTCGATCTGATCATCGAAGTGGGGCGAACCGACCTGGCCGCTCTCGCCACCGGCGGTCACCGCCCGCGCCCGCACACTGTCGCCGAATTCGACCACTGCGACGAAGCTGTTGCCGCTGGTCCCGTACCACCGGCGGGTGTTGGGATACTGCCGCGCCCCGAACGAGGCCAATGACCCCCACAACGCCGAGGTGAAGGGCACCGGCGTGCTGGGCTGGGCATCGTCGAAGCTGGCCTCGATCCGTCCGTCCAACCGCTGGAAGCGATTGATCTCACCCCACGGCGTCCGCCAGGTCCCAAACTCCGCCACCAGACGGTCGCGTGCCGCCGCCAGAGCACCCAGCAACTCGGCCGGTGTGGCGCGATCGGCGACGTATTGTTCCAGACCCATGCCGGCCTGCCGGGCCGCGCGACTCACCCGGCGCTGCAGCTCGGTTCCCCAGTACACCGCCACGGCGGTGGCCACCGATGTGGCGGACCAGCGGCGGTCCCACTGCCGCAGCATGTCAATCTGCTCCGCCACGCTGGCACGGAGCGAGTCGTCGGTCGGCACCGCAGCGGCGACCCGCAGCAGACCGGGCACCATGATCTCGAAGGCCGGCAACCAGCTATCGAAGGCGGCAGCCGTCAACGAGGCCATGGTGAAGTGAGTGGTGTCGTCGAGTAACCGCAGCGCATGGATCCCGCGCATCGACTCACTCCGTCCCCGCTCGACGTAGATCGGATAGTCATCGGCGACGGGACTGGCCGACCCCGCCGCCGACCAGGGCCAGTTGTTCGAGTTGTAGGCCCACCCGGTGGCCGGATTGATGGCGTTGGGTGTTTCGGCGATCGACAGGACACCCTGATAATCCGTCGCCGCCAGGCTGCCGTCCACCGGCGCCGACCAGTCGAATGCGGGATCACGCCGCGGGATGTAGTTCGAATGCAGATAGGCGATGTTGCCATCGCGATCGGCAAACAGGGTGTTGTTCGAGGAGTTGGTGTGGCGTTCCATGATCGCCAGGAACTCCTCGAGATTTGCCGCCTTGGTTCGACTGTAGGACTGAATCAGGGCATTCATCGGATCGTTCATCAGACTGACGGTGATCCAGGAATCGCCGTCGCGGCGCACCACCGGGCCATGGCGTGTCGCCCAGGTGGTGAACACCCGCTCCGCCTGTCCCTGATCGGTCCGGTAGTGGAGTGTCACCTGCTGCCGGCTGACCGGATGCCACTCACCGTCATGGCGGTACATCCACCGACCATCGCGCTGCGCGACGGTCTCCCGGAACTCATCGATGTTGTCGACACCGCTCGAGGTGTGCATCCACCCGGCAGTCGGGTTGAATCCCTGATAGATGAAGAACTGCCCCCACGTCACGGCGCCGTACGCGTTGAGCCCCTCGTCACTGCTCATCTGCAGCTCGGAGCGGAAGTAGAACGAGGTATGGGGGTTGATCCACAACAGCGCGTGGCCATTGACAGTGCGCGCCGGTGCGATGGCGATGCCGTTCGATCCCCCCGGCTCGCGGGGCAGCTCGTCGACGGCGGCCTCATCATCAATTCCGATTGCGGCCGCCGGTGCCGGGGACGCCGCGTCGGCGTACATCGCCGCCAGGCTGCGTAGGTTGACACGTTCAATGTCCCCGCCAATGCTGCCTTCGCTGAACGACAGCGCCATCCACGGCTCGAAGTGAGTCAACACCCGGGGCCGCACCTCCGGGTGGGTGTAGAGGTAGTAGTTGAGGCCGTCGGCAAAACCCTGCATCAGCTCCTGCAACCACGTCGGGCTGCGGCGATACAGCGCCTGAAGCGTGTCAGGGTTGATGAACAGCCGCATCCGCAGATCGCTCCACAGCGCCGACTCCCCCTCGGCTTCGGCCAGGCGTCCCAGCGCCACCAGGTAGTTGGTCTCGATCCGGTTGAAGTCATCTTCGGCCTGGGCGTACTCCATCCCGAACACCGCGTCGGCATCGCTCTGACCGTGAACATGAGCAATCCCCCAGTCGTCGCGCGTG
The DNA here is from genome assembly GCA_965651715.1 of uncultured Gemmatimonadales bacterium. Lineage (GTDB taxonomy): Bacteria > Gemmatimonadota > Gemmatimonadetes > Gemmatimonadales > GWC2-71-9 > Palsa-1233. The sequence continues at coordinate 9,444 of CBFGTB010000027.1, forward strand.
ATGGTGACCCGCGCGGCGCGCTCCTGCCAGCGGGCGATCTCATCGGGAGTCTGCGCCTGAACCGATTGGGAACAGACCAGCAACAGGCAGGCCAACCACAGTGGCGAACGCATCGTCAGGACCTTGGCGAGAGAGAGGGGAGCAGCGTTCCAATCTGTCAGACCATGCCACGATCCGCCACCGCCGCACCGGTCGGAGATTGACGTCACCCGGCCGGCCCACCACGTTTCGCGTCGGCTCGCCTGGAGTTGCCATGGCTCATTCCAACCCCCGCCCATGACGTCATCATCTCGCCCCGACCGTCCCGCAACGGATTCCCCACCGGATTCCACGCGCGGCAACGATCTCGCGACGCCGGTTGCCCTGATCGTGGCACTGCTCGCCGTCGCACTGGCGTGGGCGTCACGCGGCAGCTTGAACGTGGATGGCGTCGCCTACTTGAACCTGGCCGATCGGCTGCGTGCCCTCGATCCGTCCGGCTTTGTTCAAGGATATTGGTCGCCCGCGTATCCGGCTCTGCTGGCCCTCACCACCGCGCTGCTGGGTGTCGATCACGCCGAGGCGGCGGCCTGGGCCCACCTGCTCAACCTGGTGATCGCCCTCGTGGCGATCGCGCTCACCTGGCGACTGGCGCGCCGCTGGCAAAACGCCACCGCCACTCGGTTGCTGTTTGTCGCCCTGCTGGTAGCCAGCACGCGCACCCTCCGGATTGATGCTGTCACACCGGATCTGCTCCTGCTGGCCGTGATGATCGGTGCAGCCGGTGAGCTGCTTCGCCCCGGCGGATTCCGGCCAGTCAGGCTCGGCCTCTGGGCCGGCGCGAGCTTCTGGGTGAAGACGTCGGTGTGGCCCTGGCTGCTGGTGTCGACAATCACCGCCCTGATTGTGCGGCGTCGTGACCATCAGATGTTGCGGCGGATCGGGCGCTCCGCCCTGGTGGCCGGCGGTCTGATGGCACTCTGGATCGTTCCGATGTCATACGACGCCGGTGCCCCCACCATCGGCGATACCGGTCGCTACGGCTTCGGCTGGTACTTACAACTGGCCGACAGCCGCTCGCCCGACAGTCATCGCGGCCAGCACCAGAACTATGCGACGGTTCTTGTCGATACCACTGACGCTGTCCGGATTGCGACGTTCCCCGATGCTCGCTGGACCTGGGCACCCTGGTCCGATCCCTCGGCCTGGCAGCGCGGCATCATCAGCGATCACCGCACGCCGATCGATCCGGCCGCCGCCGCCTGGTACTGGCTCCGACTGCTCGGCCTTACGCTGAGTATCTGGGCGCTACCGGTCCTGCTCCTGGTGATCGTTCCCCTGCTGCTCCAGGCACGCTGGAGTCGCCCGCCTCCTGCCGCCACAGCCCTGATCGTGGCCGGTGTCCTGGGGACGCTCCAGTTCATCGCGGTCCATGCTGAGCCGCGCCTGATCGCACCGTTCCTGATGCTGAGCGCCATCGGCGTGATCGCCTGGCGAACGCCGTCGCAGCCCGGGCCACTGTTGCGCGGCGTGTCATGGCTGGGCCTGATGGCCGCTCTGGTGATCGGCGGGCTTCACATCCCCGATCAATTGAAAGTCACCGCCTCCACCGCCCAGCGCATGGCGACCCTGCCCAAGCGCACCGGCGCCGATTCGATCGTGGTGGTGATCGGGCCCGCCTTCCCGCTGATGCCCGATCTCTATCGGGCCGGCCGCCACGCTGTGGCCCAGATCTTCGCGCCGCCGCCCGACCAGATTCTCGGCTGGCCCACTGCGCGTCAGAATCGGGTGGCCGAGTTGATCAGATCCACAGGAACCCGCACCGTCTGGATCTCACGGGGCCGCGACGGCTACCGGATTGTGGAGCTGCCCGAGTAGCAGGATGCGGCCGGGTCGCCTTCGGTATATCTTCGGGTCATGACGACGCCATCAGCCCATCTGTCCCAGCCTGTCGCGGCCCGATCCGGTCCGATCGCGCAGCCGCCCATCCCCTCCTCCCGACCGGGAACTGCCTGTCCGGAGTGTGGTCACACCATTGTTCGTGCGTCAGGATGCGTGAACTGTCCCGCCTGCGGTTGGGCGCGATGTGGCTGATCGCGCGAGCGTCCCCGGCGACTGAGTGAGCGCCGGGGCAACGCAATTCCCTCACTCGTCCGAGGCATGAATCGATTATGGCCAAACTGTCACCCACTCGTCGGAAGGCGGCTCGCAGCAAGCGAGCGGCCCCGCTGCGGACGCCGAGCAACTTTTCAGCAGCCGCCACGCGCGACATCGCCGGAGGCCTCAACGCCATCCTGGCCGACGTGTTCGCGCTCTACCTCAAGACCAAGAACTTCCACTGGCATGTGAGCGGTCCCAACTTCCGCGACTACCATCTGCTCTTCGACGACCAGGCGCTGCAGCTCTTCCAGATGACCGACGCCATCGCCGAGCGAGTGCGCAAGCTGGGCGCGACCACCCTGCGATCCACCGGTCATGTCGGTCGGTTGCAACGGATCGCCGACAACGACGCCGACTATGTCGAGCCCGGCGATATGCTGGCTGAGCTGTGCGAAGACAACAAGACCCTGGCGGCTCGGCTTCATGAAGTCCACGGCCTCTGCGATGAACATGACGACATCGCCACGGCCAGCCTGATCGAAAACTGTATCGACGAGACCGAGCAGCGCACCTGGTTTCTGTTTGAATCGGGTCGCCGGGCCGATTCCACCGGCCACTGAGCCGGAGTCATCAGCGACGAGCCGGCCGCTTCGGCCGGCTCACGCGCCGACGTGCTGAATGGTCGGTCGGTGGATGATGGGCACCCGGCATGACGCCGCGATGAAGCACTGCTGGTGCGCCCGGTCGTGCAAGGCCAGCGCCAGCGCATCATCGCCGGCCGCGAGGGTCACGATCGGGCGCAAGGTGACCGAGCTGAAGCTGCCCCCGCCCCGCCCGTCGAATTCCAGTACGGCTTCGGCCTCGTCGCGGTAGTCCACCACCACCAGACCGGCCCGGGCCGCGAGGGCGAGGTAGCTCAACATGTGGCAGCCGCTGATCGCCGCCAGGAAATGATTCTCGGGGTCATGGCGGCTCGGGTCACCACGAAACCGCGCGGCCGCCGACCCCTGGAGCGGCGGCTTACCGGCGAAACTCACTTCATAGTCACGACCATAGCTGGTGTAGTCCTCGGTCCCTGAGCCGGTGTTCCCGGTCCAGACCAGGGTTGCCGCATAGCGGTGCGCGTCAGGCATCACCTTCCCCGATCAGTCGACCGGCGACGTGAGGTCAGCGGTGGCCATCCGTTCAAAGCGGGGATTCCCCTTGAACCGCTGCCACATCGGATCGACCCGCAGTCGCTGACGGGTGACCCGGGTGAGTCCGGTCATCAGCGAGTCGGTCATATCGAGAGCGCGGTCGATTTGCCCCATCCCGCCGTACACCCGCACCGCCTGGAGCAGCACATACTCCCGATCACTCGGCAGACCGCGGATCTTCGCCACGTCGAGCGCCGCCTCGATCTGCCGCTCGGCCTCGGCCCGATGCCCGGTCATCATCAGCATGTCGGCATACAGAGCGATCAGGGTGGGATCGTTGTGAGCGGCTTCGGCCTGGCGCTTCGATTCCGCCAGCGAACTGTCGGCAAATATCCGCGCCCGAGCCGTGTCCCCTCGCTGATAGGCGGCAAAGGCCAGCGACTGCGCCCACCACGCCACATCATTGTCAAAGGACGACGGGCGCATGCTGAACAACAGCGCGTGATCGGCATCATCAAGCAGGAAGCTCAGTTCCTGATATCCGGCGAAGTATTGCACCAGTTCGGCCGCAGGGACCCAGTTCTTGACTTGGGCAATGATCCGCCGCGCACCCAGAGTGTCGCCGACAGCGAGGTGCCCCAGAACCACGCTCTGGACATACGACAGATCCTGCGGCTTGAGTTCCATCATCTCCTCGGCCGTGACCATCGCGCCGCCATTATCGCCGAGATAGAGCTGGGCGGCATGCAACTGGCTGAGGATACCGATCGAGCGGGGATCGAGTGCCCGCGCCCGGGTCAGCTTGGCGAGCCCCGGTCGGAATTTTTCATCGCGGATGTCCTGGTACGCCGCCGCACTCAGGATCAGGACATCGTTGGAATCGAGCTGCCACGCCCGGGCCAGCCTGACCCGCGCCGTCGCGGTATCCAGATCGAGCAGTCGGGCAACTTCCGATGCCGCCAGATGGGTCCGTGCCGAATCGGGGGCCAGCCGCTCGGCTTCGGCCAGCGCACTGTGGGCTTTGTCAATCACGGCCTGGGTGCGATCTCCGCCGAGATACAAATCGATGTACCGCCCGGTCAAGCGAATCCAGGCGCGGGTGAAATCACGGTCGAGCGCCACCGCCTGTTCGAGATCGGTCACCGATGTCCGCAGATCCCGGATGGTACGCAGCGGCATCGCTGTCGACTTGAGATAGAGCTGATAGGCGTCGGGGTTGCTGGTTGGGGCACCGGCCAGGTCTTCAGCGACCTGAGGGGTCAGTGCCGCTCCCAGTGCGGTGGCTACGTCGGAGGCAATCCGGCCCTGCATCACCAGCGTGTTTGTGGGATCGGCGTCAAACGAGCTGCGCCAGGTCACGGTGCCGGTCTTGCCGTCCACCAGTTCGGTCGACACTCGGGCGCGGCGCTGACCGTCGGGTCCGTCGCCCCAGTGGACCTTGCCGGTCAGCACTTGATCGACGTTGAGTTCGCCGGCGATCTCCGGACCGGTCTTGGACGTGCCCCGGTACTGATCCGCGCTCGCCGAGGCGATGACGGTGAGGCCCTCGAGGCGGGCCAGTTTATCACGCAATTCGTCGACAAGGCCGTCGGCGAAGTAGGCCTCGTCGTCGGTGCCGTAGCTGACGAATGGCAATACCGCCACACTGTGCACTGTCGGACGGGACGCCATGCCCTTTCGCACCAGCCAGCCGCCCAGCAGCAGCACCCCGAGCGCCACCACCGCAAAGATCCCGCGCCGGCGATCCGATGGCCTGGCTGACCGATCGGCATCCGGGGTGAGCGCCGCGCCGGTTCGGACCTGATCCTCGGCGGTTCGCAGGGCCTGCGCCATCGCGGCCGCATCAGCAAAGCGATCAGCCGCCGACTTGGCCAGGGCGGTCTGCACCGTCCGCTCGATCGTGACCGGCAAGGCAGCCCGGGTTTGCCGCAGCGGTCGCGGCGCCTCGGTGATGCTCCGGGTGATGATGGCCTGCGCCGTTGGTCCGGTGAACGGTGGCTCGCCGGCCAACATTTCATAGAGAACCGCCCCCAGCGCATACACATCGGTCCGGCCATCGATCGCCGGATCGCCGCTGGCCTGCTCGGGGCTCATATACTGCGGGGTTCCGATGGCGAGACCGGTCTGGGTGAGCGCACGACTCTCGTCACTGGTGGCCCGGGCGATCCCGAAATCGGCCACCAGCGCATGACCATCGCTGAGCAGAATGTTGGCGGGCTTGATGTCGCGATGGATGATGCCGCGCTGATGGGCATAGCTCAGCGCTTCGGCCACCTCGCGTGCAATCCGCAACGCCTCGGCCACCGGCAACTGCTTCTCGCGCGCCAGCCGCGCCGGCAACGACTCCCCTTCCACCAGCGGCATCACGTAGTACAGCACCCCGTCGACGTTGCCGGAATCGTGCACCGCCAGGATGTGGGGATGAGACAGTCGGGCCGCAATCGAGACTTCGCGCAGGAATCGTTCACTGCCGAGCGTGGCCGCCAGCTCGGGCCGCATCACCTTGACCGCCACCATGCGCTGGTGCTTCAGGTCTTCGGCCAGGTACACCGTGGCCATCCCACCTTCACCCAACACCCGCTCAATCCGGTAGCGATCGGCCAGGGCGGAGCGAATCCGCGACACCTCCACCGCGCCGGTCGGCATCGTCCGCGGCGGCACACCCGGCTCGGTCGGCGTGGGTGCGCCGCAGTTGAGACAGAAGTGAGCTCCCGCAGGTAGCGGCGTGTGACAGGTCCCGCAGGTGAGCGCGTCAGTAGTCACGATCGTCCCGTCGGCAAAAAAATGGGCTGGAGCAAGCCCCTAAGTAATGCCTGCTGCCCGGTCGCCGCAAGCTGTCCCGGGCCCCATCACCTGCTCGGTATCAGGGCGGGGTGCTCGCCCCCCGAATGCGGGCCACGACCTCGCCTGCCAGTTCGTTCGGAATCGGCAGCGACAGGTTGTACTGCACCACGCGCCAGCCGGCCGGCCCTTTGAGGAGGACGCCGGTGCCGCGGGTTTCCCCATAGCTGTCATTCTGGAGTCGTTCATCGAACCATGCAGCGCGCCCGGTCGGAGCGACGAAGACATGCCGCTCGCTCGGCTGATAGGTCCATCCCTGTGAGGCGGCGGCGTAGCGACGGAACGCCGCCAACTCCCAGCGCTCGTGCGCATCGGTGCCCAGGAACACCGCCTCCGGGGCGTACAGGGCGAAGTATTCCTGCCAGGCGCCCTCGGCGGCCGCGCGGTGCAACCGGGTGAGCACCGAATCGACTGCCGCCCGGTCGGCAGTCAGATCGCTGGTGGGCGGTGTCGGGGGAATCGAGCGTACCGTGCAGCCGCCCAACAGCACCCCGAGGATCAGCGCAGTGGATTTCATCATCAATGCTCCATGAAGGGACCGGCCGGTGGCGACTCTGCTCACGGCCACGCCAGCACAATCTTCCCAAAGCTGCGATTGGAGGCCAGCAACTGGTACGCGGTCGCCGCCGCGTCGATCGGAACCACAGTGTCCACGATGGGTCGCAGCACCCGGCGGGTAAACAGTGGCAACACCTCGGCGGTGAACGCCTCAATGAGCGCAGCCCGTTCCTCACTGCCGCGGGAGCGCATCACAGTCCCGACCACGGTCAGCCGCTGCCGCAGGAGCAGCCCCATGTCGAACTCCGACGCCCGTCGGCCCGTCAGCAGCCCTAGGACCACCAGCCGCCCTCGCGGTGCGAGCAGGGCCAGGTTGACACTCAGCAGTCCGGCGCCGAGGGTATCCACGATCACATCGACCGGTCCGCCCACCTGCTCCGGCCAGTCGGGATCGGTGGAGAGCACGCCGTGGCTCATGCCCAGTTCCCGACAGCGTTCCAGCTTGTCGGGACTGCGCGAACTCCCGATCAGGGTCACGCCGAGCGGGCCGGCGAGTTGAGCGGCAGCGGTGCCCACGCCGCTGCCTACCGCGTGGACCAACACCCGCTCACCGCCGCGCACGCCGCCCTGTCGCGTCAGGGCATCCCATGCCGTGAGAAAGGCTTCGGGAATCGCGGCGGCATCGGTCACACTCACATGAGCGGGCACCGCCATCGCCTCACATTCCGACACGGCCAGCAACTCGGCCATGGCCCCGCCACCCACCAACCCCATCACCCGTTGTCCGACGGTGAACCGAGTGCACCCGGGACCGGTCCGCACCACGTCGCCGGCGTACTCGAGGCCGGGGACATCAGCCGGCCAGCCCGGCGGAGCGGGATATTGCCCGGCCCGCTGCGCCAGATCGGCGCGATTGAGTCCGACGGCTCGCACCCGGACGAGAAGCTGCCCCGCTCCCGGCGTTGGGTCGGGGCGTTCCACCGGCTCGAGTGAGGGAAGGATCAGCGCGCGCATCGGCTGTAAGCTAGCGCGATTGCCGCACCGGCCGAGCCAGCCGGCGTATACTCCACTATGACAAACCCCTATTGCCTGAGCGCTCCCGGACACCCCTTTCACGGCCCCTACCACGACACCGAATACGGTGTCCCGCTCACCGGCGACGCTGAACTGTTTGAACGCCTGGTCCTTGAAATCAATCAGGCGGGCCTCTCCTGGCTCACCATCCTGAAGAAGCGCGAGGGATTCCGACGTGCCTATCACGGCTTCGACCCCGCCGTGGTCGCGGCCTACGGCGACTCCGACCGCGCCCGACTGCTGGGCGATCCCGGCATCATTCGCAATCGGCTCAAGATCGACGCCGCCATCCACAACGCCCAGCGGTTGGTCGACTTGATCGCGAGTCACGGATCATTCGCCGCGTGGCTCGACGCGCAGGGCCAACTGAGCAAACCCGAATGGGTCAAGCTGATGAAGGCGGAATTTCGATTCATGGGCGGCGAGATCGTCGGTGAGTTCCTGATGAGCATCGGTCGACTGCCCGGCGCGCACAGCGCCGACTGTCCGGTGGGACAGCGGCTGCGGCAGGTGTACGGCGTGTGATCGCCCCACTCCGGCTGAGCCGATGCATCGCAGCGGTCGCCCGGCTCGACCTCTCGGCCGAAAAATCCTTCGACGGATTCGGCGATACCGAGATGGCGATCGGATTCAGCCTGCTCAACCTCGCCATCGGCGACCAGGCCCCCCGCGAAGCCCTGCCCCCGCTCACTCTGGCGGGGCGAAGCCGCCCGATGAGTCGCCCGATGTTCACCGGCGTGCCGGTGCCCAGCCTGTTGTTCCGGGTCAGGTTCTAATCGGCCGTCGCCTCGCGAATCGGCACCAGCGCCAGCTCGCCATCGGCGGCACGAATCAGCACCACACTCCAGACCTCGCCGCCGACCAACTCCACGGCGCGCTCGGCCTGGACCTGTCGCTGCGCGACATCGGTGACCCGGACGAGATAGTGACCGGTCGATCGCGACACGAAGGACGGGAAGCGGCCCTCCAGACTGACGCCGTAGTCCAGCGGGGAGACCAATTGCGCGCCAAGCTGGTCGGCATCGATCTGCGGCGCAATCCACGCCTCAAGGTCGGGTGTCTCCCGAACAGTATTCACGACCCGCACCTTGACCATTGGCGCCAGCGGGGCCGTGACGGTATCGCCGGCGACGATGACAGCTCCGCCACCGACCAGGCTCCCTCCAATCACAGCGGTCCGGCGGCCACCGACCGCCACTGTAAACTGCTGCGACCCCATCACCCGGCCGCTGCCCCCGCGCGCCTCCAGCCGATGGGTACCGGCCGGGATCACCCGGCTGATCCGCGTGCCGCTGGGCGGCAAGGTCATGTCCTCATCATCCAACAGGAGCCGGGTGACCGTACCTTCCGGCAGCGCATTGAGTACGGCGAGCTGGGCGTCCCCGGGCGGCAATCCCCCGGAGGGATCTGTCACACCACAGCCCAGCAGCAGACTGGCCGCCGCGAGGCCGAGCAGAGAGGAAGTGGCACACCGATGCAACACGCTGACGCCTTTGCTGAAGGATCGTCCCCGACGCTCGCCGCCGCGTCCGAGGTCACTCCCCTGACCCGGCCGCCGGCCTGCCGGTCACCTGGGACGCCGAGGTGACCCGGCCCGCATCGGCTGGGTCTTGATCCCGTGAAGCCGACCGATTCCGCCCTGATCGAGCGGATTGCCAGCGGCGATTCGGCCGCGCTCGCCGGCTTGATGGATCGCCACGGACCGGCGCTGATGCGGTACGCGACCCATTTCCTGCAATCGGCCGACGACGCCGACGAAGTCCTGCAGGATACCTTCGTGCGGGCCGAGCGGGCGATTCGCCGGGGCATGCGCCCCGACAACCCGGCTGGCTGGCTGTTTCGTATCGCAGTCAATCGGTGCCGCTCGCGACGGCGGCGCTGGTGGCGCCTGGTGGGCGGTGAGGCCGGTGAGGCGGTCCTCGCGCGGGCCGCGCGCCAGCCCGAAGTCGAGAACCGCCAGTGGCGCGATGAGATCGCCGCGGCGCTGGCCCAGCTCTCGCCCACGCTGCGGGAGGCGTTTCTGCTCAAGCATGTGGAAGGACTGACCTATGAGGAGATGGCACAGATTGTCGGGGCCGGGATCCCCGCCCTCAAAATGCGGGTCTCGCGCGCCTGCGACCGACTGCGCGACCTGCTGAAAGACAGTCGCTGAGATGACCAGTCTCCCTCCCCCACAGCCTGATGGCGACCCGGTCGCCGCCATGATCGCGACGCTGCGCGCCGAGTCAGGCCTGCGGCCCGGCCTGGCGGCACGGGTCGATCGACGCCACCGCACTGGTCGGTCGCTGCGCTGGGTCGGCGGATCGCTGGGCGTGGCGTCGGTGGCGGCTGCCAGCCTGCTGCTCAGCCGGTCGGCCCCGCCCCCGGGCCAGATTACCTTCGCCGTAGATGCTCCGGCCGGCAGCGGCGTGTCGCTGGTGGGCGACTTCAATGGCTGGCAAACCGGCGAACTCCGCCTCGCACCACATGGCGACCGCTGGGAACTGACCATGACGCTCCCGCCCGGTCGCTACCGTTTCGCCTACGTCACAGATGGGGGCACCTGGCTGGCCGATCCCACTGCCGCTCCCGTCGCCGATGACTTCGGCCGACCGACTTCGGTCCTCACCGTCGCGAGTCACTGATGCGCCGCCTTGCATCGCTCACCGCCGTGATACTGCTGCTGGGGACTCCTCCCGCCGCCGGGCAGGGCGCCTCAAGTCTGGCCGGGGTGCCCCACCGCGACACGCCCGACCTGGCCGCCGTCGATCAGCGGATCGGCAGTCGATTCCCCGAGAGTGTCGCGCTGCGACTGCATGGCATCGTCGATTCGGCGGCCCGGGAAGGCCTCCCGGTGGAACCACTGGTGCTCCGGGCGCTCGAAGGCGGCGCCAAGGGCGTTCCCGCCGACGCGATCTATACCGCGCTCAATCGGCTCCGGGCTTCGCTCCGCCTGGCAGGAGAGGTGCTCGGCCTCTCGACCGGCGCCACCGAGCTGACCACCGCCGCCGCGGCCCTTCAAACCGGACTCGCTCCCCGTGAACTGGTGCTGCTGCGGAGCGCCCGCGGCGATGCCGGCATCACAGTCCCCTTGGGCGCCTACCTCGACCTGACCGCCCGCGGCGCCGTCCCGACCCGGGCGTGGCAACGCGTCATGACTCTGGCTCGACGCCACGCCGAGGAGCAGGAGTACCAGGAGATTGATCCGACCGACCTGGTGGCCCGTCAGCCCGAGGATCACCGCTGATGCAATGCCGGCTCATCGGCCTCAGCCTGCTGCTCACGCCGGTGGCCCTCAGTGCTCAGGTACTGGCGCTCACCACCGGGGGCGGCGTGGGCTGGGTCGAGCAATCGGCGACCGGAACCGTGGGCACCCTCGGCTTCGACGCGGGCGGTCGCCTCGGACCGGTTCAGCTTGACCTCCGCGGCACCACCATCTCCTATCAGGACCTGGGCACCAGCAGTCGCGGCGCCGTCAGGGCCCGATGGCACTTCGCTCGCGATGGCTGGCGTGCGACCATCGGTCCCGGTTTTGAACTCGGCAACGCCATCCGGGCCGACTGGACCGAAGCGTGGAGCGGCGGCGGCAGCGTGGGTCGATCGCTCGGACCGATCAGCCTCGACATCCATGTCGCCGAAGGCCTCAGCCGCCCCCGCGGACAACACGTCTCGTTCGGACGCCGCGGCGCCACGCTCGGGCTGCGGGTTGGGCCGGTCAATCTGGTCGGCAGCCTGAACAACACGATCCTGCGCGACAGCACACTCCACGATGACGTGTTCTTCGACGGCAGCGGCACGGACGGCGATCTCTTTCGGCGCCGGGTGCGTTCGGTGACCGATCTGGCGCTGGATATGCAAATTCAGTTGCCGACCTTCGTGCTGCTGGGCACCATCGGCAGTCGCCGCGGCGACGACATCCCGACCCAGCCGTGGTGGCGCATTCATGCGTTGATCCCGCTCACCGCGGTGGCCAGCATCGACGTCGGCACCAACCGCGAGCCCGCCGACCTGGTCCTCGGCGTCCCGGGTAGCCACCAGACCACCCTGGGCCTGCGAGTCGCCTTGCCCGATCCGGCCCGCCGGATCCGGCGGGAGCCGCGGGCGACAATCGAGCGACTCGACAGTCGCCACGTCCGGATCGTCCTGACCCTCCCCGGCGCGTCTCAGGCCCGGGTGATGGGAGAGTTCACCGGCTGGCGCCCGGTGCTGCTGGAGCCGATCGGCGGCGGCAGGTACGCCGCCAGCGTGATCGCCGCGCCCGGCACCTACCGTCTCAATGTCTCGCTCGACGACGGCCCCTGGGTCGCACCACCCGGCATGCCCCGGGTTGAGGACGGGTTCGGCGGCCTTGTGGGATTGATCGAGCTCTGATCGTCTCATCCCGGGTCACCCTCCCCATCGCCGGGAGCGGGACCCGTTTCGATTCATTCGCCGCCCTTCAGCCCGGAGCCGCTGTGCGCTTTCTCGTCTCTGCCCTGTTCGCCGCCAGCCTGATGCCCGCCGTCGCCGTCGCTCAGTCGGCCTCACCCGCCACGACCCGCTTCGAGGTCGCCGCCTCGGGCAACGAGGCCCGCTACAAGGTCCGCGAACAGCTCGCCGGCGTCGACTTCCCCAACGATGCCATCGGCGTGACACCCGCCGTCAGCGGCCAGGTCGTGATCGATGACACGGGCGCGGTGGTCGCGGATCAGTCGATCATCACCATTGATCTGCGCCCGCTGAAGAGTGACAAGGACCGCCGCGACGGCTACGTCCAGCGCCGATTGCTGAACACCGAGGAGTTTCCTGACGCCACGCTCCGGGTCACCGGTATCAACGGAACGCCCAGCCCGCTGCCGACCAGCGGCAGCTTCAATTTCAGCCTCACCGGCGATCTCACGCTGCGGGGCGTGACCCGTCCCACCACCTGGGCAGTAACAGCGACAGCGACGCCCACCGGCTACACCGGATCGGCCACGACCAGCTTCACCTTCGCCGATTTTGAGATGACCAAGCCGCGGGTCGCGGTCGTGCTGAGCGTCGAGGATACCATCGCGCTGGAATACGACTTTACTCTGATCAAGCGATGATCATCGCCAATCAGAGGTAAGGTTGCAGCAGCCACGCCGCCCCGTCGCGGATCCGCAGCGGCAGCGGTCGATGTTCCAGGTCGGTGCGCGTGAGTAACCGCGCGCCGACCGCCTTGGCGGCGATGATCTCCTCCAACTGCCGGGCGAATGCCGCCGAATGGACTTCGACCACAAACTCGAAATTCAGTCGAATCGAGCGCGGGTCCCAGTTGGCGGAGCCAATCAGCGACCATGCGCCGTCGACCACCATCAACTTGGAGTGATCGAACGGCTCCGGCATCAACTCGACAGTCCCGCCCCGCGCCAGCACCTGCGAGATGACAGCCTGCTGAGCCCACTGGACCAGACGCA
>CBFGTB010000028.1:0-22247 GCA_965651715.1 uncultured Gemmatimonadales bacterium
CGTGGCACCGAGGCCGAGCACCAGATCGTCGGGCGGCGAGGTCGCCCTGCTGATCAGGGCCGGGAAGTCGAGGGTGATCGCGCCCTGATCGCCTCGCCGGGCGTGAAGCATGCCGCTCCGGGTCAGGAAATGGCATGACGAGTCAGGCTCCGCCCCGGACTCCCAGAGCAGATGGGCCGCGGCCAGCGTGGCGTGGCCGCAGAGGTCGACTTCGGCCCGGGGCGTGAACCAGCGCAGCGCCCAGCCGGCATCGATCCGGTGAAGAAATGCGGTTTCCGACTGGTTCATCTCGGTGGCGACAGCTTGCATCCAGTCGGCCGCAGCCGCCTGATCGAGTTGGACCACGGCGGCGGGATTGCCGCCGAAACTGACGTCGGTGAAGGCGTCGATCAGCGCCACGGGCGGGGTCGAGGGCATGGTCACGACTCGTGATGACAGGCGACCTGTTGATCACCCACCTGATGCAGCAGCGGCCGCTCGGTGAGGCAGCGAGCATCGCGGGCGGGATGAAAACAGCGCGAGGCGAAGGGGCAGCCGACCATCGGGGTGGTCGGCGAGGGCGGCTCACCGCTCAGGACGATCCGTTCGGCGCGATGGGCCGGGTCGGGATGGGGCACCGCTGAGACCAGGGCGCGGGTGTAGGGATGGCGCGGTGTGTCGATCACCGCGCGGGTCGGCCCGGTCTCGACGACTGTGCCGAGGTACATGACAGCGACCCGATGAGCGATCTGGCGGACCACGGCGAGGTCGTGCGCGATGAAGAGATAGGCCAGCCCGCGTTTGTCGCGCAGGTCGAGCAGCAGATTGAGCACCTGAGCCTGAACCGACACATCAAGGGCTGAGACCGGCTCGTCGCAGACGATGAACACCGGGTCGACCGCCAGCGCCCGCGCGATCCCGATGCGCTGACGCTGCCCCCCCGAGAACTCATGGGGATAGCGTCGGGCGTAGTCGGGGTCGAGGCCGACTTCGCTCAGGAGCTGGGCCACCCGATCGGGAATCTCATGCCGCGGTAGCAGCCGGTGAATGATCAGGCCTTCGGCGATTGATGCCCCGATGGTGTGGCGCGGGTTGAGTGAGCCGAACGGATCCTGAAAGATGATCTGCATGCGCCGTCGCAGCCGGCGCAGCGCGGCGGGTGACAGTTCGCTCAGATTCTGGCCTTCGAAGGCGACCCGTCCCGATGTGGCGGTCTCAAGGCGCAGCAGCGTGCGCCCCACAGTCGACTTGCCGCTGCCCGATTCGCCGACCAGGCCCAGGGTTTCGCCGGGCGCAATGGTGAATGACACGCCGTTTACGGCGCGCACCACCGGGGCATTCCCTTTGAGGAATCCACCGCTCTGATAGTGCTTGACCAGGTCCACAACCTCGAGCAGCGGCGTCACCTTTCGGCCTCCTGCTGCGCCACCCAGCAGGCGACGGGATGGTGGTCGGCGATCGGGAGCAGCGGCGGCTGGTCGTGGCCACAGCGCGGCAGTGCCACCGGGCAGCGGGGATGAAACCTGCATCCGTCGGGCCACCGATCGGGTGGTGGGACCGCGCCGGGAATGGCGCTGAGTCGATCGGCGCTGTGGTCGAGCCGCGGCAGTGAGGCGAACAGGCCCTGGCTGTAGGGATGGGCCGGCCGATCGAACAGCAGCGCTGTCGGTGCGGCTTCCACAATCCGTCCGGCATACATCACCAGCACCCGATCGGCGCGGCCCGCCACGATCCCCAGGTCATGGCTGATCAGCAACATCGCCATGCCGCGGACGCGGCGCAGCGTGTCGATCAACTCGAGGATCTGAGCCTGCACCGTGACATCGAGAGCTGTGGTGGGTTCGTCGGCGATCAGCAGGTCCGGTTCGCCGGCCAGGGCGATGGCGATCATCACCCGCTGACGCATTCCGCCGCTCATCTGATGGGGATAGGCGTCGATCCGGCTCTCGGGATCGGCGATCCCGACTTCGGCCAACAGCTCGATGGCGCGGCGGCGCGCCGCGATCCGATCGATCCGTTGGTGAGCGCGGATTGCTTCGGTGATCTGGGAACCGATCCGCATCACCGGATTGAGTGATGCCATCGGATCCTGGAACACCATCGCGATCCGGGCGCCGCGGATCGCCCGCCACTGTTGTTCGGACCGTCCGATCAGTTCGTCGCCGTCAAAGCGAATCGAGCCGGTGTCGGCCACGCGTGCGGTGGCGGGTTGCAGGCCGAGCAGGGATAGACCGGTGAGGCTCTTGCCGCAGCCGGATTCGCCGACCAGCGCCAGCAGTTCGCCGCGGTCGATGGTAAACGACACATCGTCGACAGCGACCAGTGCGGCGGCAGCGTCGCGGGGAAAGGTGACGCGGAGATGGTCAACAGCGAGCAGAGCAGTCATCACGCGGCCGGTTGGAGTCGGGCCCGGAGGGCATCACCCAACAATGTGGTAGCGGCCGTCGCTGCCACCAAGGCCGCTCCGGGAGCCAGCAGCAGCCAGGGAGCGGTTGCCAGATAGGGTTGTGCTTCGAGAATCATGCTGCCCCAGGTGGGAGTGGGCGGACGAATCCCGATGCCGAGAAACGACAACCCGGCTTCGAGCAACAGGATGTCGGCGACGCCCAGGGTGGCGGCGACCACGGCGGGTGGCAACGCCGCAGGCAGGATGTCCCGACCGATTCGGCGCAGCGGTGATGCGCCCAATGCCGCTGCGGCCATCACATGCGGGGCATGCTTCACCCGCTGGGCTTCGCCCCGGGCGAGGCGCGCAATGGCGGGCCACCCGGTGCATCCCAGCACCACTCCCAGTGCTACCGGGCCCAACGGGCCGGTGGCCGCGACCAGGACCAGCAGGATCACCACGCGAGGCAGGGCCAGAGCCAGATCGATCAGGTATGACAGCCAGCGACCGCGTCGGGTGTCGGTTGCGCCCGCCAATACCCCCAAGCCGACACCGAGCACCGTGGCGAGACCGACGGCCAGGGTGGCAATGGCCAGTGACAGACGAGCGCCCCGGGCGAGTCGGGCGAAGACATCGCGTGCGAACGCATCGGTGCCGAGCCAGTGATCGAGCGAGGGAGCGGCGAGTTGCACGCCGTCGGCGACCGGCGAGAGTGCTTCGGGGCGAAGCAGCGGGCCGACCAGGGCCAGCGCGAGAATCAGTGCGGCCAGCAGGCCACCCATCCGCCGCGATGTCATGGCTGGCTCCGCTGGACGGGATCGACAAGTCGATAGAGCAGATCCGCGGCCACCGAACCGCACTGCACCACGATCAGGATCATGATCGCTGTGCCGATGACCACCGGCAGGTCGCGCTGGGCCGTGGCCGTGGCCAGAAGCGAGCCGATGCCGGGCCACGCGAAGACTGCCTCGACGAAGATGGCACCCGAGACCAGCATCGGGAGCCAGAGCCCCAGCAGCGTCACCACCGGGGTGAGGGCGGGTCGCCAGATGTGGCGGATCACGATCTGCCGGGGCGGCACGCCGCGCGCCCGGGCGGCGTTGACCCAGGCCAGGTCGCGGGTGGCGAGCGCTGCACTGCGCTGATGGCGGAGTGGCACGGCGATGGTGGCGATGACCATGGTCGCGAGCGGCAGGACCAGATGGTGGATCCGGTCGGCCAGCGATGCCATCACGCCGGCGTTGTCAGTCAGCAGCGGATCGCTGTATCCGGCAGCCGGGAACCAGTGCAGCGTCACGGCAAAGAGCCAGGCGAGCACCAGGCCGATCACAAATGCCGGCAGAGTGTATCCGACAAGGGTGAGCCGATCGAGCCAGCTCGCGGTCCGGCTTTCGGGGCGCACTGCACTGGCCAGTCCGAGCGCGATGCCGAGGCTGAAGTCGATGATCAGGGTGAGACCGCCCAGCAGCAGGGTCGGGCCCAGATGTTCGACCACGATGGTGGTCACCGGGCGACCTGAGATGATCGAGCGCCCCAGGTCGCCATGCAGGGCCGAGCTGAAGAAGTCGGCCATGACAGCAGGCAGCGATCGGTCGACGCCGAGTCGGGCTTCGAGGGCCGCCCGCGCGTCGGGGGAGAGTCCTCGATCGGCGATCAAGGCGGCCAGGGGATCGCCGGGGAGCAGATGGACCAGGGCGACAATGATCGCGCTGCCGAGCAGGATGACCACTGCGGCGC
This sequence comes from uncultured Gemmatimonadales bacterium, assembly GCA_965651715.1. GTDB lineage: Bacteria > Gemmatimonadota > Gemmatimonadetes > Gemmatimonadales > GWC2-71-9 > Palsa-1233. Next base: position 4,103 of record CBFGTB010000028.1, read on the forward strand.
CGAGGACCCGACGGAGCAGCCAGCGGCTCATGCCATCATGTGCGCGGCGCGGCGAGGTCGGGGGTCATCTGCCAGCGCCACAGCGCACTCCATGCCTTGCTGCTGCGGATGATGACCTGAGTGAAACCGCTCCGGACCGCGACCCGATTGGCGGGAGCACCGACCACGATCGCCGGTTGCCAGGTGGACATCTCGGCGAAGGCGGCGCGGTATCCGGCGACGGCGTCCGGTTGTGTGGCCGCCGCTTCGCGGAGCTGGTCAAAGCGCCTGTCGCACCAATGGCCGACATTTGATGACCCCGGCTGCGCGGCTGACGCGCAGGACCAGCTCTGGCTCAGCGAAGCGGGGCTGGGGTCCTGGTGTACTCCCGCGATGTCGACGTCGAAGCGTCCCGCGTTCCGGCGCTCGAGCCAGATTGCCCCATCGATCGGATCGAGCTGGACCCGGATGCCGATGCGGCGCCACTGCTGTTCGACCTGCACGGCGATGCCGGCGAAGACGCTCGACTGCACCGGGTAGATCACGCGCAGCTCGAGCGGTCGACCGTTCCGGTCGAGGATGCCGTCACCGTCGTGATCCTGCCAGCCTGCCGATTGCAACAACTGACGCGCCCGGCTGGTGTCGGCCTGTCCGGCGGCTGCCGAGTCGCGTCCGACCCAGTACCAGGCTTGGGACCTGACGGCGGTCGGCGTCTGGACCCCGGGGCCGAAGGCCTGCCGAGCGATTGCGCTGCGGTCGAGGCTGAGTGCCAGCGCCTGGCGAACGGCCTGGTCGGCCAGGATGGGGTGGGGACGATCGGTGCGTCCCGGAGTCATGGCATTGAACAGCAGGTAGGTCACGAAGCTGCCGGGGGCCGTCACCAGGCGCAGCGTGGTATCCGCTGCGATCCGCGGCAGGGCGCTGGCCGGGACGTCGCTCATCACATCGATCTCGCCCGAGAGCAACAGGTTCACCTGGGCCTCAGTGGCCGGGACGATCCGAAACAGCAGGCGGCCAATTCCCGGTTGACCGAGGAAGAAGCTGGAGTCGGCCCGCAGTTCCACCAGTTGTCCGGGCACCCGCCTCACGAAGCGGTAGGGGCCGTTGCCCACCGGCGCTGCCGCGAAGGCCGACTGGTTGAGCGAGTCGAGCGACAGGCCGTCGAGCAGGTGGTGGGGCAGCGGCTGAATCAGGAAGCCTGCGGTATACACCTGCTCGCTCGACGGGCGCCTGAAGCTGACGCGGAGCGTGGCGGAATCGAGTGCTGTGATGTTGCTGATCAGCGCGAACGGCGCCAGATCGACGCCGGCAGCCGGGCGGTGGATCAGGTCCCAGGTGAAGACGACATCGGCGCTGGTGACCGGTCGGCCGTCATGCCAGCGCGCCCGCGGATCGAGTGAGAAGTCGACTGTGACCGAGTCGCGGCGCGTCCAACTGCGCGCCAGTTGGGGCACCATGGCGTCGTCGCCGGTGGTCCGCGCCGTGGTGCCGAGGTCGGCCAGCCGGAGGAAGAGCTGGTCGGCGACATCGGCGTTGCTGCTGGTGGCGGGTCCGAGATAGGGCACCGGCATCGGGGCCGACTGCCGCAGGGCCATCACCAGGGTCCCGGGCGCCCGCGGCGGCGCTAACGGTCCGCTGATCAGCAGCGCGGCGAAAATGAGAGGACGTCGGCTCACGAGGGTCTCCCAGGGATGCGTCATTCAGCGACGCCAGGTCCAGGCCGGGTCGCTGAACTGCGCGACCCGCTCCCGGGCGGTTGTCTCCATGGCCTCGATCAGAGTCGCCGGGGCCGGTTCGGCTCCCTCGCGACGGGCTTCGGCCATGATGGCGTCGGCAATCAGGGCGGCCGACGGCCACTCGATTGACTGCGATGATCGTGCCGGAGGCGGGACCAGGCGGTAGCGGGCCTCCTGACTGTGGTGGTCGTCGCGGGCAATGGCGCCGTGCTGCAGGGCCGTGGTCCCCTGAAGCCGCTGGGCCGAGCCGATCACCTTGCGGTCGCCCAGCAGCACTTCGCCGCCAATCGCCAGTTCGAAGCAGCTTCCCGGCCGCAGGTCGGCCCGCTGGGTCGGCGGGGCCGCCACCCGGCTCGGCAGGCCCTGGGCGGCCAGTGCCCGGGCCAGCAGCAGATGGATCTCGCTGTACCGTTCCCGGGCCGCGGCCCGGGTCGGAACCCGTCCACCCCAGGCGTAGGTCAGGTCGCTGGCGGCATGCCAGACTCCCCGCCCGCCGGTGGGACGGCGGACCACGGCGATGCCGTCGGCCTCGAGCCGATCCCGGTGCCAGGTCCGCAGGGCGGCCTCATGCGCTCCGAGCGAGAGTGTGGCATGCTGCCATTGATAGAGCCGAATGCATTCCACATCGTGGCGGGCCGCCAGCTCGGCGACAGCCAGGTCGAGCGCCATCTGGGCCGCGGCCGGGCGACTGACCCGATCGTGCCACAGCCAGGTGATCATGAACTGAACCGAGCGACGAGCTGCTCCACTCGGGGCGTCAGGCTGGCGATGTCGCCGTCGTTGTCGATCACGACGTCGGCGCGTTCGCGCTTCAACTCGGCCGGAAGTTGCAGCGCGATCAGCCGATCGGCCTCCTCGGCCGGCAGTCCGCGCAGGGTGATCAGCCGCTCCCGGCGCAGGGCCACCGGTGCATCGACCAGCACGACCGCGTCGTAGTGGCGGGGATCATCGGCCTCGTACAGCAGCGGCACGTCTACCACGACCAGGGGTGTTCCGACGGTGATGGCGGCCTGCACCAGGGCGGAGCGCCGCTCGAACACTGCCGGATGAACTATCGCCTCGACCCGCCGCCGCACCGCCTCGTCGGCGAGGACCATCCGGCGCAACGCCGCCCGGTCCAGTTCGCCGTCGGGGGTCAGCACCGCCGGGCCAAAGGCCGCGACAATCTCGCGGAAGACAGCAGTTCCCGGGCGTTGCAGCTCGTGAACGATCTGGTCGGCGTCGATGACCGGGACGCCGAGTCGTCGCAGAATGGCTGTCACAGTCGATTTGCCGGAGGCAATGTTGCCGGTGAGTCCGACGACCCGGGTCACAGCAGCGGCACCTGATCGGCGTCGGGACGCGGCACCACGAAGCAGCGGCGACAGCGGGCCTCGTAGCTCTCGGTGCCACCCACCATCACCACCGGCATGTTCCACCCGGCCGGCTGGCCGTTGACGATCCGCTGATTGCGGCAGGCCAGGTCGCCGCAGACGACGCAGATCGCCTGCAGCTTTGTCACATCTTCGGCGATCGCCATCAGGTGGGCCATCATGCCGAAGGGTTCGCCGCGGAAGTCGGTATCGGTGCCGGCGCAGATCACCCGGACCCCTCGTTCGGCAAGATGGGTCGTGACTTCGACAATCCCCGCATCGAGGAATTGCGCCTCGTCGACGGCGACCACATCGACCGATCGGGGGTCATCCACCTGGCGGAGAATCTCGTCGGCGCGATCAATCGGGTGGGCCTCGATGGCGATGCCGGTGTGGCTCGACACCCGCTCCAGCCCGTCATAGCGGGCGTCCAGATGGGATTTGAAGACCCGGACCCGGCGGCGGGCGATCAGGGCACGACGGACCCGTCGGATCAGTTCCTCGCTCTTGCCGCTGAACATCACACCGGCAATGACTTCAAGGCGTCCCGGGCGCTCAGATCTCATGGATTGATCGTCTCATCAGGGTTGTGGGGGCCGGTGGCCGACCGTCGGCCCCCGGTCCCCGGAATCTGGCGGAACTTGCGGAGTTTCGCGCACGGTCCCCATATTCTCGCCCGTCCGGGTCATTCGGACCCGAGGCCACCACCAGTCCCATCCTACCCAGGAGAACCCCGTGAACAAGATGGAGCTTATCGAGGCGGTCGCGGACCACCTCGACGAATCGAAGGCGAAGTCTGGCGAGATCGTGGACCTCTTCTTCTCGACCGATGGCATTCTTGCCAAGGAGCTGAAGCGGGGCGGCAGCATCAACATCACCGGCTTCGGCAGCTTCGAAGTCCGCAAGCGTGCGGCGCGCGAAGGCCGCAATCCGCAGACCGGCGCGACCATCAAGATCAAGGCGTCGAAGGTCCCGGCGTTCCGGCCCGGGAAGGGGCTCAAGGACGTCGTCAACAAGGGCAAGTAATCTCTGCTCCTCACCGTTGTGCGATCGGAGTTCGGGCCGCCCCGCTGGGCGGCCCGTTGCCGTTTGAGGACTAGCGGCGCGGCGGGCGGTCACCGCCCCCCGGGCGTCCGCCGCCGCGCCCTCCGCTCGGCCGACCCCCGGCGGCCGGGCCACCGCGATCGACGCGCGCGACCAGCTTCCGGCGTCTGATGGTCACACCTCCAAGGCGTTGGGCCGCCTGCTCCGCTGCGGCGGCCGGAACCTCCACCAGCGCGTAGGTCTCTCGCAATTCGATCCGACCGATCGCCTCGCGGCTGAGACCGACCTCCTTGATCAGCACCGCGACCAGATCGCCGACGCTGGCCTCATCCCGGCGACCGATTCCGATCCAGAGTTTGGCTGTCCGAATCCCACCCACCGGAGTGGCCTCGGCTGAGGGTTCGGCCAGCGCCTGATCGGCCGCCGGTCGGCCGGCTTCGATGACGCCCACCCGACGCCAGAGGGCGAAGCAGGCGGCCGCGACCGCCTGGGGGTCGTGCCGATCGAACAGCGGCGCGATGGCGTAGCTGGCCGCAGCGAGCTGGTCCCGATGGATCAGGGCCTCGACTTCGGCACGGAGGGCGGCGTCGCGGTCGCGCAGATGGTCGACAAGACCGCTGAGCCGCACCGGCCGGGCGCCGGGCATGCTGCGGCGAACGTAGCCGTCGGTGCCGGCCGGCACCAACACCACAAGGTCGCGTCCGGCGCCGAGAACCGCTAACTGCTGTCGGCTGGGCAGATCGGCGAGGATCACCAGATCGGTCGTGGGCAGGGCGGTGCCGCTGATCAGTTCGAGGCCGCTCAATTCGCTGCTCAGCGCGGTCCATGCCGCCGGATCGCTGGTGTCGGCGGTCCAGAGCGTTGCGGCGGCCGGATCGAGCAGTTCGAGCAGGGTGACCACTGTGCCGAGCCGATCGCTCCAACTGGTCGGCACGGTGCGGATCGAGCGGGGCGGTGCCAGGCTGTCATCGGCCGGGCTCGGGGCCACCACCAGGGCTCGGCGGGCGTGGCGCTCCGACAAGGCGGCGGTGCGGTCGCTGTCGCTGGTGAGGATCACCCGCTGCGCCTCGCGCGGCAGATCGGCTAGCAGCAGGGTGACAGCTTCTTCGGCGTTCCAGTCGTCGGGCCAGCAGAGGACAATCGATGTAAAGCTGTCGATGGCGAGGGCCGAACGGGTCAACAGGCCCAGGGCCGTGGCGGGCGAGGTCACGAGAATATCGACGCTGGCGTCGGCCAGGCGACGGGTGGCGCGGGCAGGCCCGGTGGCGCTGAGCACGCGAATGCCGCTGGGCTCGGCCAGGCGATCCACCAACTGGCCGATCGGCCCCACCAGGGCCGGAGCACTCAGCACCAGCGCGCGGCCCTTGCTGGCACCGACCGCCGCGACGATACCCGCCAGGGCCGGTGCCGCCTGCGCTGGCGCAGGGGGGATGACCACCACCGCGTTGCCGTGGCGCGCGATACCCGGCAGGACCTGCCGCACGGCATCGCGATCTTCCGACCAGCCCCACGCGGTCAACACGCCGGTCACCGCCGGCTCGACACCCCACCATCCGTCGTTCATCGTTCCGTCCTCGATTGTCAGAACCTGCGCTGCTGCAACACGGCCGGAATCGTAGCCCCAGAGCCGGGTGCCGCCAAGCCTACGTTGACACATGGCGGGGAGGAACGGAGCTTTCGGCCTCGCCCGTGCCTTTTTGCCTCTGTCCCGAGTCTGTCATGTCGTTTACGCCTTCGCTCAACCTTGCCCATCTCGAAGCCTCCCAGACGGTGGCGATCAGCAACGAAGCCAAGCGACGTCAGGCTGCCGGCGAGGATGTGCTCGATCTGGGCGTGGGCGAGCCCGACTTCGACACGCCCGCTGTCGTGGCCGACACTGGCATTGCGGCAATTCGGGCGGGGTACACCCGCTACGCGCCGAATATCGGCATTGCCCCGCTGCGTGAGGCGATGGCCGGGGCGCTGTCGCGGATGAGTGGCGATCGATCGGTTGATCCGGCCCGACTGATCATCAGCAACGGCAGCAAACAGGCGCTGTTCAATGCCTGCTTCGCTCTGTTCGGTCCGGGCGACGAGGTGCTGATCCCCTCGCCGGCATGGGTGTCGTATCCTCAGATCATTCATCTGACCCGCGCCACTCCCATCGCGGTGCCGGGCGATCCTGAATGGGGCCTCAAGGTCAGCGTTGACGATCTGGAACGGCGCCGGACGGCCGCCACCCGTGGTCTGATTCTGTGCAGCCCCAGCAACCCGACCGGTGCGGTGTATACCGCCGCCGAAATCCGGGCGCTGTCCGCCTGGTGCCGCAGCCACGGCATCTGGCTGATCAGCGATGAGATCTATCGGCGGATCCACTATGGCGCCGGCCCGGCGCCATCGCTGTTTGATTTGGATGACGAGGCGCTCGAGCAGAGTGTGGTGATCTACGGCGCGTCGAAGGCCTATGCGATGACCGGCTGGCGCATCGGAGCGGCCTATGCGCCGCCGCCGCTGCATCGCGCCATGGCCGCGCTGCAGAGTCACACCACCACCGGTGCGAATCATCCCGCCATGCATGCCGCAGTGACGGCATTCAGTGATCCGGCCGTCGATGCCGAAGTGGAGCTGATGGTGGCAGCCTTTCGCCGCCGCCGCGATTATCTGGTGGCGCGCTTCACCGAGCAGGCGCCGGGGATCGAGTTCGTGGAGCCACACGGCGCGTTCTATCTCTTCTTCCGGGTCGAAGGTGTGATGGCAAGTCGCCAGCAGGGCGGCCTGGCATTCTGTGAGCAGATCATGCAGGAGGAGGGGCTGGCTCTGGTGCCCGGTGGCGCCTTCGGCGATGATCGCTGGGTTCGGCTGTCGTACAGCGTGTCTGATGCCGAACTGGAGCGGGCGGCGGATCGGCTGTTCGGATTCATCGATCGGCATGCCGGCTGAGATGCGAGTCACTCACGACCTGCGGCCCTGATGAATTCGTCGCTGACCCACGCCTTGCAGCGCCGCTTGCAGGACGCCGGCGGGCTGATGCACGGCGGTGGCGGGGAGTTCAGCGCCGCCCGCGACGCCGAACCACGAATCTGCCCGGCGCTGGTGATGGAGCCGCCGCTGCGACCGATCCGCTGTGGCGCCGCCACGCCGTGGGAGACGCCGCTGGCGTTTCTCGACGGGATTCAGCGCAGTCAATCGCTGGGAAGCCACGGAGTGCGCCCGGTGCTGGGCGCCCGGATCGCGGCCGGGGTGCGGCTGCGGATCGGTCGCCGATTGCAACCCGCGGTGGTGATCACCCGCGACGTGGTCGTGGCCCCGGCCGAGCTGTTGACGGCGTTTGCGGAGTGGGGTGACCGATTGACATTGCTGCCGCTCGACGAGGCCGCCGATGCCCATCCGCTGGCGCAGCGGGATGCCGCCCGCGCGGCAATCGAGCGCGCCCGCAAGGCATTGGAGATCGAGGCGGGATCGACATTTCGCCGCCGCCATCCCGACACCTGGCTGGTGGTCGATGGCAGTCTCACAGTGACTCCCGAATGGGCCAGCGATCCGCGGATGATCGGCGTGGTGAAGAGTCACACCACGCTGCCGTTTGGTGGGGCCGACCTGGAACGTTACCTGACGCTGCCGGTAGCCCACCGCTCGTCGATGTTCCAGCCGCCCAGTCAGGTGAGTCCGGTCTATGCCTTCGGGCTGCGGCTCCGGGAATGGCAGGGGCGCGACCTGATGTACGGCCTGGTGCGGGTGGAACGACCGGCCACCGCCGCGTCGTTGGCCGATGCCGACGAGCTGGCGGCGCGGCTGCTGGTGGAACGCGCACCTGTTGCCGCCGACGCTCGCGCCGATCGCCTGCTGTACGGAGTGCATGCCGTGGAGCGCTGGCTCGGGGCGCAGGCATGACCACGGTCATCGGACGGGTGGTGGCAACTGAGTTGCGACCGAGCACACCACAGGAGTTCCATTTCTGGACCGCCCCCGAAGCCCCGGTCGGCATCGGCAGTATCGTCCGGGTTGATGCGGCGGGACGCCAGATCTTCGGCGTGGTGACCAATGCCTTCGCCTGGTCCGATCTGGCCCGACCGCTCGATGCCGTGATCGGCGCCGACGGCGACCCTGCGGCGCCCGATGCGGCGACTGAACGAACCGAAATCCGCCTCTGGACGGCGGCGGTGTCGCGACAGATTCCCGAAGAGCCGGTCCAGCCGGTGCCCGAGGGGCGGGTGACGCTGGCCAGCGATGCCGACGTGCAACTCGCACTGCGGATGGATAGCTACGCGACAGGCCCCGACCCGCGTGGCATTCCAATCGGCAGTTACGCCGCCGGCGGCAGCGGGGCCCCGGTGTTGCTCGACGCCGATTTTCTGCTCGGTCCCGAAGCGGCGCATCTCAATATCACCGGCGTGTCGGGCCTGGCGACCAAGACCAGCGCTGTGACATTCCTGTTGAGCAGCATCTTCGAGACCTTGCCGGCGTCGCGCGGCAGCGTTGCGGCGGTGTGCTTCAACGTGAAGGGGCCCGATCTCTGCTTTCTCGACCAGGCCGCGCCGCTGGGTGAGGCCGATCTCGAGCAATGGCACCGGCTCGGGTTGCACCCGCTGCCCTTTCAGGATGTGACGCTGTACGCGCCGTACAAGGCCGACGGTGTCAATCTCAACACCCTGCGGAGTCACCCCGATCTCACCGATCGGGTCGAGCCACTGGTGTGGGGATTGCGCGAGATTCTCGATTTCGCCGAAGTGGTGCTCAACCGCGACGATGTCGATGCCAAGGCGGGAGCGTTGCTCGACTTCCTGGCCGAACGGGTGGTCGGTCGCGAGTTCCTGGCGCCGGAGCTGCGGGACGCGCCGTTTCAGGTGACAAGCTTCGCCGATCTCGACGAACTGTTCCGGGCGATCTTCGACTACCTGGAAACCGGAGTGCGGGGCGGAGAAGTGTGGCGGACCCACCATGTGGCGACCATTCGCAAGGTGCGCAACCGGCTCGGCAATGTGGCCACGCGCAGCAAAGGACTGGTCACCGACGACGGCGACGTTAACGATTTGCCCTGGGGGCGCTTCCGCGACCGGTCGGTGACGGTGATCGATGTGGCGGGAGTCGACCCGCTGGCGCAGGACCTGGTCTTCGCCCGGGTGATTTCGATGCTGCGCGAGCATCTCGAACGCCGCGACCTCGGCGTGGATCATGTGGTGGTGTTTGTCGATGAACTGAACAAGTACGCCGCCAGCGACGGTCACGAGACCTATGTCAAGCGCATGCTGCTCGACTTGTCCGAGCGTGGTCGCTATCTGGGTCTTGTGTTGTTTTCGGCCCAGCAGTTTCGCAGTCAGGTGCTGCGGCGGGTGGTCGGCAACGCCGGCACCACAGTCTACGGTCGCATGGACAGCGACGAACTGGCGTTGCCCGGTTACGCCACGCTGCCGCCAGCCGTCAAGGCCCGCCTGGCGGCGCTGCCCAAGGGCGAGCTGTTGGTGCGGCATCCCCATTTCACCCAGCCGATCTTTGTGCGTTTTCCCCGGCCGGCGATGCTCTCGGGACGCGACGGGGTCGAGCGCTTTCCGCCGACGACCGATCTTCCCTTCGGCGAGGCCGTGGTGATGCGGCTGCGCCGCCTCGATCCCACTGTGGCGTCGGACGCGGTGGCGGCGGTGATCGATGGCCGCCCGGAGGATGAAGTGCGTCGCGCCCTGGCCGCGGTCGTGCGGGAGCGTCCCGACGATGTGTTCGGATTTTTTCGGGCCTGTCTCCGTCGGGTGATCCGCACGACGGTGACCGCTCCGCCGCCGGGCGTCCGCCCGCTGGCCCGACCCGACGACGACCCGTTCGCGCCCTACTGACGCGATGCGCATCGCTCATCTCGCCGACCTCCATCTGGGCTACCGCCGCTTTGCCCGACTGACGCCTCGCGGCCTCAATCAGCGCGAAGCCGACGTCGCCCAGGCGTTTGTCGCCGCCATCGATGGCGTCATCGCCGAGCGCCCTGATGCGGTGCTGGTGGCCGGTGATCTGTTCCATCAGGTGCGGCCGACCAATTCGGCGATTCTGCTGGCCATGCGCCAGTTTGCCCGGTTGCAGCGTGCGCTGCCCGAGGCACCGGTGATCGTGATCGCCGGCAACCACGATACGCCGCGGTCGAGCGATACGGTGTCGATCTTCGGCGTGCTGCACGAACTCGGGCTGTGCGTCGCAGCGGAACGCCCTGAACGGTTCGTGTTCGATCACCTGAACCTGAGTGTCCTGGCCGTCCCGCATCAGGCCCTGTTTGAGACGCCGCGGCCGGCCCTGGAGCCGCAGGGCTCGGCCCGCTACCAGGTGCTGATGCTGCACGGCGAGACGCCCGGACTCTTCGGCCCCGATCGCTCCAGCGCAGAGCCGGGCGGTGCGTTGCTGCACGAGGCCGATCTGACAGCGGGACCGTGGAGCTATGTCGCGCTGGGGCACTATCACGTGCAGCACCGGGTGCGCGAGGGAGTCTGGTATGCGGGGGCGCTGGACTATGTCTCGCCCAATCCCTGGGGCGAGCTGCTGGCCGAGCGGACCGAGCGGATTCCGGGCAAGGGATGGCTGCTGGTGGATCTGGAGAGCGGCACCGTCGAGCGGCGACCGATTGTCGCACCGCGACGCCTGATTGATCTTCCCCGGCTCGACGCCCAGGATCTCGCCGCCGGCGAGGTGGATCGGTTGCTGGCCGAAGCTGTCGCAGCCGTACCCGGTGGGATTGATGCGGCTGTGGTGCGCCAGGTGGTCACCCGCGTGCCGCGCCCGGTGGCTCGGGAGCTTGATCACGCCACCATCCGCGGTTGGAAGGCCCGCGCACTCGACTTCCAACTCGACCTGCGTCGACCCGAGGTGACCCGCGTCGATGGTGTCGCCGCTCCCGGTGGTGGTCCGCGGCCGCTGCATGAGACGCTGGCGAGCTTTCTCAAATCCCGCCGGCTGCCGCCGGGCGTTGATCGCGACCGGTTCGTGGCCGACGGCATGACCTTCTTCGCGGCGGCCAACGACGGCGAGGCTGACTGAGATGCAGCTTCAGTCGCTCAAGCTGATCAATTTTCGGCAGCACCAGCACACCGAACTGACGCTCGGGCCCGGTCTGGTGGCGGTGATCGGCGTCAACGGCAGCGGCAAGACGACGTTGCTCGAGGCGATCGCCTGGGCGCTGTATGGCACCGCGGCGGTGCGGGGATTGCGCGACTCGATCAAGCGACGCGGTGCCGGGGCCCGGGACCGCGTCGAAGTGGAGCTGACCTTCCGGCTCGGCGAACGCCATTACCGCTTGAGTCGGACGCTGACCAATGCGGAGCTGAGTCTCGACGCAGAAGTCATCGCCAATAGCTCGTCGGCCGTGACCGAGCGGATTCAGACATTGCTCGGCATGAGTCGTGAGGAGTTCTTCCACACCTACTTCACCGGGCAGCGACAGTTGGCGGTGATGGCGGCGATGACACCGGCCGAGCGCGGCAGATTTCTGTCGCGGGTGCTGGGATATGAGAAGTTGCGCGATGCGCAGGATCGGCTGCGGGCCGAGCGCTCGGCTCGCCGGGCCGAGTTGAGTGGCTTGGAGCAAGGCCTTGTCGATCCGGATCAGTTGGAGAGTGCGGTGCGGGTGGCGACCGATCAGCTCGAGGCCGCCCGGGTTGCCCGCGACGCGGCCGAGGCGGAGCAGGCCGCCACCGCGTCGGCGCTGACGGGGCTCCAACCGCAGTGGCAGCAGGCGCGCGACCAGCGGACCGCGTGGCAGGGACTCGACGGCGAGCGGCGGGTGGCCGAAGGACGTGTGGTTGCGGCCCGGTCGGCATTCCAGTCGCTTGACAAGGAGCTGGCCACCGCGGTGGCGGCCGGTCGCGAACTTGAGCGGCTGGCGGGAATGCTGACACCCTGGGCCGATCTGGTGAGCGAGCGCGACGCGCTCGATCAGGCGGCCGCCGCTGTCACGGCGCGCAGCCGGATTGTCGCGCGGCGTGATGCGGCGCAGCAGCGGATGGCGGCACTCGATGCCGAACTGGCGACCCTGCCCAGTGATGCGGTGCTCGCCGGCCTGCGCGACGCGCTGGCAGCGACCAGTGCCGCCCGCGACCAGGCTGCCACCCGCTATGCCGAGCGGCTGACCCGCTGGAAGCAGGACGAGCAGGAGGCGCGGACCAAGCTTGAGCAGCATCGCGATCAATACCGTGAGCTGCGGGAGCAGTATCAGGCCATCAGTGAAGCTGGTCCCGATGGCATCTGCCCCTTCTGTGCCCGCCCGCTGGGGGCCGATCACGCCCATACCGTGGAACTGCTGGCGCGTCAGATGGAAGAGGTCGAAGCCAGCGGCAACTATTACCGTCAGCGGGTCGAGCAGCTCACGGCGATGCCGACTGACATGACGGAGTTGGAGCAGGAGCGGGCCGAACACGAGCGCGAACTGCGCCAGCGCACTGAGGCTGTCGCGACGGCCGAGGGCGCCCGGGGGCGCCGGGTCGGCCTGGAGCGCGAGCGCCAGGAGCTGGAGGCGACCATCGCCGCCGCTGCGGCGGAGCTGAGCGGGCCGGCGGCCCGTTACGACGCGGCGCGGCATGAGTCGGTGCGGGCGCAATTGGCCGAGCTGGAACCGATTCGCCGCGAGCATGACCGGATTGCCGGTGTGGCGGCCCGGGCTGGTCAACTGGTGGCTGAGGCGCAGGAGGCTGAGGCGCGAGCGAGTGAAGCCGAGGCGGCGTTGGCGGCGCTCGACCAACGCCTGGCGGCGCTGGCCTGGGACCCGGCGGCCTTTGATCGACTTGAGGCGGCAATGGCGGCGGCGACCACCGCGGCCCAGGTGGCCGACGTCCGGGCGGCATCGGCCCGGGCGACGGTCGAGGCGGCGTTGGTCCAACGGGACGAGGCTGTGACGCGCCGCAGCGATCGTGCGGCCAAGGCCGAGCAGGTCCGCCAATTGGGGAAGACCATCGATCGTTTGACCGAACTCGATCGCGCCTTCACCGAGTTGCGCCAGGTGCTCAACGCCGAGATGCGTCCCGAGTTGCAGGCGCGCGCCGCGGCGTTCCTTGGCGACCTGACCGGTGGTCGCTACATCGATGTCGAAATTACCGAGGACTACGAAACGACGATCGTCGAGGGCAAGGATATCAAGCCGGTGATTTCGGGCGGCGAAGAGGATGTCCTCAACCTTGCCCTCCGTCTGGCGATTTCCCAGATGATCGCCGAACGCGCCGGCCAGCCGCTGTCGCTGCTGGTGCTCGACGAAATTTTCGGGTCGCTCGATGAAGGTCGGCGCCAGGCCGTGGTGGAGCTGTTGCGCGCCCTGGCCGATCGCTTCCCTCAGGTGATCGTGATCACCCACGTCGAGGGATTGCCCGATGCCTTTGACCGGGTCCTCCGGGTCAGTCACGATGTCGAACGGGGGATCTCGGTCGTCCGCGATGCCCAGGAGCCGCTCGGTGTATCGACCTGATTGGGCGCCGGTGACCGTCTCGCGGCCGACCATGAACGATGTGGCGGCTCTCAATCGGCTCTTCAGTGACGCCTTCACCGAACGCTATCGCCGCGATGGCATGCCGGGCATTCGGGTGCCGTACCTCAATCGTCGGATCTGGCAGTACGCCATCGCTGACGCCGGCGAGGGGGCGATGATCTGGCGCGACGGCCGCGGTGAGCTGATCGCCTTCAACATGGTCCATCACAGTGGTCGAGAGGGGTGGATGGGACCCCTGGCGGTGCGGGTCGATCGCCAGGGCGGCGGTCTCGGTCAGCGGATCGTGCAGGCCGGCGTGGACTGGCTTGTCGCGCAGGGCGCGACCACCATCGGCGTGGAGACCATGCCGCGGACCACCGACAACATCGGCTTCTACTCGCGACTGGGCTTTCGCCCCGGCGGCCTGACCATCTCACTCCAGGCACGGGCCCGCGGCGGCGATCTTCGCGGGACCACCCGGCTGAGCGCCCTGCCGACGCTCCAACGCAGCGAGGCTTTGACGGCGTGCCGTCAGTTGAGCGAGGGCGTGGTGGCGGGAGTAGACTTCACCCGCGAGTTGGAGATCACGCTGGAATGGGGGTTGGGTGACGCCCACCTGTGCTACCAGGGGACCGCGCTCGTCGGCATGGTGCTCTGGCACGGTGAGCCGCTGGCCGAAGGGCGTACCAGCGACGAGTTGCGGATCCTCAAGCTGGTGGCGCGAGACCTGGCCACGGCCCGGCGGCTGGTTCTTGCAGTCACGGCTCAGGCGGTGAGCGAGCGAGTCGAGGCCGTCAGCATTCGGTGTCAGGCGAATGAACCTGAGCTGTACGACATGTTGATTCGGGCAGGGTGGCAGGTCCATTGGACCGATCTTCGCATGACGCTGTCCGGACGACCGGAGCCTCCTCACCAGGGGATCCTGATCAGTAACTGGGAGATTTGATTCTCGGCCCGCAACCCCATTCACACCGGAGCTGACATGACCACCGAATCGGTCACCGTGATCATCACCTATGTCGCCCAACCGAACCGCATCGAGGCGGCCACGACGGCGCTGACAGAATTGATCAACACTGTGGTTCGCGAGGAGCGCGACTGTCTCGGCATCACCATGCATCAGGATCTCGACGATCCGGCCCGGATCGTCTTGATTGAGCGGTGGACCAGTCGCGCGGCCTATACCGGGCCGCACATGAACACACCCCATATCCAGCAGTTCATCGCGCAGGCGGGGGAGCGGCTGGCCGGACCGCCGACCATCACCTTCTGGTCGGCCATCGCCGACGCACGGCCCGCGTAGACGATCGGATCGGCTTCAGGGCGGCGGAGCGAACTGGCGGGCCTGGTCGTGGTCGCCCAGGTTCTCGTATCCGGCGGCGAGGTCGGTCCGGGCCGCGTTCACGAAGCCGGTCGGTGGATCGGCGAGCGCCATGAGCAGGCGGTATCCTGCGCCCGAGGCCGCCACCGCTTCGGTGTAGCGCCGTTGCCGCAGCAACGCGCGACCGAGCTTGACCTGCATGATCGCGGTATTCAGGTGGTTGGGGCCCTGGGTGGCGATGAACTGGTCCAGTGCAGCTCGGAACCAGCGTTCGGCGGCGGCGTTGTCTCCCCGGGCAAGCGCCACACTGCCGACATTTCCCGACGCAATGCCGATCAGCCAGTGGTGGGCACCGTAGAGTTGGTGGTAGATCGCGAGGTTGCGGCGGAAGTATCGATCGGCGTCGTCGTAGCGTTCGGCGGCGAGGGCGAGCGTGCCCAGTTCGTTAAGCGCTGAGGCGACCCGGGGATGGACCTCCCCGTAGCTGGCCTCAAGAATCACCATCGCCCGCTGAAGAAGCGAGTCGGCTTCACTCGGGCGATCCTCGGCGATCAGCGCGCGACTGAGCAGGGTCAGTGCCGATGCGGTTTCCGGGTGATCGTCGCCATACCACGAGCTGACCCGCGTCAACGCATCCCGGTCGAACTGTTCCGCGGCCGCGTAATCGCCCCGCTCAAACTGCGCCGCGCCGAGATTGATCAGAACGTCGGCGACCGAGGGATGGTTCTCGCCCCGATGGGCGGTGAACAGGGCAAGGGCGCGTTGGTTGAGTGTGTCGGCGCGATCGAGTTCGCCGGTATAGAAATAGCTGTTAGCGAGTTCGACCAGCGCCTCGGCAAAGTCGGTGGTTGTGGTATCACCGCGCCGGAGGATGGCGAGCACCTGCTGCTGTTCCTCGATGGCGGTGGCAAAGGCCGCCTGCTCCTGGTGGACCCGCGCCCGCGCCATGAGACCCGCCACGCGGAGCGGGTGATCCGGCGGCAGCTCCGCTCGGATGATGGCCAGTCCGGCGCCGAGCAACGAATCGGCTTCGGGGAATCGGGCCTGATCGAGCCGCAGGCGACCGAGCGCCAGCAGACTGCGCGCCACCTCGGGGCTGTGCGGTCCTGCCACACGTCGTCGCTCGGCGAGTGAGGCATTCAGCAGCGAGTCGCTGCTGGCGTAGGCCCCCAGTTGGCGACGCAGCTCCCCCAGTGTTTCGCGCACCTCGGCGCGGAGCATCGGATCGGCGTCGAGGCCGGCGGCCTCATGGACGCCGCGGTCGATCAGCGTCGTCACCCGCAGCGTGTCGGCCGGCCCGGTGGCCTCGTCGTCGCCTTGGAACAACGTCATCAGAAATTGTTGAACCCGAGCGCTTCGGGCCGCTTCGTCGCGCGCCACGTCGCGGGCCCGCGCCAGCCCCACCGCATAGACAACCGATAGCACGAGAGTGGCCAGAGCGAAGACCGCGGTCAGCGAAATTTCCCGCCAGCGGCGTCGCAGCAGGCGGGTGGCGCGGTAGCCGAGTGTATCGGGACGGGCCTCGAGCGGCTCGCCCGCGAGGTAGTGGCCGATGTCGCGGTCGAGTGCCTCGATGCTGGGATAGCGGCGGGCGCGATCGGGATGGCTGGCGGTACGCAGCAACACATCCAGCTCACGCCAATCGGCCCGACCGGGGGCGAGTGTGGCACCGCTCTGCGCGAGCTGCGCCAGCGACGGCAGGGCGAGTCGGGTGGTGGCGGGACCGCCCGTGGTATCGGCCCAGGGCAGACGATGGGTCAGCAATTCGAACAACAGGATCCCGATGGCATAGACATCGGTCTGCACCCCGAGCGGCCCACCGGTAAACTGCTCCGGCGCAGCATAGGCCGGCGTCAGCATCCGCTCGCCGGTACGGGTCGCGCTGTCGTCGGCATCGTGGTCAAGCCGCTTGGCGATACCGAAATCGAGCAGCTTGATCTGCCCGGTGGCGGTGACCAGCACGTTTGAGGGCTTGATGTCGCGGTGAATGATGGTGTGGGCATGGGCGTGCTGCACTGCCACACAGATCGCCCGCACCAGGCGAAGTCGCTCGGCCACTGTGGCGTGAGTGGCCGCCGCATAATCGGTGATCGATCGCCCCTCGACGTACTCCATCACGAACCACGGTGTCCCATCGGCGAGCGCCCCGACATCGAAGAGCTGGGCGATGCCGGGGTGGGAGAGCCGAGCGAGCGCCCGTTGCTCGAAGGCGAAGCGACTGCGGCGGTCGGGGGAGAGCCAACTGTCGCGCAGCAGTTTGAGAGCGGCCTGCCCGCCGACACTCATCCGCTCCACCAGATACACCCGCCCCATGCCGCCCTGGCCCAACAGCCGCTCCAAGCGGTAGTCGCCGATCTGACGAGGAGGTTGGCCGGGGTCGCTCAGGTCAGCGGCATCGGGGGAAGCCGCGCCGGACGGGTCGGAGGTCACGGCGCGCAACATCGCGCTCAGCCGGTCGACAAGATCGGGGTCGCTGCGGCCCACATCGGTCAGGAAGGCGGCGCGGGCATCGGGATCGAGGTCGGCGCCCTGCTCGAACAGCGTCGCCAGGCGATCCCACGCGTCGTCGCTCGCCACCGTCAGCCGTCGCCGGCAATTTCGGCGGCGAGCCAGGCGCGCGCCGTCCGCCAGTCGCGCAGGACTGTCGCCTCCGAAATTTCGAGTTCGGCTGCGATTTCGGCAGTGGTCAGGCCACCGAAGAAGCGGGCTTCCACCACAGCCGCGGGTCGGGGATGACGCTCGGCCAGGGCGTTCAGCGCGCCGTCAATGGCGAGGACGCTGCCCGCTACGGCGCGAGGATCGGCCAGGTCATCGCCGAGTGTGATCTGGACCCGGTTGCCGCCGCGCTTGTCGGCCTGGCGGCGCCGGGCCGCCTCGATCAGCACCTGACGCATGGCCCGCGCGGCAATCCGCTTGAAATGGAGCGGCGAGGTGTCGGCGACGGCGGGTGAGCGGGACAGCTTGAGCCACGCCTCGTTCACCAGGCCGGTGGGGTCGAGAGTCACGCCCGGATCGTCGCGTTGCAGCCGGGTCGCCATCCGGCGGAGTTCGTCATAGACCGCCGCGAAGGTCTGGTCGAGGCGATCCGATGCGGCAGTCATGACGGTCTTCCTCCGGCAAATGCGCAATGTTGCGATGAACGCCCCATCCTCGCCGACGGGGGCATCTGGTGAGAATCTACTCCCAACCGCGGACCGACTCATGGCTCGACGCTTTGCTCTGCTGACCCTTCTCGCCCTCGCCGCCTGCGGCGGCGGCGACACCGGCACCGGACCGGACACCCCGCCACCCCCCCCCCCCCCCCCCCCCCCCC
>CBFGTB010000029.1:0-21741 GCA_965651715.1 uncultured Gemmatimonadales bacterium
CGAAGAAGTCGTCGGCGAAGAAGAGTGCAGCAAAGAAGGCCCCGGCCAGGAAGACAGCCGCCAAGAAGACGGCCGCGAAGAAGACGGCAGCCAGGAAGACAGCGGCGAAGAAGACGGCGGCCAGGAAGGCTGGCGCGAGCAAGCGTCCGGCCAGGAAGGCTGCGGCGAAGAAGAAGGCCTCGACCCGGCGCCGCTGAGGCGGGTCGAGCGTCGCCAGTGGTCCCGGTCCCGCTCGGGCGATACCTTCAGGGTTCGCGCCGGGCGGAAACCAAGGGAGGCCGGGACGTGGGTGACTTTCGCTGGACGCCGGATCGGATGGAGCAACTCGAGCACGCGGTGCGCCGTCGCAAGCGGGTCAGTCTGCGGCGGCGCGGCAGCGACTACGTGGTGGTGGCGTCGGCGCTGACCAGTGCCCGTGGCCGCGATGCGCTGGCCGGCTATCTGGCGATGACCGGCGAAGAGCTGGTTTTTGTGCTCGACGACCTCGATGCCTTTCAGGTGCTCGACCTCTGATGGTCGAGTCGCTGCCGATTGCGGTGCTGCATCTCGATGAATCCTGTCTCGGCAATGGTCGCGTCGGCGGCAGTCCGGGCGGCACCGGCGGGGTGGTCGAGACCCGGATCGCCCGCGGGGTGGAACGGCGGGATTTTTTCGTGCACGCCGAAGCGACCACCAACAACCGGATGGCCTTGACCGGTGCGATAACCGCGCTGCAATTGCTGGCGCAGAAGGGCAATCGGCTG
This sequence comes from uncultured Gemmatimonadales bacterium, assembly GCA_965651715.1. Taxonomy (GTDB): domain Bacteria; phylum Gemmatimonadota; class Gemmatimonadetes; order Gemmatimonadales; family GWC2-71-9; genus Palsa-1233. Next base: position 744 of record CBFGTB010000029.1, read on the forward strand.
CGGCTGCTGTTCGTGTCGGATTCGGAGTATCTGGTGAAGGGCATCAGGGAATGGGCGCCGGCGTGGCAGCGTCGCGGCTGGGTGCGTAAGGGTGGAGCTATCGAAAACCTTGAGCTGTGGCAAACGCTCTGGCGCGACCTGGCATTGCACGAGGCGCAGTTCACCTGGGTGCGCGGCCACAACGGGCATCCGGGCAATGAGTACGCCAACGACCTGGCGATCGCCGCCGCCCGCGAGCAGCGCAGCTCGGCCGGTCTTGTGGCATCGGGCTACCGCGAGTGGCTCGGCGAGCGGCAGGCGCGAGGAAAATTTTCCGGTTTTGATCCCGATGCGGCGTTCGATCGCCTTGCCGAACGACTCGCCGCCGGAGAACGCTTTGCGCTGGCGGAGGCGCGATGACCGATTTGGAACGATTCGCAGCGATGTTGCTGAGCACGGTGGAGATGAGCGGCGCGCGCGCCGACGCCCCGCTGGCAGTGGGCGCTCTGCTCGACCGGACCTTTCCCTACAAGACGGCCCGGCGCAGTCTGTCGCTGGAGAGCGCCGAAGATTATGAGCTGCTGGTGCTGCGACTGCTGAGCGAGGAGGCCGATCTGGTGACTGTGACACCCACCGACGCCGGCGAAATGGCCCGAGCGACGCTGGCCAGTCGGGTGCCCGACCTCGACGCCCTGCGGCTGTTGCGCAGCGCCACGCTGGCCTTCACCGACGACGCGCTGAGCCGATTGCAGGGGGTGCGCGTTCTGCCGGCGCATGAGGTCGCGGCGGAGCCGTCAACCGGGCCGGAATCGGGCGAGCCGGATCAGGTGACCGAGCGCGAGCGGGTGTTCCCGATTCATCGCGGTCGGGCGGCGGCCGATGCCACGCGCACGGCGGTGACCGCTGCCGCGGCGGGGGCGGGTGCCGTCTGCTGGAGCTGTGCTGCGGCGCTGCCCAGCGGTCGGGTGGTGTCGTTCTGTGTGGTCTGCGGTGCCGATCAGCGGGAGCCGCGCTGTTCCGGGTGTGGGGCGTCGGTGGAGCGTGGCTGGAATCATTGCCCCGATTGCGGACTGGCGCTGTGATGCCCGAACGCCCCGACGATCTGGTTTTTACAGCGGCCGTTCGCACCGGCTTCGGGTCCTTCGGCGGGATGCTCCGCGATCTCACTGCCACCGATCTGGCGGTGACCGCCGGTGCCGCCGCGATGGAGCGGAGCGGTCTGCCGCCGGAGGCGATCGAGCATGTGATCGTGGGCAATGCGCTGCAGACGTCGCGCGATGCGATGTACTGCGCTCGCCACGTGGCACTGCGAGTCGGCCTGCCCATCGCCACGCCGGCTGTGACCGTCAACCGGCTCTGTGGTTCGGGGTTCGAGGCGGTGGTGCAGGGAGCGCATCGGCTGCGTCTGGGCGAGGCGGGTGCGGTGCTGGTCGGTGGCACCGAGTCGATGAGTCAGGCGCCGCATGTGGTGCGCGGGGCGCGCTGGGGGATCAAGTACGGTCCCTCACCGCTGCTCGAAGATTCGCTGTTTGAAGGCCTGCGCGATTCGTTCGGCGGATGTGCCATGGCCGATACCGCGGAAAACCTCGCCGAGCAGTACGGTGTCAGTCGAGCCGAGTGCGAGGCCTACGCGGTGCGGTCGCAGCAGGCCGCTGCCGCGGCGTGGACGGCCGGCGTGTTTGCCGACGAGGTGATCCCCGTCACGGTCCGTGATCGCAAGTCGCGCGAGACTGTGGCGTGGGCAGCCGATGAGCATGTTCGCGAGCGCACCACGCTGGAGTCGCTGCAGCGGCTGCCGGCGATCACCCATCCCGATGGGACTGTGACGGCCGGGACGGCATCGGGCATCAACGACGGCGCGGCGATGCTGGTGATGACGACCCGCGAGCGCGCCGCCGCCGCGGGGGCGCCGGTGCTCGGCCGGCTGGTCGGGTGGGGCGTGGCGGGTGTGCCGCCCGAACTGATGGGCATTGGACCCGTCCCGGCGATTCGGCAGGCACTGGCGCGGACCGATTTTGATCTTGAAGCGATGGATCTGGTGGAGGTCAATGAGGCCTTCGCGGCGCAGTACCTGGCTGTGGAACGCGAGCTGGGTCTGGATCGCCGCCGCACCAATGTGCACGGTGGCGCGATTGCGCTGGGCCATCCGCTCGGTGCCAGCGGCGCGCGGATTACGGCCCACCTGCTGCACGCCCTCGGTCGTCGCGGGGGCGGGCGGGGCCTCGGCAGCGCCTGCATCGGCGGCGGTCAGGGCATCGCTGTGATTGTCGAGGTGAGTCCACGATGAGCAACGTTCCCGCCCGGATTGATCGCGCCACCTTTGAACGGGTGATGAAGCGCGCCAGCGAGTTGCAGGCGCAGCGGCAGGAGATCGGCGACACGCTGAGCGAAGACGAGGTCCTGGCCCTGGGGCGTGAGGTGGGTCTGTCCGAGGCCCATCTGCGCCAGGCGCTGGTGGAGTCGCGCACTCATCAGAGTGTGAGCCCGCCACCGGGACGCTTCGATCGGCTGGTCGGCTCGGCTGATGTGGTGGTCGAGCGGGTGGTTCCGGGCAGCCAGGAGAGTATTGGATCGGCCCTGACCCAGTGGTTCGAGAAGGAGGAACTGCTGGTTATCCAGCGGGCCACTCCGGCACAGGTGGTGTGGCAGCACCTCGATTCGTTTGCCGGTGCGATGCGCAAGATGCGCGCGGCTTTCGACCCCAGGCGCGGACCCAGCTTTCTCGATCGGTCCGAATTGGTGACAGCGGTGATCGTGCCGCTCGAAGAGGGATACTGTCATGTGTCGCTGATCGCCTCGCTCCGCAAGACGCGGATGGGATATCTCCTCGGCGGCGGTGCGCTGCTGATGGGTGGCATGGTCGCCGCCGGGGTCGCGACCATCCTGGGCGCCCCGGCCGTAGTTCCGGCAGTGGCGCTGCTGCCGTCGACTGGAGCCGGTTGGCTGGTGACCCGTGCCTATCGACCGGTGATGGAGCGGACCCGAGTGGGTCTGCTGCGGGCATTGGATCACATCGAACGGCGCCCCGCCCTGACGGGGGGATCGCCGGAGGCGGCGACCCAGGCGCGCGGTGGGCTGAGCGATATCGGCGAGGTGGTGCGCGACATCACTCGCGAGGTGCGGCGCGCCATCGACGAGGGCAAGCGGGGATGATGCCGCACCGCAGCGTCGCGGCTCTTGTCACGCTGGTCGGAGCGGTCGGCTGCTATCCGACCACCACCCGTCCCGACATTACCCCCCGACCCGATGCGTCGCGGTTCGAGGTGGAGTATGACATCGCCGAGGCCACCCGCATGCTGGCTGTGGAACTCGACGCCGATTCAATTCCGATTCGACGTACCGAGCCGCAGGACGGGTGGCTCGAAACCGGCTGGTTCGACAGTCGTACCCTGCAACCGACCGATGCGCGGGTGGGGCCGGAGGTGGTGAAGTTGCGGGCCTTTGTCGATCCGGGCCCGCCCAATCACAGCGTGATCACCATCGAGGTGGTGCAGCGACTGCTGGTGGATCCGGCCCTGCCGGCGCGCGAGCTGGAACGTCTGGTGAGCGACGGCGATCCGGTGATGTATCGGATCAAGCGCGCGGTGGGACGTCTCAGTCCCGAGAGCGAGATCGCGCCGGCCGCCGGACCACCGATCAAGACCGGCTGTCCGCCCGATCAGCCGCCGACGAAGGCCTGCATGTAACGTTCGAGCTGGGGCAGATCCAACTCGGCATCCTTGCAGGGGCCGGCCGGCAGCGTCATGGTGAGCCCCAGCACGGGGATCTTCCCGGCCACGTCGTGCAGCCCGGTCACCATGTCGCGTTCACAGGCCACCGCCACCACGGCCCGCGGCCGCCGTTCACGGATCACCCGCCGCGCCAACTGACCCCGGGTCGCCACGAATACGGGAACCTGATACCGACCGGCCAGCTCCAACACACCGTCGAGCGTGCTGCGCGAGAGACAGCGCGGCACCAGCATCAGCAGCTCGCCCGACCCGACGGTGCGGGTCCGCAGCAGCGCCAGCGCGTTGTACACCTTGACCGCCGAGTTCTCGACCCAGTCGCGGCGCCCGAACCAGGCGGCGACCCGGGAGGTGAAGGCCATCACCCTGAGGAAAAACCCGCGTTCGGCCAGACGCGACGGCAGCAGCGAACGGTTGCTGGCGAAGGAGAGGCCCAGCAGCGCCCACCACGCCATGCTGAGCAGCGCCAGCACCGCCAGAGTCGCCCAGAGGACTCGGGGGATCAACGGGTGGAAACTTCCCAGGCGCGGCGCGACGATGTACAGCAGCAGCGCCGCACCGGCCGCCGCGACCAGCCAGGAGACGCCAACCCAGCGGAGGAACAGAGTGGGCGGCGCGTCGAAGTTGCCGCGGTTGGGGAGCGGCTTGCCATTCCACTCATCCCATTCATGGCCGAGACGCCGATCGACGTCGATGTGGATCAGCTCGGCCCGAGGTGTGCTCATGCCGGTAATCTTGGGACACTGCTGTGGGAGTCAAGCCCCCATGTTCCGGCCGGTGCTGCCATCTTGGAGGCATGACGATCATCAGCCGAGCGCTCGGTCACAGGGCGATGTACAGCCAGGCCGGCGGAATCCAGCGGATCATTCCGGCGGCAGTCGCCCGACCCGGCGATGACCAGCAGCTCCGTCAGGCTCTGGCCTGGGCTCGGGAACGCGGTCTCGGCGTCACGCCGCGGGGCGCGGGCTCCGCGATGGACGGCAGCAGCATCGGGCCGGGGCTGGTGCTCGACCTGACCGGAATGCCGGCCGATGTGAGCATTGACCCGGGTGCGGAGCGCGCCGTGATCCGCACCGGGACGGCGCTGGCCCACCTGCGCCAGGCCGCCGCTGTTCATCGGCTCCGGTTCGGACCCGATCCGTCGAGCGGCGCCTGGGCCCGCCTCACTGCGATGATGGCGACGAATGCGGCCGGACCGCGCAGTCATCGGCTGGGCGCCGTCGATCGCTGGGTCGAGAGCCTGAACCTCGAGACTGGCGAGGGGCCGCTGCGGCTCAGCCGGGGCGTGCCTCCCGACCCGGAGCATCCGGTGGTGCAGCGCTGGTACGGCGCCGCCGAACCGGTGCTTGAACTCCATCGCAGCGCGGTCATGGCGCGCTGGCCCAGGACCCGCAAGAACACCGCCGGCTACGGCCTGGCGCGCTATTGGAGCAGCGGCGAGCTGCTCGACCTGGTGATCGGCAGCGAGGGAACGCTGGGAGTGATCACCGAGGCGACCCTCCGGCTGGAGCCGATTCCGGCGGCGAGCGCCACGCTGCGGGTGATTCTGGCATCACGCGATGATCTGAGTGAGGCGGTCGCTCTGCTCGACGGCTTTGATCCGACAGCCATTGAACTGCTCGACGCCAGCCTGCTGGAGTTCATCGCCACCGACCCCGATCGGGCGCGGGCGCTGGCCGATGCCCGCGACGCTGCCGCACTGCTGCTTGTCGATTTCGAGGGCGAGACAGCCGATGAGGTCGCCGGACGGGCCGATCGGGCTGCCGCGGCACTGTCGGCGATCGGCGCCCGCTCCCGCCGGGGCCGCGACGCTGCCGAAACCGCTGCCATGCAGCAGCTTCGCCACCTCGCCTCGCCGCTGCTGGCCGGCCTCACCGACGGGCGTCGCTCGCTCCAGGTGATCGAGGACGGCTGCGTTCCGGTGGCGGCGCTGGCTGACTATCTCCGCGCCGTGGCGGCGGCCTGCGCCCGGCAGCAGATCAATGTGGTCATGTTCGGCCATGCCGGCGATGGTCATGTCCACGTGAATCTGCTGCCCGACCTGGGTCGCCCCGACTGGCGCGAACGGGTGCGGGCGATTCGCGACGAAGTCTTCGACAAGGTGGTGGCGTTGGGTGGGACCACGGCCGGGGAGCACGGTGCCGGTCGACTCCGTGCCGACGGGCTCGGTGCCCTGCTGGGTCCCGAAGCGATCACCTGCTTCGAGGCGGTAAAGGCGGCATTCGATCCGGAAAATCGCTTCAATCCGGGCGTGATTCTGAGCGATGGCAGCGACCCGTTCACCCAACTCAAGGTGGGTGATACCGCGCCGCCCTTGCCCGAGGGCATGGCCGACCGATTGCACCGGATCGAGGTCGACCGTCGCTATGGCCAGCCCCCGGCGCCGCCGATCGAAGACTGACCTGGCGGCGCCATGCCTCGACCTCGCCGGGGGAGGTAGATTGTCTGTCGACTCCAACCCGGTTGATCATGAAGCTTCATCGCGAACCCATCGTCACCCTGCTTGCGCGGCCCCAGTTCCTCGAGCCCTCCCATTTGCCGGTGCAGTGGCAGCAACCCGGCAGCGATGGCGAACGGCTGGCCGAGTTCGCCGGGCGGCTCTGCTACATGAGCCAACACAATCCGGCGCAGCGCAGCACCGCCGATTACCTCGAGAACATTCTCAAACAGGGTCACGGCTCGGTGTTTGAGCATGCCAGCTACGTGTTGTTGATCGAGGGGGTCTCCCGCTCGCTGACTCATGAGCTGGTCCGTCATCGGGCCGGGTTTGGATATTCGCAGTTGTCGCAGCGCTATGTCGACGAGTCAGATGCCGCCTTTGTCGTGCCGCCGGCGATCCAGGGCGACGCGCCGCTCGAAGCCGCCTGGCTGGAGCAGATCACCGCCGCTCAGGCGGCCTATGTGAGTGCTGTTGATCATCTGATGGAGCGCTTTGCCTGGGTCGAGAGTCGGGTCCATCGCCGCAAGATGGCGCGCGAGGCGGCCCGCTCGCTGCTGCCCAATGCCACCGAAACCAAGATCGTCGTGAGCGCCAATATTCGGGCGTGGCGGACCTTGCTGGAGCTGCGGCTGGGCGAGGGGGCCGAGCGGGAGATTCGACGGATGGCGGCGCGGGTGCTGGAGGTGCTCCGGGCCGAAGCACCGGCGTTCTTCAGCGATTTTGAACTCTACGATGCCGCCGACGGAGAACGGGCCGGTCGGGTGGTCTACCACAAGGTGTGACCCCGCCGCTGACCATTGATCGCTGCGTCTGCCAGCGGACGCTGTTTGCTGATATTCAGCCGCAGGCGGCGGCGCAGCGCTGGACGCTGGAGCAGTTGGTAGCAGCCACCGGCTGTGGCGGACGCTGCGGTATGTGTCGACCCTATCTGCGCCGGATGTTGGCCGACGGAACCACGGTGTTTCACGAAATCATCTCACCCGACGAGGACGGGGAATGACCGGAACCGGCCACCGCGATCCCAGCGACGCGACTGGCACTGCCGGGACGAACAACTCCCCCGCCGGTGGGACGTTGATCCCGCAGTCCGGATTGATTCTGCTGGCGTTGTTGCTGGCGTGGGCCAGCCTCGCGCTGCTGCTGCGCGGCGCGCGCGACGGCGGTCTGGCGATGGCGGCCGCTGCGTCGGGACTGGCCTTACTGGGCATCCGCAACAGTCGCCGTCAAGCTGAGCAGCAGCGGATTTCGCTCAACCTGGCTCTCGACGCCTCGGCGCGACGCAACAGCGAACTGGAGCGGTTGCGGGAGTTGGCGGCCCGACTGCTCGAAGGCACCGATCTGCCGACCCTCAATCGGATGGTGGCCGAAGCGGCTGCGGAACTGCTGAGCGCCGAAGGCGGCGCCATCATGCTGATGGTCGAAGAGGGCAGATTCGCCAAGCTGGTGGCCGGCGCCGGTCCGCTCAAGGACGCCGAGGGCGCCCTGATTCCGATTGATGAATCGTTGACCGGCTACGCCATCAGTCACGATCAGGCCGTGCTGGTGGCCGACATCGAATCCGATCCGCGCAATCATCCCCACGAACAGCTCACCGGACGGATCACCAGCGCGGCCATGGTACCGCTGCGGTCGGCCGGCATGGTGGTGGGTGCCGTGTGTGCTTTCAATCGGCGCGATGGTCAGGCCTTCACCGATCATGATCGGCAGTTGCTGGAATCGCTGGGCGATCAGGTGGTGCTCGGACTGGACCGCACCACAGTGCTCGATGAATTGCGACGCAACGAACGGATGCTGGCCACAAAGAATCGCGAGTTGCAGCGCGCGACGCAGCTCAAGAGTGAGTTCCTTGCCAACATGTCGCACGAGTTGCGCACGCCGCTCAACGCGATCATCGGCTTCAGCGATCTGATGTTGGTCGAGGGACTCGGACCGCTGGTGCCGCAGCAGCGCGAGTTTCTTGAATCGATTCTCCGCAACGGCCGCCATCTGCTGGGACTGATCAATTCGGTGCTCGATCTGTCAAAGATCGAGGCGGGGCGGATGGTCCTCAATCTTGATCAGTGCGATGTCGGGGCGGCGATCGAGGGGGCGGTGACCGACACCACCTCGCTCCGCGCCAGCAAGGGTCAGCGGGTGGAGGTGGCGGTCTCGCGCGAGGGACTCGACATCCTTGCCGATCGCCTGCGAGTGCGCCAGGTGCTCTTCAACCTGCTCTCCAATGCCTCGAAGTTCACTCATGACGGCGGCACCATTACCGTCACCGCCCTCAGGACCGTTGCGCCGATGCCGAGTGGCGCGTCGCTCCGGTCGGGTGATCCCTCGCATCTGGTGTCGCGCGATGTGGTCTGGATTTCGGTTGCCGACGACGGCATCGGTATCCGACGTGAGGACCTGGGCAAGCTGTTCAAGGAGTTCTCTCAGGTCGACGCCTCGGCGTCGCGCGCGGCGCAGGGCACCGGACTGGGACTGGCGCTCTGTAAGCAGTTCGTCGAAATGCACCAGGGCCAGATCGGCGTCGAGTCGATTGAGGGTAAGGGCAGCACCTTCTGGTTCCTGCTGCCGGTGGATGGGCCCACCGGGCGCGAGCCCGCGGCGCAGCGGACAGCGGCGATCCGCTAGCCGTTCCAGGCCCCAGCCAGCTCGTGGCGGGCGGCCCAGGTCGCCACCCGGCTGGCCAGCAGGCGGGCCGCAAGACGAGCCACCTCCTGGTCGGTCTCCTGGAACCAGCCGGGCGAACTGCTGCCCAGCCAGAGCCAGCCCACCAACTCGCCTCCCACCTCCATGCGCGCCGCGAGCAGTGCCCGCTGGCGATCGGCATTGCGGCCATCGAATGAACCGGGCCACTGCAGACCGACTTCGCGGAGATCGGCAATTCGCACTGTCGGCTCGCCGCCCAGGTTGTAGATCAGGGCGTCGACCCGATCGAGATCTGTGGCGTCGATCTGGAGCGTCCGGCCGGTGATGCCATCGGTGCCCAGCATCGCCCAGCAGTCGGGAGCCGGCGCGACGGCAAGGATGTCGAGCCGATCATGCGGCAACTGCACCCCGATGGCATCGGAAACCAATTGCGCCAGATCACTGCCGGATCGGGCCTGGTCCACGGCGTCGAGCAGCGCCTCGGTGATACCGGCGACCATCGGCGTCCGCTCCTCCGAGGCCGCTGCCGGAGTGATCCACGGCTGGGCGGCGAGCCGGCGCATCGGGGTCGCCAGGTGGGCCGCCACCCGGTGGAGGGTCCGCTGATGGTCGAGGGTGTAGTCCACCTCGCCAAATCGCCCCACCACCAGCAGACCGACATCCTGGACTTCGGCCCGAACCGGTACCGCCAGCACCGAGTGATAGCCGCTGGCGCGAAGCCGATCCTCGAGTTCGAACAGCCCTTCCTGGGCGACGATCGGCTCGGCCGGCGGGATCGGAATGGCACCGGGCGCCAACCCGGGCGGGCCCACCAGCACCGACCCGCCCCGGCTGGGCAACAGCCAGCAGGCCATCAGGTCGACCGGCATGAGCTGCCCGACAGCATCGCTCAATGCCTCATGCCAGGTCGCCAGCTCGGCCATGGTCGGACGGCGACCGGGCCAGATCAGGGCGGGCACAAAGGCCTCAAGCGGAGTCAGGGAATCAGAGGGCATGGTAGTCGGCTGAGATGTAAGCATACCATGTGCCACGCCGGCCGACTTGCGCCGGGGTGGGCCCCATTCCAGATTTCGCCTTCACACTCATACCCTGAGGGGGTATATGTCCATCGTCACTGCACATATCGACGGCATGTCCTGCAACCACTGTCTCAACGCTGTCAATCAGGCGCTGGAGACCCTGCCGGACATCCGGATTGCCTCGGTCCGGATCGGACGGGCCGAGGTGGAACTGCTGCCCGGCAGTACCACGACCAGCGACGACGTCGTCGGCGCCATCGAAGAGGCGGGGTACGCTGTCGCGCATGTCGATGTCAGCGGCTGAATCGCCGCGGCGGGCGAGCCACGTTCCGACCGAGACGCGTCAGGCGCTGGACAAGCGGCTCAAGCGGATCGAGGGGCAGGTGCGCGGCTTGATGCGGATGGTCGATGAGCAGCGGTACTGCGCCGACATTCTGGTGCAGATCGCGTCGGCCCAGGAGGCGCTCCGTGGTGTGGGACGCATCCTGCTGCACAATCACCTCACCCATTGCACCGCTGATGCAATTCGGGGCGGCGATCCGGCCGAAGCCGAGCGGGTGGTGGATGAACTCGTCGCGCTGTGGGGTCGCTGAGGCGCCTCACGGCGTCTGGCGTCGATCGTCAGGGATCTCCGGATAGATCGGCTGGTACATCGCAGCGCTGAGCCATTCCTCGATCGGCTCGGGAGGAATCACCCGGGCCAGGTGCTGTTCGACGGCCATCCTGGCGACTGCGGCACCGATCCGCACCGATGTCTCGCGGATGGTGTCGAGCGAGGGATACAGGGCGCCGCGCGCGAGAGCGTCATCGCTCACTCCCTCCGCCAGGGCGTGGGCTGCCGCGCGAAACATTTCATCGCTGACCCGGGCGGCCTGGCTGCTGATCACACCGAGTCCGATCCCGGGGAAGACATAGACATTGTTCGCCTGGGCCGGAGTGAAATGATGATCCTGCCAGGTCACGGGAGCCGACGGTGAGCCGCTGGCGAACAGCGCCCGGCCTTCGCTCCAGCGATAGGCGTCCTCGGCTGTACACTCCGCCTTGCTGGTCGGATTCGACAGCGCGAAAATGATCGGCCGCCTGTTGTAGTCGGCCATGGCGCTGATCAGATCGGGAGTGAAAGCGCCCGGCTGAGCTGCCACACCCAGCAGCGCGGTGGGGCGGAGTGCTGTGATGGCACCGGCCAGATCGGCGACCGGGGCGTGGGCGTGAGCGAAGCGCAGCTTATGGGGCGCCAGATCGGTCCGTGACGATGTGACGAGTCCCTGTGAGTCGACGAACCAGCAGCGCTGCCGAGCATCGGCGTCGCTCATGCCGTTGGCCACCAGATCGGCCACAATCAGTTCAGCGATGCCGGTGGCGGCGGAGCCGGCGCCGAGAAACAGCACCCGCTGATCGGCAAGCTGGCCGCGGGTGATTCGCAGGGCCGACAGCAGTCCGGCCAGCGTCACGGCGGCGGTGCCCTGGATGTCGTCGTTGAAGGAACGGATTGCGTCGCGGTGACGCGCCAGCAGATGGAAGGCGTTGTCGGTGCCGAAGTCCTCCCACTGCAGGACGGCCCGGGGAAACTGTTGACCGACTGCGGCCACGAATTCGTCGATCAGTTCATCGTATGCTGCGCCGCGGGCCCGGGGCTGCTGCAAGCCGGGATAGAACGGCGCCTCGCGCAGCATGGCATTGTTGGTGCCGACATCGATCATCACCGGCAGGCATCGCTCGGGCGCGATGCCGGCGCAGGCGGTATACAGGGCCAGCTTGCCGATGGGAATGCCCATTCCCTGAGCGCCCAGATCGCCCAGGCCGAGGATCCGCTCGCCATCGGTGGCGACGATCACTTCGATGTCGCGCCGGGGCCATTGGCGCAGCAGCTCGGCCACCCGCCCGCGATGATGCAGTCCGATGTACACCCCGTGTGGCCTGCCGAACAACTCACCGAAGCGGAGACACGCCTCGCCGACAGTCGGGGTGTAAATGATCGGCATGGTTTCGGCCAGGTGTTCCAGCACGACCCGGTAGTACAGTGTCGCGTTGCGACCGTGGAGTGCCTGGAGGTAGACGTACCGGTCGAGGTCGCTGGCCTGACGCCGCAGATTGGCAAGGGAACGGGCCACCTGTTCCTCGAGGCCGAACACCCGGGCCGGCAACAGGCCGTCGAGATCGTAGTCGCGCCGTTCCTGCTGCGTGAAGGCCGAGCCGCGATTGAGCCACGGGTTGTGAAGGATCTGCTGTCCACGCAGGGCGTGGTCGGACATGACACCGACTCCCGGTCGAAGAGCGTCGCAACCGCAGGGGACGGATGCGTGACTGGGCGGGAAGGGTAATACCCTTCGCTCAACTGCTCGGCGGCGGATCGAAAGCTGCGACGGCGAGGCTGGCCAAGTGGCGGCTGATGTCCTGAGGCCAGGCGGCGATGCCGGCGGCAAAGCCGTCGCTGTCGCCGGCGAAGAGGGCCCGGGTGGTCGCCTCGAAGCCGACGCGGTCGCCGGCCATGGCCGACATGAAGCGGTAGGTGGCTTCCTGCGCCGCGCGACGCGGATTGGGTGCTTCAGTGCGTCGGGCGGCATCGATCAACCGGCGCAGCGTAGCCGACGCGCCGCCGCGCTGAGTGCGCAGCCAGGCCCAGTGACGCGGCAGCAGGGTGACTTCATGGGCGACCACTCCCAGACGGGGACGTCCGGGACCCCGCGGCGCGGCCGGGATGTCGGCCTCGGAGTCGGCGGGCTGGAGTCGCGCCAGGACCTCGGCCTCGCTGCCGCGGAGATCGAGGTCGATCGGGGCACTGGTCGCGGCATCGAAGATCAGCAGCGGACGACCATCATGAGCGGTGGGGCGACGCCGCAAGGTCAGGGCGAGCCGGTCGAGGCGGTCGGCGGCGATCAGGCGATCGCCGTCGAATGCCACGGCATGGCGTGGCGACGGGGGAGATGGTGGGTTAGTCATGCCCGATATTACCCGGGTAAATCATCGGTGTCAATACTACCCGGGTTTTATTGCCTGCCCTCACGGATTTGGTGCGAATGTGCCACCTTCACCGCTCGAATATCAGTTCACCCTGTGGCCGAAGGACTTCATTCTGTCGTTTGCATCGTTCGATCTCGACCCGGCGCTTCAACGCGGACTCGCCGATCTGGGCTTCACCGCGCCCACCCCGATTCAATCAGAGGCCATTCCGGCCGCCCTTGCCGGCCGCGACCTGCTGGCCTGCGCCATGACCGGCAGCGGCAAGACCGCCGCGTTTCTCCTGCCGATTCTTCAGCGCCTGGTGGACCGGCCGCGGGGAACCACCCGGGCCCTGGTGTTGTCGCCGACTCGCGAGTTGGCGGCGCAGATTCTGGCCGACCTCAACGCCTTGGCGGTCCACACGCCGGTGACTGCCGCCGCGATCTTCGGCGGCGTGGGGATGGGGCCGCAGGAACACGCGATTCGCGCCGGGGTCGATGTGATAGTGGCGACACCGGGGCGGTTGCTCGACCATCTCAAGGCTCCCTACACCCGGTTCGATGGCCTCGAGGTGCTGGTGCTCGATGAGGCCGATCGGATGCTCGACATGGGATTCCTGCCCGACATCCGGCGGGTGTTGTCCCAGCTTCCCCGCCAGCGGCAGACCCTGTTCTTCTCGGCCACCATGCCGCCGCCGATTGTGAAGCTGACCCGGGAACTGTTGCACAATCCCGCGACGATCAACCTGCAGCGCAAGGCCGCGCCGGCTGTGGGTATCACCCAGGCGCTCTATCCGGTGGCGGCGGAGCTGAAGTCGGCGCTGTTTCTGCATCTGCTCTCGACCGAGGAGATGGACGAGGCGCTGGTCTTCACCCGCACCAAGCACCGGGCCGATCGCTTGACCAAGTATTTGGTCAAGCATGGTATCGCTGCCGAGCGCATTCATGGCAATCGGTCCCAACCGCAACGCACTGCCGCGCTGGCGGGATTCAAGAGCGGCAAGTATCGGGTGTTGGTGGCGACCGACATCGTGGCGCGCGGCATCGATATCAGCGAGCTGGGGCACGTTGTGAACTTTGATGTGCCGGTGGTGCCCGAGGACTACATCCATCGGGTCGGGCGGACCGCCCGCGCGGCGGCGACCGGTGATGCATTCACCTTCGTGGCACCTGACGAGGAGGGAGATCTCCGACGGATCGAGCGGGCCGTGGGTCGGCGTCTGCCGCGGGTGACTGTTCCCGATTTCGATTACGCCGCGCGGCCCGACACACCGCTCGAAGTTCCCTTGGCCGAGCGGATTGCGCGGATCCGAGCGGAAAAGGCCCTGGCGCGCGAACGCGCCAAGGCCAAGGAGGCGCGCCGCAATGCCGCGCCGGCGGCTCCGGCACCGCCCCGCAACCGGAGTGCTGCCAGTCGGCGGGGGCGGCGGCGGCGCTGAATCGCTGAGCTAGTCGGCCAGCAGAGATCGAGCGATCACCAGTCGCTGGATCTCGCTGGTTCCCTCGCCGATGGTGCAGAGCTTGACGTCGCGGTAGTACTTCTCGGCCGGGAACTCCTTGATGTAGCCGTAGCCGCCGAAGATCTGTACCGCCTTCTCGGTGGCGCGGACCGCCACTTCGGAGGCATACAGCTTGGCCATCGACGACCAGGTGGTGGTCCGATCGCCGGCATCCTTGAGGGCGGCGGCCCGCCAGCACAGCAACCGGGCCGCCTCGATCTCGGTGGCCATGTCGGCCAGCATGAACTGGATCGCCTGGAACGCCGCGATCGGCTTGCCGAAGGCAACCCGTTCCGCTGCATACTTGCGGGCGGCATCGTAGGCGCCGCGGGCGATGCCGAGGGCCAGCGCGGCGATCGAAATCCGGCCGCCATCGAGCACCTTCATGGCGTCGATAAAGCCATGACCCACAGTTCCCAGAACACAGTCGTCGCTTACCCGGCAGTTCTCCAGCACCAGCTCGGCGGTGTCGGAGGTCCGCATGCCCAGCTTGTTCTCCTTCTTCCCTGCGCGGATGCCCGGGGTGTCCATTTCGATGGCGAAGGCTGTGATGCCGTGCTTTTGATCGCTGCGATCGGTCACGGCGAGGACCACAGCGATCTGGGCATGCGAGGCATTTGTGATGAAGTTCTTGGTTCCGTTGAGCACCCAGTGATCGCCGTCGCGCACCGCGGTGGTGACCATGCCCGAGGCGTCGCTGCCGGAGCCGGGCTCGGTCAGTGCCCAGCAGCCGAGCCATTCACCGCGGGTGAGTCGGGGCAGCCAGCGCTGGCGCTGGGTCTCGTTGCCGGCCAGATAGATGTGGCCGCAGGCGAGTGAGTTGTGGGCGGCAACGATCAGGGCGATGCCCGATTCGGCCGCGCCGAGTTCTTCGAGGATGTTGACGTAGTCGATGTATGACAGCCCGGCGCCGCCGTAGCGTTCGGGAAAGATCGCCCCCAGCATGCCCAGCTCGCCGAGTTGCCTGACCACCTCGTGGGGAAAGGTCTGCGCCTCGTCCCAGGCCATCATGTGAGGAGTGATCTCGCTGGCGGCGAAATCGCGCACCATGGAGCGGATCTGCTGTTGTTCTTCGGTAAGACGAAAATCCATGCCCTGACTCCGACTGTAGGAGCCGGGTGAACCGAATGTTCACCCGGGAATCCCTCCAATCAAGCCGGAGTCAGCGCATCCGCCAAGCAGGGGGCGGGACCGGTCAGCTTGTGGACTTCTTCTTGAACATCCCGACCACCAGTGGCAGCACCAGGCCCACGATGGCTGCGGCGCCGCCATTCCCGGCGGCCGAACTGCCGACAAGATCGGTGACGGTACCGCCGAGGAGCTGACCGCCGCCCACGCCGCCGATTGCGCCGAGAATGGTGGTGAGCAGCGGGCTCAGGGATTTCACCTTGCCGAGCGTCGCGCCGATGTTGCCGCCGACGGCACCGGACACCAACTGGATCAACAGCGTGGTCAGGTCCATGTACAGCTCCGTGGTCTGGGGATCAGGGGGATAGTCAAAGATCGGTCGGGATCGTCATCGCGCAAGAGCCGGGGCCGCGGCAGTCTCAGGCTGTGTCCCGGGGGACCCGGTGGGAGCCGGTGGTGCTCATGACGATGCGGTTCATGTCGCGCGACACGGTCCGGAGCGCGCCCAGGGTGACCACACCGCCGATCAGAGCGACGATGGGGAGGATCATGACGGCCTGGGCCAGGCCGATCCGATCGGAGAGCGACCCGACCAGCGGGAAGGCGATCGCATCGCCGGCGAGGTGAATGAAGAGCAGGTAGGCGCCGCTCACTGTGGCGCCGATTCGACTGGGGACCACGTCGAACACGACGGCCAGCAGTGGGCCGTTGTACCACGACAGGAAGAAGAAGGCCACAGCGAAGGTCGGTACAAAGACATCGAGACTGCGCAGTGTCAGCAACCAGATCGCCAGCGGGCCGCCGACCAGCAGGCCGATGGCGACTGTGATCAGCCGTCCCCGGTCGGTGTGCCGTCCCAGCCAGTCGGCCACGACGCCCCCGGCGAGGGCGCCGGCGACGCCGGCGACCAGTCCCCATTTGCCGAGCAGCGCGGCGCTTTCGCCGGCGCTGAGGCCGAAGGTGCGGGTCATGAAGGTGGGGCCCCAGCCGACGATGCCGTTCATGCCGAAGGCAATCATGGCGCCGGCGACGAAGAGGTAGACCAGCGTCGGGGTGGCGAGCACCACATTGCCGGCCCGGACCAGATCGTCGAGGGCGCCTTCGAGTTCGCGGGTCCAGGGGGTTTCGGCCCGTTGGCCGATCCGCACCAGGCGGACCCAGCGCCAGATATTGAGCGCGAAGCCGAGGCTGATGCTGGCCGCCATGACCGCGACATCGATCTTGCTGTCGGCGCCGAAGCGGACTGTCAACAGCCAGGCCGCGGCAATGCCGAGGCCGGTGGCGAGCAGCGCCTCGCGGAACATCCGGCCGA
Organism: uncultured Gemmatimonadales bacterium; assembly: GCA_965651715.1. Taxonomy (GTDB): domain Bacteria; phylum Gemmatimonadota; class Gemmatimonadetes; order Gemmatimonadales; family GWC2-71-9; genus Palsa-1233. The sequence goes on from CBFGTB010000029.1 coordinate 17,425, forward strand.
AGCTGCGCAGGCCGATCTCAAGGTCGCGCAGACTGCCGCGCAGGGTGAGGGGCGCCTCGACCCGGGTGGGATCGGTCAGGCGGGAGACCAGCACCGCACAGATGAAGCCCGGCAGGCCCACCGCCATGAAGGCGACCCGCCAGCCATAGATCTGTTCCAGGGCCCCGCCCAGCAGCAGTCCCAGCACACCCCCCACCGGGATACCGGCGGCGAGCACACCCATGGCGATCGCGCGGTCCTTGCCGGGGAAATAGTCGGCAGTCATCGACGACGAGGCGGGTCCGAATGCTGCCTCGCCGATGCCCACAGCGGAGCGACAGAAGAACAACTGCCCGAAGTTGCGCACCAGGCCGCCCAGGAAGGTGAAGGCGCTCCAGAGCGCCACCCCGCCGGCGATGACACCCTTGCGACTCTTGACGTCGGAGAGCACACCGAAGGGCAGTGCCGCGAGCGAGAAGACCAGGATGTAGGCGGAGCCCAGCCATCCGAGCTGGGCGTCGCTCAGCGCCAGTTCGCGCTTGATCGGCTCGAACAGCGCAAAGATCACATTGCGGTCGAGATAGTTGAGCAGGTTGATGAACGCCAGCAGGATCAGCGCTGACCACGCCTGGCGGCGGCTGGGCGCCGTCAGCGGGGCCGCGCGATCTGACATCGGCTAGTCGGTTGCCGGCGTGAAGCCGCTGCGGCCGCGGCTTTCGAGAATGATGCGGACGGCGTCGGCCGGATCGTCGGTGACCGTGAAGCGATCCATGTCCTCGGGTGAAATCGCCTTGTGGGCCAGCAGGGTATTGCGCAGCCAATCCACCATCCCGCCCCAGTAGGCGCTGCCGAAGAGCACCACCGGGAAGTCGGTGATCTTGTCGGTCTGGATCAGAGTGAGGGCTTCGAACAGCTCATCGAGCGTGCCGAATCCGCCCGGGAAGACCACGAATCCCACCGCGTACTTGACGAACATGGTCTTGCGGACGAAGAAGAACTTGAAGTCGAGCGAGCGACTCAGGTAGGGATTGGTATGCTGTTCGCGCGGCAGCTCGATGTTGCATCCGATCGAGAGACCGCCGGCCTCGAAGGCGCCCTTGTTTGCGGCTTCCATGATCCCGGGTCCGCCACCGGTGACCACCGGAACGCCGGCCCGCGCGAACAGCGCGCCGGTTTCGACGGCTGCGGCGTACATCGGATCGTCGGGGGAGGTGCGAGCCGAGCCGAAGACCGACACGCCGCCTGCCACGTCCTGGAGATTCTCGAATCCCCAGGTGAACTCGCCCATGATCCGCAGCACCCGCCAGGAGTCCGAGTTGCGGCGGATCCGCAGCGTTTCGGCGTCGACGGGTTCGTTGAGAAGCTTCTCGTCCTCGGTGGGGCTGGCCTTGCGGCTGCCGGGAACGGGCTGGTGTGGGGCACGGGTGTTCATTGTCGCATCCTCGGCTGATCGGCCGGTGGCCGCCGGAATCGGGCGGTCCGGCCGGTTGGGCCGGGAATATAGACGGGCTGCGGCTTACCTCTGCGACCCATCCCGCCTACGTTCCACGCTGTGAACGATTCCTCGACCGGGTCCTGGGGCGGGCTGCTCGCCACACTCACCGTTCGGGCGCTGCTGTCGCCCCGGCTGGCACTGGATCTGGTGCGGACCGGCTGGGCGTTCCGGCGCCGGGGCTGGTATCGGCGGCCACCGTTTGTCCCGCTGCCGGATCGCCGCTATCTGCGCTGGCGGATGTACACCGCCTACGGCGATCCGGAGGCCGTGCCGCCGGCCGTGGATGTCATCAGATTCGCCCGCTGGCGTCGGGAGACGATGAGATTGTGAGCGATCGACAGCATGTGATGATCATCGGCGGCGGGTTCGCCGGCCTCTATGCCGCCAAAGGACTCCGCCGTGCGGCGGTCCGGGTGACGCTGATCGATCGGCGCAATCATCATCTGTTCCAGCCGATGTTGTACCAGGTGGCGACTGCGGGGCTGTCGCCCAACGATATCGCGGTCCCGATTCGCGCTGTGCTGCGTCGGGCGCGCAATATCGAGGTGGTGCTGGCCGACGTGCAGCGGGTCGACGTGGCGGCCCGCCGGGTTCATCTGGGCGAAGGCGAGCCGATCGACTACGACTACTGTCTGATCGCGCCCGGTGCCCGGCATTCCTATTTCGGTCGCGACGAGTGGGAGCCGCTGGCGCCGGGCATCAAGTCGCTTGAGGATGCCCTCGAAGTGCGCCGCCGGATTCTGCTGGCCTTTGAGCGAGCAGAACGGGAGCCGTCATCGAGTATCAGGCAGCAGATTCTGAGCTTCGTGGTGGTGGGCGGGGGGCCCACCGGGGTGGAGCTGGCCGGGGCGCTGGCGGAGTTGCGTCGCTTCGCCCTGGCGCGCGATTTCCATCATATCGATCCGCGCGAGGCCACGATTCAGTTGCTGGAACGGGGTCCGCAGATTCTGCCGACCTATCCGGCCGCGCTGGCGGCCCGCGCCAAGGCCGATCTGCGCGGTCTCGGCGTCGAGGTGCGTGAGAACATGCTGGTCACCGACATCGCCGAGGATCATGTGGCGGCCGGCGGCTGGCGGATTCCCACCCACACGGTGATCTGGGCGGCCGGCAACCAGGCGGCCCCGGTGGTGGCCAGCCTCGGCGTGCCGCTCGATCGCCAGGGCCGGGCGTTAGTCGGCCCCGATTGCAGCATCCCGGATCATCCCGAGGTGATGGTATTGGGCGACGCGGCAGCGCTGCCGCCGACGGCGAGCGGTACTGTGGTGCCTGCGGTCTCGCCGGCGGCGATCCAAATGGGCCAGTATGCGGCGCGGACCATCATCGCTGAGGTCGCGGGGCGGCCGCGGCGTCCCTTCAACTACCGCGACAAGGGACAGCTTGCTGTCATCGGGCGCGCCCGGGCGGTGGGCCGGGTGTTCGATCACGTGTCGGTCACCGGATTCTGGGCGTGGAGCGTGTGGGTCGCGATTCACATCGCCTTTCTGATCGGATTTCGCAATCGGGTGATGGTGCTGCTGGAATGGGCCTGGGCGTATCTCCGCTATCAGCCGGGTGCGCGGCTGATCACCGGCGAAACCGGGGAATACGCCGCGCGCGTCAGCGTGCGATCGTGAGCGGGCCGAGCCGCGAGGCGATCCGGGCGGAGGCGCTGCGGATCGGATTTGCCGCCTGCGGCTTTGCCCGACTCGATCCCTCCCGCCGCGCCGATGCATTGGATCGCTGGCTGGCGGCGGGCTATGCCGGCACGATGCGCTATCTCCATCGCCAGAAGAAGAAGCGCAAGGCGCCGGCTGCGATCACGCCGGGTGCGCGCTCGGCTGTGGTTCTGCTGGAGAACTACACCGCCCCCCCCGAGGAGCGACATCGCCCGGGCGACCGCTATCGGATCGCCAGCTATGCCCGCGGGATGGACTATCACCTGGTGAGTCATGGGCGGTTGCACCGGCTGAGCGAATGGATGAAGGCTCAGGGGGCCGAGTTGGCCCACACCTGGATCGATGACAGCCCGGTGCCGGAGCGGGAACTTGCCGAACGGGCCGGTTTGGGGTGGATTGGCAAGAACACCATGCTGATTCATCCCCGGATTGGTTCGTGGACCTTCATCGGGACCATCTTCACATCGCTGGAACTGGAGCCCGATCAGGACGAGGTGAGCGATCATTGCGGCCGCTGCACCCGTTGTCTCGATGCCTGTCCGACCCAGGCCTTTGTGGCGGCGCGCGAACTGGATGCCACCCGCTGTCTCAGCTATCTGACCATCGAGTGTCGTGATGAGGCGCCGGCGGAGTTGCAGCCACGCATGGCGGACTGGGCCTTCGGCTGTGACATCTGCAACGAGGTCTGCCCGTGGAACATCAAGTTTGCCGTTCCGACCACCGTCGACGATTTTGCGCGTCGCGCCGCTCCGGATCGGAGTGACGTGGGGGAATTCGACACCATGGATGAGGCGACATTTCGCCAGCACTTTGCCGACACGCCGCTGGCGCGTCCCGGACTGGAGCGGATGCGCCGCAACGTCCGGATCGCAACAGCGGCCCGCCGCGAGGACCAATGAGCACCCATCTCCATTCGATTGCGATTTTTGTCAGTGATATTGAGCGGGCCCGTGCCTTCTACGAAGATGCGTTGGAGCTGCCGCTGTCGGCGCGCGGGTCCTTCGGCCTGCGGTTTCTGGAGCAGCCGCCGCATCTCAGTGTGCATCCGGCGGAGCATCCCGATGCGCGGGAGATGATGGGGCGACATACCGGCCTGACGCTGGAGGTGGCCGATCTGTTGGAGTTTGCCAATCGGCTGGGTGATCTGGGGGTCCGCTTCGTCGCCGAACCGACCCAGCAGGGCTTCGG
>CBFGTB010000030.1:0-21033 GCA_965651715.1 uncultured Gemmatimonadales bacterium
CAGGCATTGCCTGCCAACACGCGGCGCCGATGCCACGGCCCGGTCGAGCCCGAGTCATCGCGTGCATCACGACGGGCCGAACGACATGCATACGCATCCCCTTTCGACTTCCAACGTAATATCGCAGCGTATCGCGACGAGGCAAGCGACATCGAAACCTGGGCGGTGGACGAACGCATATGTCAGCCAGCCGCGCCATTCCTTCCCCGCGGCGCGGCTCGCAATGACTGGGCGGGGCGACTACTCTTCTGCGCTCGACGTCCAACCCCGGAGACAGACCATGCACCGCGCCGCTGCCTGCCTGCTGCTCGCCCTGCTGCCCGCCCCACTCCTCGCGCAACTCAGCGTGGGCGGCCGGATCGGGACCACCGGCGCGGTGGTCGAGGCGGGCCTTCGCCTCGGCAGTCATCTTGGCGTCCGCGCCAGTACCGCCTTCGGTGCCTGGAGCTATCGCCAGCGGATGGCTCAGGTGTCCTATGAAGCCGATATCGACTTCACCAGCCACAGCGGGATCGTCGACTACTACCCCTCGCGCAACGGCTCCTTCCATCTCAGCGGCGGCGTGATGACGCCCCCGGCCGAGGTGACGGCCACCGGTAACCCGTCGCTCAACCATTACTACGCCATCGGCGATCACAGCTATACCGAGGCGCAGATCGGCACACTCAACGCCGAGGTGGTCTGGCCCGATGCCCTGCCCTATGTCGGGCTGGGCTGGAGTGGTGCGCGCTACGGCGAACGCCTCGGCGTGGTGTTCGATCTCGGCGTTGCCATCGGCACGCCCACCGCCACCCTCAGCACATCGGGTGGCAGTGGCAATGCCAGCCTTGCTGCCGATCTTGCGGCCGAGGAGCTGTCAATTCAGAACGATATCGACAGCTACCTCAAGGTCTACCCGATGGTGAGCATCGGAGTACGCCTCCGCCTGTAACTCCACTCAGCGCGGTTCGATCTGCTCCAGCGCATCGCGCAACCGAGCCTCAAGGGCGCGGCGCTGGCTCAGATGCTGGTCAGTGATCTGCAGGATCTCGTGCTGCAAGTCGGCAATCCGCTCGCGATCACGCGCCACCCGCAACACAACCGAATCGGCAGCGACCCGCCGACCGGCGCGATCCGGATTGATCAGTACCGCGTCTCCACGCCGGTGCTCGGCCTCCTTAAGGCGAACCACAATCGAGTCGGCCTGAAGCAGGAGCCGACGCTGATTACGGTCGAGGTCGCGCGCCTGATTCTCGAGCCGAAGTTGAATGGTGCGCATGTCGCGCTGCACTGAATCGAGCTGAATCCGGACCAGCGCCCGGTCGGCCGAGCGCATTTCCTGCTCCACCCCAAGACTGAGACGGGCCGCATCACCACTCCGCTGCTCGGCGATGAGTCGCACCGAATCGGCCAGACGGGCCAGGTTGATCACTCGCACTTCGCTGGCCTGCTCGGCCGCGCGCGCCCGCGCCTGAGCCGACGCCAGCCGCGTCGCGATGGTGTCACGCCGTCGCGCGATATCGACAAGCCGGGCCTGTTCGGCCGCCTGCACCGACGCCAATCGCTCGGTAGTCCGCTGCCGCGCGACCATGTCGTCGACCCGTCGGACCATCAGCTCCGCTCGCCGCTCGGCAGCGCGGGCCGCGCCGACCCGAACGGCGCCCGCCAATTCACCCGAGTGGTCCCGATCCAGCAGCGCCAGCATGGCATCGCGCCATTCGGTCGCGGCGGCGTCGAATGGCCGCGTTTCGCCGTTGACCGACCACTCGTGCCGATTGCCATTGGCAGTGCCGCGGATCACCAACCGCTCTGACATGTCGGCGACGTCGGCGGCCAGGACCACAGCGACACCGCCCGGCAGCCGTCCCAGCGGCGACAGCGAGACTGAATCGTCAAGCGGGCCACGGACCGCCAGGCAGGCCCGCCCGCCATCACTCAGGACGTAGCTGATCGCCCGACTGCTGGCCGGCAAACCGGCATTGAGACCTTCAGTCGATGAACAATCGGGACCGGGGCCAGCCGGCGGTCGCGCGGTCGGCGGCGGTGCCGTTGGCGACAGCGGCGGGGGAACCGGCACGTCAGCGCGGCGCCACATCGCCGGCCGACGGGGCGGCTCAAGCGGAACCGATGCGACAACGTCCAGCCCCGGCGCGGCGGGCGCGGGCGGAATCACCGGTTCGGCGGGACGCTGGGCGGTTGCCGGGCGAGCCGCAGCCACCAGGGCGGTCCACAACAGCAGCACTGACACCGCGATGGCAGTTCGTCGCGATGACAGCGGAGCGGGTGGGTAACGGAGAATGGCCATGACACGGTCCTCCAGATCGGGGTGATGAATGCGCGCCAGCGCCGGCATCGACGGCATGGCCATGCCATGTTCGGCCAGATCAACCAGGTGACGGGCGTAGTGCGACGGACGGGCGCCGAGCCCGAGCACCGCTTCGTCGCAGGCCGACTCGCGGGCGGCGGCGGCACGGTGGGCCCCGTGCCACGCCAGCGGATGGAACCAGTAGACCGCAACCATGACCCGGGCCACCAGTTGGTGAAACGCATCGACACGGCGAACGTGAACCAGTTCGTGACAGAGCACGGTATCGAGTCGACTGTCGGTCCAGTCGGCAGCATCCATCGGCAGCAGGACCACCGGGCGCCAGATCCCACCCGTCATCGGGCTGCGAATCCCCTCGGCGACCCGCAGCGCCACCCGCCGCCGCAGACCCACCAGACGACTGCAATGCTCAAGTCGCGCCACCAGCCGCCGACTGCGCACCGGCACCGCGCGGTCGGCCAGGCGCCGGGCCCGCCACACACCACGACCGACCGCCGCCATGATCAACAGCGCCCCGAGGACCCAGGTCAATGTCAGCGCCATATCCAGATCGAGGTCGAGTGAACCGATCGGCGCCTCGCGCGCCGCTGACGGCCCGACGCCCTCCCGGGCCGGTCCCATTGGCCCGACAGGCATGCCGACGATCACCTGCTCGACCACCACAGTCTCAACCACCGGCATCCGCCACACCGGAATCGGCAGCCGCGGCATCCTGAGCTGCAACACCGGCAAGGCGAGCAGCGCCAACCCGGTCACAGCCCAGAGGATATGCCGCGACAACGCCGCACCGCCGCGCAGCATCCGATCGAGAGCCACGGCGGCAAGCAGCACCAGAGTGGCCCGCAGCAGCAGACCGGTCGGTCCGGTCATCAGTTCGGCCAGGATGGTCACCGTCCCTCCTCCTGCGCCCTGTCGATCAGCGCCTTGAGCCGGCGCGACTGCTCCGACGTGAGGCCCCCCGTCGATTCGATCAGCGCCGCCATGGCCCCCTCGGTCGACCCGTCAAAAAAGGTCGCCACCACCCGAGCCACCGCCGAACGACGGGCCGCCTTGGCCGAGACGGTGGGCGCATAGACGTAGCGGGTCCCGGCGACGTGATACCCCAGATGCCCCTTCTCCCGCAGAATCCGCAGCACCGATCGCACCGCGGCATCGGTGGGCGGATCGGCCATCTCACCACGGACCTCAGCCGCGGTGGCACGGCCCAGACGGTGAAGAATTTCCATCACTTCTGCTTCGCGGCGACTGAGCGACTTTTCGGGGATCATTAGCCCTCCTTGCCTTGACGATACGACCACACCGTTGAAAAATCAACACCACGGGTGTAGACTCTCTCCCGTTCGCAGGATGTCCGACGCACCGCCAGGGTCGCAGCGACCCTCCGCCGGCGCCGCGCATCTCCGGCCTGTCCCCTCACCTCTCTCTGCCTCAAGGTCGCGATGCCCCGCTCCCGCCTGCCGCTGATGTTTGCCCTGTCGCTGCTGCTCGGCTTCTTGCTGGGATGCGGCGACGCCGAATCGACAGCCGATGCGCTCCAGCGTCCGGCGATCGACACCCTCGCCGGCGGCGTCGTCAACGTGGTCAACAGTGGCCCGTCCCAGTGGGTCGACGGCCAGGGCTGGCGGATCTCGCTGCTCCGCACCATCGAACCGGCCGAAGGATCGCCGGGCGAGCTGAGTGACATCCGCGGGATAGCGGGCGATGCCGCGGGCAACATCTATGTCCTGCAACAGGATCCGGTCACGATCAAGGTGTTCGGGCCCGACGGCACCTGGCAGCGGAACATCGGTCGCGAGGGCGACGGCCCCGGCGAATTCCGTCAAGGCATGCTGGGCCTGATCGGCGACACCCTGCTGGTTCAGGATCCCAACAACACCCGGCTGGTGACCTTCCTGACCGACGGGACCTTCCTGGCGAGTCACCAGAGCCAGTGCTGCTGGTTCTCGTCCCGTGCGCTGCCCAGCTTCACCACCGGGACGGTGGCCATCATGGGCCCGCCGAGCCAACAGGATGAGATGGGCACGGGGGCGTACTACATCACCCGGCCCGACGGCACGGTACTCGATACCGTGGCCATGCCGGCCCGGGAGGGCGGCGAAGATCGGGCGGGAGCCTGGACCGTCCGCCGCACGTCGGGGAACAGCACGATGATCTCGGTCACCGATATCCCGGGGCAGCCGCAGAATATCACGTCCTGGCGACCCGACGGCCTGGTGGTGCGCGGCAATACTGCCGACTACACCCTGATTGTCGGACGAAACTTCAGTGACACCCTGCGGGTGATCCGCGCCAGCGCACCGCAGCTCACCCTGAGTGAAGCCCAGCGCGACTCGCTGTTCGAGGACGCGATCGCCACCGCCAGCGCGCAGTGGCGCGACGCGCTGCGTGAGGTCGCCAAGCGAAGCGACATCCCGACCCGCCGCCCACCCTGGAGCGCCCTGGTGGTGGACGATCAGAATCGGATCTGGGTCGGTCTTCCCGATGACAGCTCCGACGTGGGCCGGTTCGATGTGTTCTCGCCCGATGGCGTGCTGCTGGGGCGGGTGTCGTCTCCCGCCCCCGACCTTGCCAACGGCGTCTGGGCTCATGATCGCATCCTTGTGGCAGCCGAATCCGACCTCGGCCTGCCGATCATTCGGATCTACCAGGTGAACCGCACGTCGGAGGACGCCCGATGACCGCCGCCCGCTTGTCCCTTATCACCCTGCTGTTGATCACCGCAGCCTGCGGCGATCGCACGACCCCGGATCTGGTGACGATCGACACCCTGCCGGGCGGCATCGTGCGCACCATCGCCTCGGGCCCGACCGAGCCGGGTCGTTGGACACTGGTGCATGAGCGCGACGTCCAGGGTGTGCCCGGCACGCCGAGCGAACTGCTGAACCCCGAGAGCTTCGCGCTCGCCGATGACGGCACGCTGTACGTGGTCGAGACCGACCCGCCAGTCATCAACGTCTATGGGCCCGATGGTGAGCTGACCCGACACTTCGGTCGCAGCGGCGCGGGCCCGGGCGAATTCAACGGCGGGTTTGTGGCGCTCCGCGGCGATACGCTGGTGCTTCACGATCCCCGCCAGGCGCGCTCGACAGTGTTTCGGGCCAGCACCGGCGAGGTGCTGTCGATCCGCAATACCACCTGCTGCTACTGGCATGCGATCGACGTTGATGGGCAGGGCCGGGCCTGGATCCGTTCCATCGCCGAGCCCGATTCGGGATCGGCACCGGGCCAGGTGTTCGTCCGCTTCGCCCTCGGCGGAACCGGCGCCGACACGCTCACCGTGCCGCAGAATGCGGCAGCCGGCTCGGAGCCGCGCTGGACGGTGCTTCGGCCCGACGGCACTGCGGTATTCAGCATGACGATTCCATTCATGCCGCAGGCGGTCGAGGCGGTGGATCCGCACGGCGGACTGGTCACCGGATACAGCAATGAATACGTCCTGCGGCGCAGCCGCGATGGCCGCGACACGGTGGCGCTTTTCGGGCGAACCTTCACCCCGGTACCCATCACGCCTGAGGAGCGCGCGACGGCGATTGAAACGCGAGTCTCAATGGCCATCGAAACCTCCGGGGGAGCGGCCGACGAGATCAGCGTGCGCAAGGAACTCGACCCGTCGCAGATCCCCGCCAACCATCCCGCATTCAACGGCCTCGGTCTCTATGTCGATCGCGCGGGCCGCACCTGGGTCCGCCGCTCACTTCCCGACAGCCTGAACGTTCACTTCGATCTCTTCAGCGCCGAGGGCGTCTGGCTCGATGAACTGACAGTCGCGTCACCGCTCTGGGCCTCGATGGCCTATCGCCCGATCGCCTTCTCCTCGACCCATCTGGCTCTCCTTGATGAGGACGCCGACGGCCTGCCACTGATCAGAGTCTTCAGGCTCAGCCACACCGCGCCCTAGCGCGGTGCTGGCCCAATCAGGTGCAGCACCTTACCATTGGAGAGTCCACACTCAGTCGGGATTCCTCAATGCGCCCCCTTGGCTTACTGGCGCTGGTCGCCATCATATCGTGTAGTCCGCCCGACGGCACCGCCCCGGGTGGGCATGACCCGATTCGCGTTGCGACCTATAACATCCGCCACGGCGTCGGCATGGACGGCCATCTGATGCTGGACCGCACCGCCGACGCCTTGGCTCAACTTGATGCCGACCTGATCGCTCTCGAGGAAGTGGATCAGCAGGTTGCCCGGTCGGGCGACATTGATCAGGCGGCCACGCTGGGCGACATGCTGGACATGGAACAGGCCTTTGCTGCATTTATGGACTATGATGGCGGACGATATGGTCTGGCCCTGCTGTCGCGCCATCCCATTGCCAGTGCAATTCCGATTGCACTCCCGCCGGGTCCTGAGGAACCTCGGGTGGCCCTGCACGCGCGCGTGGTCCTTCCCGGCGCCGACACGGTGAGCGTCTACGTCGTACACTTCGACTGGCTCGACAGCGACACCGCCCGATTCGCGCAGGCCACCACTCTGCTCTCCCAGGTGGCGGACCAGACCGAGCCCTGGCTGATCATGGGCGACTTCAACGATCAGCCCGGATCACGCACGCTCCAGCTCTTTGCGGCGCACGGTACCGTGGCCGATAAGCCGCCAGCCAACCGCTTCACCTTTCCGGCCGATCATCCGGTGAGCGAGATCGACCATCTCGTCACCTCGCACCGCGGTTGGCGTGTCAGCGACGTGGCAGTGGGCGGCGACACCATCTCGTCAGATCATCGATCGGTCAGCGCCACGTTACTCCGGGAGGTCGAGTGACACGCTCCGCACAAATGGGACTCGCCCTCGCTCTGGCGCTGGCCGGTTGCCAGCGGGCGGAGTCGGCCCTGGTCACCATCGACACGCTGCCTGGCGGTGCCGTCCAGGTGACCAACGCCGGGCCCAGCGAATGGAGCGACACCAACGGCTGGAAGCTGGTTCTCGAACGCACTGTGCATCCGGCCTCTATCGATGACGACTGGTTGACAGTCAATGCGCTGATGCTGCGTCCCGGGGGCGACATCTATGTCATCGACCGTTCCACGCCGGCGATCCATCATTACGGAGCCGACGGCGGGTTGATCGGCTCGCTGGCACAGACCGGGGACGGCCCGGGCGAGATCAGGCAGCCCACGGGTGCCTTCGCCGGTGACACGCTGGTGATCGAGGACACCGGCAACTGGCGCGTAACCCTGATGGATACAGCTGGCCAGGTGATCCGGAGCTTTGCCGCGCCCTGCTGCCTCGGCGGCCCGCCGATCGGAACCACCGACTCGGGATCGTTCTGGGTGGCAACATCGCTGAACGATCCCGATCAGGTCGGTCGCGATCTCTGGATTCGGATCACAACCACCGGCGAGCATATCGATTCGATGGTGGCGCCCCAGGCGGTGCGGCCGGTATCGTGGCAGATCACCATGCCCGGCGGACGGGCCCGGTTTTCCGTGCCGCTGGCCGCGCAGAATCGATTGATTTTCCTGCCCGATGGCAGCGTGCGCTATGGCGCAACCAACGCGACTCGGTTCTTCACCAGCCGAACCGGACAGGACACCACCTTGATCTTTGGCCGCAGCGACCTGGTCGCCGCACCGGCCCCGGCGACGTTGCGGGACTCACTCTACGACCGCCGCGTGAGCCGCAATGCCGCCTTGGCGGCGGTCGCCAGCAAATCGGACATTCCCGAGACGCTGCCGATGTGGCTCCAACTGAGCGTCGATGATGCCGGCAACACCTGGGTGGACCGGTCGGGCTACGGCCAGCCTCATCTGTTTGATGTGTACCGACCCGACGGCGTCCTGCGAGGCACGGTTGCTGCTCCATTTGCCGCCGGTCTGATGGCCTGGTCCGAGGATCGCCTGGCCGTCGTCCAGCACGACGATGACGGCCGCGCCTCGGTCGCCATCTATCGAGTGGTTCCCTGAGTCGGGGCGCTGTGACGGGGTCGGCCCGTCGTCGCTGCTCACTGATGCGACACTGCGATGGTGCCGAGCTGCGTCATCTCGGCCATCATAGGCATCTTCCCGACTGTCCCTCTTCCGCGATTGAGGCTCCGATGCCGTCTGTCCGCTCCACCGGGTTCGCCACATTGTTGCTGATTCTCGCCGCCTGCAGCGGTGGCGATGGCAGCGCCGCTGACCAGGATTCAACTCTCAAGGCACAGGCCGCCGCCGAAACCGAGGGATCGTCGTTGACCCTGCCGGTGGTCGGCGACGCCGTGATCAAAGGAGATCTGGTGCTGAGTGTCAACGCGATCGGCACCATCACCAGCGAAGCCGAGACCATGGTGAAGGCGGAGGCCGAAGGCACAGTCGCCGAAATTCTGGTGCAGCCCGGCGACCGGGTGGAGCAGGGTGAGGTGATGGTCCGGCTCGACACCAAACCGCTTGAGCTGGCGCTGCGTCGCGCCGAAGCGAATCACCGCAATGCCCAGGCGCGCTACAGCGCCGAGATCATTCCCGATTCGGTGGCCAGCGGCAGCGCACCCACCGAGGCACGGCGCGCATACGCCCGAGCCTCATCGGGGTTGGAAACCGCCGAAGTCGATCTCGATGAGGCCCGGCTCAACCTCGAGCGCGCCCAGATCCGCGCTCCCTTCGCCGGGGTGATCGAGCAGGTGCCGGTGGCCGTCGGCGAACGGATTTCCAGCGGCACCGACGTGGCCCAGGTGGTGGATCTGACCCATTTGCGGGTCGATGCCCGGGTGACCGAGCACGACATTCCGTTGCTCACCCGCGGGGGCGATGCCCAGGTGATGGTGGCCGCCATGCCCGACAAGCCGATCCGCGGCACCATCGCCGCGGTGCTGCCGCTGGTCGATTCGGTCGGCAAGGCGGGGACGGCGGTCGTACGCATTCACGGCGATGGCACGCTGCGCCCGGGGATGTACGTCGAGGTACGCCTTGAGGCGAATCGCCTGCCCAACCGGGTCATGGTTCCCACCCCGGCGCTGGTGGAGCGCGAGGGACGCCCGCTGGTGTTCGTGGTCCATAACGGCATCGCCGAGTGGGTGTATGTCCAGCCGGGACGCAGCAATGGGCGTCAGACCGAGATTCTGCCCGACTCGGTGAGTGGCGTCATTCCTCTCACACCGGGCGACACCGTCCTGATCAGCGGCCATCTGACGTTGACCCATCAGGCGCCGGTGCGGCTCATTCCCAAGTCCGACGAACAGCAGTAGGCGTCGACGATGTCCCTTGTCTCATCGGCGCTGCGTCGCCCGGTTGCCACGGTCGCTGCCACGATCGCCATGGTGTTGCTCGGCAGCGTGTCATTGGGGCGGATGCCGGTGTCACTGCTTCCCGACGTCGGGCTGCCGGTGCTCACCATCCGGACCATGTACCCCGGTGCCGCTCCGGAGGAAGTGTCTCGTTTCGTCTCGGAGCCACTCGAGGAGGCGGTCGGCAACACACCCGGCCTGCTGGAACTCCGCTCGGTGGCGCGAGCGGGCGAAGCGACCACCACGCTGCGGTTCAACTGGGGCACCGACATGCCCAAGACGGTTCTCGCGGTGCGCGAGAACCTCGACAATGCCCGTAACCGTCTGCCCGACGGCGCCGAGCGCCCGACGCTGCTCACCTCCGATCCGGGCGAGCGACCGATTGCTGTCCTGGCGCTGACCGGTCCCGGCGACCTGCGCGCCACGGCCCGCAGCGCCCAGGATGTCCACAAACGACGATTGGAGCAGTTGGCGGGGATTGCCAGTGTGGCGGTGGTGGGCGATCCCGAAGATCAGATCCGGGTCGATGTCGATCCGGTGATGGCCCGTTCGCTGGACATCACCCCCGACGACATCAGCACCGCGATCCAGAATGCCAATCCGCAGGCCACCGGCGGCACCATCAAGCGCGGCCAGTTCCGCTTCTCGGTGCGGACGCTGGCCGAGCTGAGTGATCCGGCCCAGATCCGGGAGATTCCGATCGGACCGGCCGAGCGGGGTCTCAAGCTGGGCGATATCGCCACGGTGACGCCCGCCAGTGCCGACCCGCGCACCATTGTGCAGCTCGACGGCAAGGAGGCGGTCGGCCTGGTGGTGTATAAGGACGCCGGGGCCAATACCGTCAGTGTCACCCGCGACCTGCAGGAGACACTCGATCAACTCCGCGAAGAGTTCCCCGACATCACCATCCGGCTGGTCGCGGCCCAGGCGCAATTCGTTCAGGATGCGCTCAGCAATCTGTCGCAGGAGATCATCGTCGGCGGCATCCTCTCGATCCTGCTGATCCTGTTGTTCCTGCGCAATTGGCGCATTTCGCTGGCCATCGGCCTGATCATTCCGCTGTCGGTGCTGGTCGGACTCACCTTGTTGCAACTGTTCGACGTCACCATCAACATCATGTCGCTGGGTGGCCTGGCCTTGGCGGTCGGCCTGTTGGTCGACAATGCCATTGTGGTGGCCGAAGCGTCGGGGCGGATGAGCGAGGAAGGTCTGCCGCCGCTCGAGGCGGCGCAGACGGCCACCGAAGAGGTGAGCGGACCGCTGATCGCCGGAACGCTGACCACCCTGCTGGTGTTTGGACCGATCGTGTTTGTGCAGGGTCTGGCGGCGGCACTGTTCCGCGACCTGTCGCTCTCGGTGGTGGTGTCGGTGGGCGGCTCGCTGATCCTGGCTCTCACCCTGATGCCGGTGATGCTCACCTGGGGCCAGCGCCATGCCGACGCGGCGGCCGCCAAGGCCCTGGAGCGCCACCCCGACGGACTCTCCGCCGTCCACGCAGAGAGCCGCCTGGCGCCGCTCTATCGCTTTGGTCATCGGGTGGCTGAGTGGTATGAGCAGGGCATGGCCTATTCGTTGGCCCATCCCAAGACGATCTTCAGCATCGCGATCGTCGCCACTGTCATCACCATTGCCATTGCCCGGGTGATGCCGCGGGAAGTCCTGCCACAGGTCGACGAAGGCACCGCCGTGGCCGAACTGCGGCTCCGTCCCGGGACGGCCATCGAGGAAACCGTGCGGCAAGCCGAGCGGGTGGAAGCCGTCGCCCGCGAGCTGGGCAGCGAAGGCATTTACGCCCGGATCGGGTTTGCCACCGATGAGGAAGTGCTCGCCGGTTCGGAACCCGGCTCGCCCGCCAGCGCCAGCTTTGTGTTGCCGGTCCCCGCCCGGATGTCGGCCAGCGACTTCGCCAACCGGCTCCGGGCCGGCCTGCCCGATCTGGTCAGCGGCGGCGCCCTGGCGCTCGACCTGGCGGGGCAGTCGGAGTTCGGGTCGCTGATCGGTCGGGAGGGTCGGTCAGTCCGGGTCGAGGTCTCGGTGGTCCGTCATCAGGACGGCGCCGCCGCCGCCGCGCAGGTCCGGCAGGCCATGATGGCCATTCCTGACCTGGCCGACGTGCGGGATGCCTTCGCCGGCGACCAGCCGATTGTGGAGATCAGTCTGCGCCGCGAGCGGTTGGCGCGGCGCGGCATTTCGCCGCAGGTGGTCATCAACGCGCTCAAGGGATCGCTGGGGGGCGTCCAGGCCAGTGAACTGCGCGAAACCGATCGCCGGACCCCGATTCGGGTCCGTTATGCCGGCGAAGCCAATGAGGATCTGGCCACGGCCTTGGCGACACCGATCAATGGCATCCCGATCGAGCAACTGGTGGATGTCCACGAGCGTCACGCGCCGATCGAGGTGGTCCGCGTCAATCAGCGCCCGGTCGAGGTGATCGAGGGCGTGGTGGAGAGCGGCGGCACCTCGCATGCCGCCGCGGCGGTCTACGACGCCATGTCGGAAGTCGATTTCTCGGTGCCGGGGGTCAAGTGGCAGGTCTCGGGCGCCGACGACGAGCAGCGTCGTACCACCTCGCAGTTGACGCTTGTCGGCATCCTGGCTGTGGCCCTGGTGTTCCTGGTGCTGGCCGGCGAGTTCGCCTCATTCACCACCCCGATCCTGGTCATGCTCGCCGTCCCGTTGGCGGCCGCGGGCGGGATTGTGCTGCTCTGGCTCACCGGACAGTCGTTCAACGCGGTGTCACTGATCGGTCTGGTGGTGATGATCGGCATGGCGGACAACGAGGCCGTGGTCAAACTCGATGCCATTCAGCGCTTCCGGGAGAAGGGCTATTCGATCGATGAGGCAGTCATGTTGGGCGGGCGGCAGCGGCTGCGTGCCATCGCCATGACCGTCCTGACCACCATCACCGGCGTGCTGCCACTGATCTTCGGCTGGGGCAGCGGCGGCGCACTGTACCGCCCGCTGGCCGCCGGTGTCATCGGCGGATCGGTGTCGGCGATTCTTGTGACATTCTTTCTGTTGCCCACCGCCTACGCCGTGATCGAGCGCCGCCGGGAGCGGAAGGCGGCCGAGACATGATTCGCTGGGGGACCCGCCGCCCGGCCGTCATCTGGTCGCTGGCCGGAGGACTGCTGGTGGCCGGTGCTGTGGCGTTCACCCGTCTCCCCCTGGCGACGAAAACCCAGGTCGATACCCCGCGCATCAGCGTCAGCGCCGCCTGGCCCGGCTCATCGCCCGAGGTGATGGAGACCTATCTCACCTCGCCGATCGAATCGGCAGTGCAATCGGTCCGCGGCGTCCGGAGCATTTCGTCGCGGTCGCGGGAGGGGTCGTCATCGATCACCGTCGAACTCGATCCCGATGTCGACGTCACCATGGCCCGCCTGGCGATTCTGGAGCGGATGGAGGCGCTGCGCCCCGAACTTCCCACCGGGGCGCGCAATATCTCGGTCGGCCCCTACGTGCCCGAGGAGTTGCAGGAATCGCCGTTGATGGAGCTGAACGTGACCGGCCCGTACACCCCCGGCGCGCTCACCAAGATTGCCCAGGACATCGTCGTGCCGCGCTTCGCCACCCTCGACGGTATGGCCGGCAATCCCTGGCTGCGCGGCGCGGCGCGCAACGGGGTGGTGATTTCCTTCGACGCCGTCCGGCTCCGCCAGCTCGGTATCAATCCGGCCCAACTCACCCAGGCGGTCCAGAGTGCCCGCATGGTCGAGGCCCTGGGGACCGACCGGAGCGGCGCCACCGAACGCAGCGTGACCCTGCGCGACGTGCCGCATGCGATCGAGGATCTGGGCGCACTGCCCATTACCGGCCCTGAGGGGATGATCTTCCGGCTCGATGAACTGGCCACGATCCGCCCCGAAGAGGATCGCAACGGCGCGTTCTATCGGCTCAACGGTCTGACCGCCGTCACCGTGTCGCTCAGTCGGCAGGCCGGCGCCGACGCCATCAAGACCGCCAAGCGGGCCCGTGCTCTGGTGCACGACGTGCAGGGCATGCTGCCCGCCGGTGTCCGACTCGAGATCGCCAGCGACACCAGCGAGGATCTTGTCAAGCAGTTGAACGACCTGCTGTTGCGCGGGGGTATCGCCTTCGCAGCCGTCGCCCTGACACTGCTGCTCACCATGCGCTCATTCCGGGGCGCCACGCTGGTGCTCGGCTCGGCCATGGTGGCCATCGCCGGTACCACGCTGGGGCTGTATCTGCTCCATATCCCGGCCAACCTGCTCACCCTCGCGGGTCTGTCGATGGGTATCGGCATCCTGGTCCAGAACGGCCTGGTGGTGGTCGAACGATTGCAGCGCGCCGGGTCGGCGCCCGATCAGCGCGCTGACGCCGCGATCGCGATTGCGCCGGCGGTGCTCGGCTCCACTCTCACCACTGCGGTGGTGCTGTTCCCATTCCTGTTTCTGCAGGGCAATGCCCGCGCCGCATTCGTCCCGTTTGCTGCGGCCTTTGCGCTGGCGCTGTTCTGGTCGGTCGGTACCGCTCTGGTGCTGATTCCCGCCATCGCCCAGCGGTCGGGTCGCGCCGGTCGGTGGCGGCGGCTGTCGCGCGCCTACGACTGGTCGGTCCGCGCCCTGCTGCGCTGGCGCTACCTGACAGTTCTCGTCACAGTCGCCGCCATCGCCCTGCTCACCTGGGGATTCATCACCAAAGTGCCGCGCAACGCCTGGGGAGGCTGGTGGGGCGATCGACGCGAGACAGTCAGTGCCAGCGTGTCCTTCCCCAAGGGATCGGATCCCCAGCAGGTGGAACGCCTCATCAGCGAACTCGAGAGCGTCGCCGTCGGTCGACGGGGCGTGGCGATTGTCCGGGCCAGCGGCTCCAGTCTGGGGGGGCAACTGGTGGTGGAGTTCACCGCCGAAGGCGGCATGACCGAGATGCCGTACGTCATCGCCGACGAGCTGACCCAACGGGCCGTGCTGGTCGGCGGCACCCAGAGCATCAATGTCACCCCGCCGGAGGGCATGGGCTACTCCAACGGATCAGGCGGCATGGGCGGTGGCAGTCGCCGGATCAAGATCATGGGATACTCCTACGAGGGGGTACGTCGGGTCGCGCTCGATTTGCAGCACCGGCTGGAACAGATTCCGCGGGTCCGCGACGTCAACATCAACGCCAGCACCTCGTGGGGCAACGGCAGTCAGGTAAGTATTGCCATTCGGCCCAATCGCAGTGCGCTGGGCCGCATCGGCGCATCGGCAAGTGATTTTGTCGGCTCGGTGGCGCGGGAAGTCAACGGCGCCGACAACTCCGGCACGCTCGAGATCGGCGACGAGGATCTGCCGGTTGCGGTCCGAGCCATCAATGTCCGCGAGCGGCAACTCAGTCAGCTCGAGGCCGCCATCGTGAATAATCCCCACAACGCTCCGGTGCGGATTGCCGATGTCTCCGAGGTGGGCGAGGTCACCGGGCTGGCGGAGATCGAACGCGAGAATCAGGAATACATCAGGGTGCTGAGTTACGACTTCCGCGGCCCGGCCAAACTGGCGGAGCGCACCCACAAGGCCTTTATGGCCACCATCGCACCGCCGATCGGCTACACCGTCACCGACGATCTCTACACCTGGCAAACCGATGAGTCGAGTAAGGGACTGTATCTCGTCTTCGGCATCGGCGTGGTGCTGGTTCTGCTCGCCGTAGCGCTGGTATTCGACTCATGGTGGGCCGCCGCGATGGTCTTCGTCTCGCTGCCGATGGCGCTGGGCGGTGTTGTGGGAGCGTTCTGGGCCACCGGCTCGGCCTTCACCCGCGAGGCGGCGGTGGGCGTGATTCTGGTGGTCGGACTGGCCGTGAATCAATCGATCCTGTTGATCGACGCGGTGTTGATCGCCAAACGCCGCCACGGCGGCCGAGCCAGTGGTGCCGACGTCGTTCGCGCCGCGCGCGACCGGGCGCCGATGATCGTGCTGGTGACACTGACCACCGTCGCGTCGCTGGTCCCGATGGCCTGGGGCAGCAGCGCCGACACGCTGTTTGGTGCCATCGCCCTGGCCACGGCGGGGGGCGTGGTGGCGGGCACCATCGCGGCGCTGTGGCTGATGCCGCCGCTGCTGCTGAGCGGCTGGCGGTGGCACCGCCGACGCCGGGTGGGGCGGGCGGATGGCCCCGGACGATTCGGGCGGCTGCGGGCCCGGATCGGCAGCCGATTCCGGCGCGGCAGGACCGCTCCAAGCGGCGACTCCCCTCCCGCTGACGGGTGAAAAAAGCGGCACCAAACGGCTATATTTCGGGGTTGACGTCATGCCGTCGTCGGACGGCCGTTCTGTCTCGAATCCCGGATCCCGATGACCGCGCCCAATGCCCGCGAACGGATTGTCCCCCGCCTGATTGAGGAGGAGCTGCAGCAGTCCTTCATCAACTACTCGATGAGCGTCATCGTCTCGCGCGCTCTCCCCGACGTGCGCGACGGCCTCAAGCCGGTGCATCGCCGGATCCTGTACGCGATGAACGAACTCGGTCTGCTGCCCAACCGCGCCTTCAAGAAGTCAGCCACGGTGGTCGGCGACGTACTGGGCAAGTATCACCCGCACGGCGACAGCTCAGTGTACGATGCCCTGGTGCGGATGGTGCAGGACTTCTCGCTGCGCTACCCGCTGGTCGACGGTCAAGGCAACTTCGGCTCGGTCGACGGCGACCCGGCGGCCGCCTACCGCTACACCGAGGCCCGGTTGACCCGGATCGCGCTCGAGATGCTGGCGGACATCGACAAGAACACCGTCGCCTATCAGCCCAACTTCGACGATCAGCGGGAGGAACCGACGGTCCTTCCCACCCGCCTGCCCAGCCTGCTGGTCAATGGCTCGAGTGGCATCGCGGTGGGCATGGCGACCAACATTCCGCCCCACAACCTGCGCGAGGTCGCCGCCGCGATCGGCGTGTTGGCCCACAATCCCGACGCCACCATCGCCGAGCTGCAGCGCCACATCAAGGGCCCCGACTTCCCCACCGGCGGGTATATCTACGGCGAACAGGGCATTCGCGAAGCCTACGAGACCGGTCGCGGCAAGGTGATCATGCGCGCCCGGGCGGTGATCGAGGAAAACGAGCGCACCGGGCGCAATGCGCTGATCATCACCGAGCTGCCCTACCAGGTCAACAAGGCGAATCTGCACCAGACCATCGCGCAACTCGCCAACGACAAGAAGATCGAAGGCATCAGCGGCGTCCGTGACGAGTCCGATCGTGACGGCATGCGCCTGGTGATTGAGCTGAAGCGCGATGCGATCGGCCAGGTGGTGCTCAATGCGCTGTACAAGCACACCCCGATGCAGAGCACCTTCGGGATCATCAACCTCGCGCTGGTCGATGGCGCTCCGCGGGTCATGTCCCTCAAGGAGATGCTGGGGCATTTCATCGCGCACCGGCATGAGATCATCGTCAGACGGTCGCAGTTCGACCTCGACGAGGCCCGCAAGCGCGAACATATCCTCGAAGGACTCAAGATCGCCGTCGACAATATCGACGAGGTGATCGCCATCATCAGGTCCTCCGCCGACACGCCCGAAGCGGACCGGCGCCTGCGGGAAGCGTTTGAACTGAGCGAGGCCCAGGCCGACGCCATTCTCAACATGCGTCTGGCTAAGCTCACCGGCCTCGAGATCGACAAGCTCGAAGCCGAGCTGGCCGAAGTCCGGGCCACCATTGCCGAGCTGGAGGCGATCCTCGCCTCGCGCGACAAGCGCACCGCCATTCTGGTGGCCGAAGTCGAGGAACTGGCCGCCACCTACGGCGATGAGCGTCGCACCGAGATTCTGCGGGACCAGGGTGAGTTCTCGGTCGAGGATCTGATCGCCGACGAAGACATGGTGATCACCATTTCGCACACCGGCTACATCAAGCGGATTCCGATCACGACCTACCGGCGGCAACGCCGCGGCGGGCGCGGTCTGACCGGGATGGACACCAAGGAAGCCGATTGGGTCGAGCATCTCTTCATCGCCTCGACCCATGACTACATCCTGTTCTTCTCCGACCGCGGCACCCTCTACTGGCTCAAGGTGCACGAGATTCCCCAGGGCGGTCGCGCCGCACGCGGGAAGCCGGTGATCAACTGCATCAACATCCGCGAGGGCGAACGGGTCAGCGCCCTGGTGACGGCGCGCACCTTCACCGATGCCGAGTCGCTGATCTTCGCCACCCGCAACGGCACGGTGAAGAAGACCACCCTGTCGGCCTACGGCAATGTCCGCAGCGTCGGGATCAATGCCATCAATATCGACGCCGACGATGAACTGATCGCCGTCCACAAAACCCACGGCAACGACGACATCGTGCTCGCAACCCGCCATGGGATGAGCATCCGCTTTCATGAGAGCGATGTCCGCGAGATGGGCCGCGCCACCAGCGGGGTCAAGGGCATCGACCTCGGCGACGGCGACTATGTCATCGGGATGGTGGTGGTCCGCGAACGGGCGGAGCTGCTCGCCGTCAGCGAAAAGGGCATCGGCAAGCGCTCCCCCATTGCCGACTATCGGGTCCAGAAGCGCGGCGGCAAGGGCATCATCACCATGCAGCGCACGACCAAGACCGGCGAGTTGGTCGCCCTCAAGGATGTGCTGCCGGAGGAGGAACTGATGATGATCACCAAGGGGGGCATCATCATCAGGGTTCCGGTGCAGGGCATCCGCGTCAGCGGTCGCAACACCCAGGGCGTCAAGCTGATGAACCTGGAAGCCGGCGACCGGATCATCGATGTCGCGCGCATTCAGAAGGAAGACGACGAGACCGACGGCGAACAACTCGATCCCATCGAACCACTCGAGACCGACGACGCCTGACACTCCACGGGGATTCTCCCGATGACCATGCCCGATATCGCGTCACTCCGCGCGGCTCAGCAGAGCCTCGCGGAGGTGGCGCCCCCGACCCCGCTACTCCCGATGGCGGGGTTTTCGCATCCGGTTCGCCTCAAGGCCGAGTATCTGCAGCCGATCGCCGCATTCAAGATTCGTGGGGCCTGGACCGCCATCAGCCGGCTCGATCCCGCAGACCGGGCGCGCGGGATCGTGACCTCGTCGAGCGGCAATCACGGCTACGCCATCGCGTGGTCCGCCGCGCGCTGGGGAGTTCCCGCCGTGGTGGTGATGCCCGAAAACACCCCCCGGATCAAGCAGGACAATGTCAGCTCGGTGGGCGGCCGAGTCGTCCTGATCGGCGCCACTCGCGGCCCCGAGCAGCAGGCGCACGCCGAGGCTCTGGCCGAACGCGAGGGCCTGGTGATGATCCCGCCCTACGATCACCCCGACGTGATCGCCGGCCAGGCCACCTGTGCCATGGAAATCCTGGCCGAGTGGCCCGAGGTCGAGACGCTGGTGGTCCCCTGCGGCGGCGGCGGTCTTCTGGCCGGCACCTGTCTGGCAGTGCGCCAGAGCGACCGCGCCATCAGGGTGGTCGCGATTGAACCCGAAAATGTCCCGAAGCTTTCGGCGGCGCGTCGCGCGGGGCGGCCGGTCGATATCGACGCTGGCACGAGCCTCGCAGATGGAATGCTGACGCGCGCCGTGGGCCGGATCACCTGGCCCCTGATCGCGCCGACACTATCCGAGGTGATCGGGGTGTCCGATTCGGATCTGCGCGCCGGCCTGCGTTGGCTGGCCGACCAGGGAATCCGGGCCGAACCCTCAGGAGCCGCCCCGGCGGCGGCCCTGGTCACCGGCAAACTGACCCTCACCGGATCGACAGCGCTGCTGGTCTCAGGCGGGAATGTCGATCCTTCGCGATTCGCTCGACTGGTGGAATAATGTCGCTCAACCCGCGGCTATTGCTGGCCACCGAAGACACCGCGCTCTCGCGCACCCTCAGTTGGGTGCTGAAGGAGAACGGCTATGAGGTGGTGACATCAATGGGCGCCCCCCAGTTTGCCGAGCGCCTCGAGCAGGCGGCCTACGATCTGCTGGTGCTCGATCTCGGCAACGGCGATCCGGGCCATCTCGCCCGTCTGACCACCTTGCAGGAACGGGGCGAACCTCGCGATACCCCGCTTCTGATGCTGGCCGACGCCGATTTCCCGTTGGCGACAGTCGAACCATTCGGCCTGACCGGCTCCGATGTGATCCTGCGACCCTACCGGGTCCGTGAGCTGTTGGCTCGGATGAAGGCCCATCTGCGGGTGGGGCGCGAATTGAACCGGGCCCGTGCCGAGGCGCGTTCGCGCTCCCAACTGGTGGCCATCCTGCAGGAGGTCACCGCCGCTCTCGATCCCGACCAGATCTATCAGATCCTGGTGCGGCGGGTCGCCCAGGGCCTGCGCATCGCGCGCTGCTCGGTGGTGCTCGCCGCGGAGATGCCGGGCGAGGGCACCGTGGTGGCCGCCTATGAGAATCCGACCATCCGCGATCTCCGGGTCGACCTGGACAAGTATCCCGAGATCATCGAAGCCCTGACAACCGGCAAGACGGTGATGGTTGACGATGTCGAGCATCACCCCCTCTACCATACCGTCAGGGCGACCTGGGGCAACGAGGCGCAGCCCAATCGGACCCGCTCCGTCATCGCGATGCCCTTTGCTCTCCGCGGCGAGACATCGGGCGTGTTCTTCCTGCGCACCACCGCCGACGACCCGCCTCTCAATCCGATCGATCTGCGTTTCGCCGAGCAGGTGATCGAGACCGCCGTCACCGCGCTGGAGAAGGCCTACGACCTTCGCCAGGACGGCGACCGCGATCTTCGCGCCCTGGCCGACACCGATCCGCTCACCGGGATTCCCAATCGACGGGTCTTCGATCAGCGGATCAGCGAAGAACTCGACCGCGCCCGCCGCTACGATCAGGTGGTGACCATCGCGCTGATCGACATCGACGATTTCAAGCGGATCAATGATTCCTGCGGCCATCAGGTCGGTGACCGGGTGCTCAAGCAGATGGCGGCGCTGCTGCGCCGCGAGCTGCGCACCATGGACTTCGTCGCCCGGATCGGCGGTGAGGAGTTCGTGATCGTTCTGCCCGAGACCGGAGGAACCGGGGCGCGGTTGTTTGCCGATCGGGTGCTGCGGCGGATTGCCAACCATCGGTTCTCCGACGGGACCGATGAGGTGAGCGTCACGGCGTCGGCGGGACTCGCCACCTTCCCCGACGACCGCGCCGCCGACGCCGAAGCACTGCTCAAGCTGGCCGACGAAAATCTGTACCGCGCCAAACATGCCGGGCGCAACCGTTACCGCGACTGATCGGGACGCCATGACATCCCGGCCTCGGAGTTGTTGCACCGTACCGTCTCGAGGGCTGCTGCGATGACCGATGCCAGCGACGAGCTACCCGGCGCGACGTCCCGCCAGCGCGCCCTGACTGACTGGCGCAGGTTGGTCGACGCCCTGCCCGGCGTGATTCTCGAACACACCATCTCGGATCAGGGGGCGGAGCGCATCCTCGAAGTCGGTGGCCAGCTCCACGACCTGCTGGGCGTCGCGCCCGCGGTGGTGCTCGCCAACGCGCGACGGCTCTGGGCCCGGGTCGACCCCGCCGACCGGCAACGTCTGCTGGATATCCGGCTCGAAGCGATCGAGGAAGATCGTGGTTTTGAAACCGAG
>CBFGTB010000031.1:0-20810 GCA_965651715.1 uncultured Gemmatimonadales bacterium
GCCGACACTGCCACGTTTGCCGACCCGTTTCAGTATCCGGTCGGCATTACGGCGGTGGTGGTCGCTGGCGGAATGGCGCTTGATGAGCGGGGGGAACGCGGGCCGGGTCAGGGGCGGGCCATTCGGGTGCGGAACTGATGATGAAGCAGGTCTATGTGGCGCGCAATCGGATCGATGCCGATCTGGTGGCCAGCGAACTCGTCAACCTCGGTTTCGAGGCGGTGGTGCAGGGCGATCTGATTGCCATCCCCACCTCGCCCTATCCCTCGGTGTGGGTGCCCGATCACCAGCTCGACGCCGCGCGTGAGGCCTGTCGCACCCTCGCCGTCGGCGGTGACGACGCGACGAGCTGAGCCGCTCAGGCGGGGTAGAGCCGCAGAGAGATCGGAGCCGGTGGACCGATCCGGTCGAGCACCCGCAGCCGGATCGCGCGGGTGGTCAGCGGGTCCACACGGTGCAGCCGACGGTAGCCGATGGTGGTGCCCCGAAGCAGCTCACGCCAACCGGTGGCGGTCGCCACATCGATCCGATAGGCGGCGACGCGCTGACCGGCGGCGATGTCTTCGGCCAGATCGATGACGCCGATGGCCCGGCGCACCGGCAGGTCGCGCACCACGGTGACATCACCCACCGCAGTCGTCGTTCCGGGCAGCGGCTCGGCGAACATCTCCCGCCGCAGCCGTTCCAGACCGTCGAGTCGCGCGACATCGTGGCGATGGAACAGGCCGGCGGTGGTGGGGGGAACATTGAGCAACAGCTTGCTGTTGCGTCCCACTGAGCTGAAGTACAGTGCCATGAGATCGTCGATGCCGCGCACCGCGTTGTCCTCGGCCGGGTGCCAGAACCAGCCGGGCCGGATCGACACATCGGTCTCGCCGGGCCGCCACACCGTGCCGTCACGATCGCCGTGTTGAAGTTGCTCCATGACGGCATCGCCGCTCATGCCGGGGACCGGCACGACGGCGGGGTCGACCATCGACCAATTGGTTTCGCCGGCGCTGCCGCGTTCATTGCCGATCCATCTGATGTCGGGGCCGGCATCGGAAAAGATCACGGCGTCGGGTTGCAGCCGTCTGACCGTGGCCCAGTAGCGGGGCCAGTCGTAGCGCTGGTGGCGTCCGTTGGGGCCCTCGCCGTTGGCGCCGTCGAACCACATCTCGTGAATCGGCCCGTACCGGGTCAGCAACTCGGTGAGCTGCGCCAGGTAGAACTCGTCATAGCTGGCGCCACTGCCGTAGCTCTCGGCATGGCGATCCCAGGGGGAGAGGTAGAGTCCGGCGCGCAGACCTTCGGCGCGGCAGGCGGCGGTAAACTCGGCCACAACATCGCCCGCTCCGCCCCGAAACTGCGATGCGGCGACCGAGTGACTGGTGGTGGCGGTGGGCCAGAGGCAGAAACCGTCGTGGTGCTTGGCGGTGAGGATCATGGCGCGGAAGCCGGCGCGTCGCGCCACCCGCGCCCACTGACGCGCATCGAGGGCGCTGGGCGCAAAGCTGGCTGGCGACTCCCGGCCATCGCCCCATTCCCGGTCGCTGAAGGTGTTGACGCCAAAGTGGACAAACAGAGCGCGTTCATCGCGCTGCCAGAGCAGTTGTGCGGCGCTGGGCCGCGGCAGGGCGGGGCGGTCGGGTCCGGTATATCGAGGTGACCATCGGGGCAGGACGACCACAGCGCTCAATGCGCGCACCACCTCGCGCCGTCGCCAGTTGCCCTCCGGACGGCCGGCGCCGTATTCTCTGCTCATGATCGTGTCCCATGGCTGGTGGTCGATGACGGCGGGGTGGTCAAGTTTACTCCCGGTCGTGGCCCTGGTGGGCTCGCTGGGCTGCGTCGCCGAGACGCCGACCCCTGATGATGCTCCGGATGCCCCACCCGCGCTGCTGGTGGGGCAGTTCGTCGATGACTACGACACACCGCATCTGATCGACGATACCCTGTGGCGTCACGGGGCAGCGAGCCGCTATCGAATCAGGGAATGGCACGCCGATGCGGAATACCTGCTTGCCGTCAACGATTCGACCAACCCGCACGACGGCGGACTCTGGACTCGGATCGATTGGACCGGCCTGGCCGACAGCGCGGGCTGGAGTTGGGGCTTTTGCATTGCGGCCTGGGATGCGCCGACACGCGCGGCCGCCGAGTCGGCGAGTGTGAGTGACCGTGCCACACCGCGGACCGGGTGCAACGGCTATCCCTTTACCCGGATGCGTCGGATCGATGCGTCGCAGAACAGGAGCGAGTGATGAACCGACGCGACTTTCTGGAACTGGGTGCTGCGATGACGGCCGGCGCGATGCTGCCGGTTCGGAGCGGCCGGGCGGTTGTCGCCGGCATGGGCGTTGAGCCGTTCAGGATCTCACTGGCGCAGTGGTCGCTCCATCGCACCTTCTTCGGCACCTTGTCGCCAGGGGAGGATCGGGTCGCGCTGCTGCGCAGCGATCCCGATCGGGTGCTGCGCGGGCCGGCGCATCCGATCAACTTCCCGGTGATCGCCCGGCGGGACTTCGGCATCGACGCTGTCGAGTACGTCAACACCTTCATGTACGGCCACGGCGATGATCAGACCTATCTCCGTGAACTGAACCTGCGTGCGCGGGGGGAAGGTGTCACCAACGTGCTGATCATGTGCGACCTCGAGGGCGCACTCGGCGATCCTGATCCGGTGCAACGGCGTCAGGCCGTGACGAATCATGTCAAATGGTTGCGGGCGGCGGCCGTGCTCGGCTGCCATGCCATTCGGGTCAATGCCGAGGGGCAGGGCGCGCCGGCCGAGCAGTCGCGCCTGGTGGCCGATGGCCTGCATCAACTGGCGCAGGCGGCGGAGCCGTACCAGCTCCATGTGCTGGTAGAAAATCACGGCGGTCTCTCGAGTCAGCCATCGTGGTTGATGGCCACGCTTCGGCGCGCCGATCACCCGCTGCTGGGTACCTTACCGGACTTCGGTAACTTCCCCCGCAGCGGCACCGATCGGGTCGACCCCTACCAGGCGGTTGAGGCGATGATGCCGCTGGCCCGCGCGGTCAGTGCCAAGAGCTACGGCTTCGGGGCGGATGGGACCGAGGACCAGATCGATTTTGATCGAATGATGACGATCGTGACCACCGCTGGATACCACCAGTGGGTCGGGATCGAATACGAGGGCGACAGCCTGTCTGAATTCGAGGGAATTCGGGCGACCCAGCGCCTGCTGCAACGAATTCAGAGGAGGCAGGGTGGCGGGTGAACTCAGTCAGGTGACGGATCCGCGGGCCATGCTGGATGGCAACCGTCAGTGGGCCCAGGACCAGTTGGCCGCCGATCCGGAGTTTTTCGGGCGGCTGGTCAACCAGCAGTCGCCGCGCTTCCTGTGGATCGGCTGCTCGGACAGCCGGGTGCCGGCCAACCAGATCGTCAATGTGCACCCGGGCGAGATCTTCGTGCACCGCAACGTGGCCAACGTCGTGGTGCATACCGATCTCAACTGCCTCTCGGTCATTCAGTACGCCGTCGATGTCCTCAAGGTCGAGCATGTCCTGGTCGTGGGTCACTACGGCTGTGGCGGCATCGCGGCGGCCGCGGCGGGGCAGCCGCTGGGGCTGATCGACAACTGGTTGCGCCACATCCAGGACGTGGCCAGCCGCCATCAGCCGTTGCTCGACGCCCTGCCCGACGATGCTGCCCGGCTCGAACGGCTGGCCGAACTGAACGTGCTCGCCCAGGCCGTGGCCGTGTGCCGTACCACCATGCTGCAGGATGCCTGGCGGCGGGGCCAGGCGATCACAGTTCACGGCTGGATCTACCGGCTCAAAGACGGACTGATTCGCGACCTCGGGTTGCATCAGTCGGGCCCGGCCGGTCTGGATGCCGCCTTTCAGCGCGCCGTGGCGGGGTTGGGGTAGCACCTCGCGCGAATGTGCTTTTGGAAGTACCCTTGTGACATAGTCGGGTGCCCGCCTGAGGGCGCTCTCGTTCCAGACGGCGACGCACGCGTTGCGCCGTCGATCACATGTTTTCGGTGCACTCCATCCGGAGAGAGTATCGCAGGAGGATTTTCAGATGACGATGACTGTCAAGCTGGTCGATATCACGACCTTGCCGGTCGATGCGATTGTAAACGCTGCCGCGGCCGATCTGGCGCCGACGGCGGGCGTGAGCGGGGCGATTCACGAGGCCGCCGGCCCGGAGCTGGCCGAAGCCTGTGCGCGAATCGGCCACTGCGCCGTGGGGAAGGCGGTGATCACACCGGCCTATGCGCTCCCCTCCCGATTTGTCGTTCATGCTGTCGGCCCGATCTGGCAGGGCGGCACGGCGGGCGAGGCCGACCTGCTGCGCTCGGCCTATCGCGAGGCGCTGCGGCTGGCCCACAATCACCGTTCGGAGAGTGTGGCGCTGCCGGCGATCTCGGCCGGGATTTCCGGGTATCCGGTCAGCGAAGCCGCCGGGATCGCGGTGAGCACGACCCGCGAGGCACTCGAAGCTGGTGCCTATCTCGAAGAGGTGGTCTTCGCCTGTTACACCCCGGATGAGGTGGCGGCGTACGAGGCCGCGCTCGAGGCCCAGGGGCAGTTGATCTGATCCGGTTCGCTGCTGGTGTGCCGCTGGCGCTCGCGGTGGTTCTCACAGCGGCGCCGCTGGCGGGTCAGACCCTGACGCCGCGGCTCAGGATCAGCTCGCCGGTTCGGTTGCTCAACCTCTCGCCGGCGCTGGGTATTCCGATCGATTCGCTTCGCAGCGTCGGCCGCGGGGTCTGGATCCACGACGTGCAGCTCGGCACCGGGGACAGCGTGGCCGTCGGGCATGAGCTGGCGATGCACTACGTCGGCATGCTGGCTGACGGGACGATCTTTTCCGCAACCCGGAGCAAGCCGTTTCGCTTCGTGGCCGGCGCCGGCAAGGTGATCGATGGCTGGGAGGACGGCGTCCGCGGGATGCGGGTCGGCGGACGCCGTCAGGTGGTGGTGCCCAGCAATCTGGGCTATGGTGCCGCGGGGAGCGGGGCTGTCCCACCCGATGCGGTGCTGGTGTTTGACATCACCCTGATCGAAGTGACCCCGACCCGCTGATTAACAGTCAGCTGCTTGCCGGAAGGCGAGGGCGGCCGCAGCCGCAGCCGCCCCTCGCCTCAGTCACTCCGCCACGGTCTCGCCGTGGATGGTCTGCAAATCAACGATCCGGAGCGTCCGCCGCATGGTCGGCAGTTGCAGGGTGACCTCGTCGCCGACCCGGCCGTCCTTGAGGGCGCGTCCCAGCGGCGAGGCCAGCGAGATGTGGCCGGCGTCGATATCCATCATTTCGGCCAGCACCAGGGTGTACTCCTCCCGGTCGCCGGTGGTCACGTCTTCGACAGCTACCCATGACCCGAGCCCGACCCGGTCCGAGGGCGCCTCGGTGTTGGCAAGCTGGGTGAGCTGGTTGAGCCGCTGGTGGAGCTGGCCCAGCCGGGCCTGGACGAACTGCTGCCGCTCCAGGGCGGCCTTGTACTCCGAGTTCTCGCGCAGGTCGCCCATCTCGACCGCTGTGGCGATGGCCTGCGGCAGCGTGACGGCCAGCTCATGGGTCAGCTCGGCAATTTCCTTTCCCAGCTTCTCCCGCATTTCCTGGATCATCGCGTCTCACCTCGACAAGGGCAAAAGAATCGGACGGTCCACCCGGCACGCTGCCGGGTGGACCGCTCGGATGAGACAAAGCTACCCCGACCGGCGGCCCCGGACCAGCCGGGCGGGGGACCGAAGCGGCGGCAGTGGCCGGGGCCGTGAACACCGATAGATTCTCCTTATGCCCCGATATCTCACGCTGCTCCTCCCGCTCCTCGCCGGCTGCGCCGGGTCCATCCCGGCTGCCTCCCAGGCCAACACCGCCGCACAGCCGGTGGCCTCCGACAGCATGGCACGCACCGCGCTGGCCGAGCTGGCCCCGGCCATTCGACAACAGGTGGGCTACGCCACCACTGCCAACTTCACCGGCGCTCCGCTCCCGGGCTACGGCCGCCCGGTGGCGCTGCTCCGGCGCGAGGCGGCGGCGGCGCTGGCCCGCGTTGCCGAGACGCTGGGTCGCCAGGGACTGGGTCTTAAGGTGTTCGACGGCTACCGCCCGGTGCGTGCCACGTTGGCGATGGTCGCGTGGTGTGAACGGGTGGGGCGGGTGGACCTGCTCGACGCCGGCTACATCGCCCGTCGCTCACGTCACAATCAGGGTGTGGCTGTTGACCTCACCGTGATCGACCTGGCCACCGGTCGGGAGTGGGACATGGGCACGCCGTGGGACACTTTCCTCGCCACCGCCCACACCGCGAACGCGAGCGGCGCAGTGGCCGAGCGGCGGCAGTTCCTGGTCGACGCCATGGCGGCCGAGGGATTCGTCAACTACGAGAACGAGTGGTGGCACTTCAGTTTCGAGGTGGCGAACCCGGTGCCGTACGACCTGCCGCTCGAGGCGTGGGGGCGGTGACGAAATCGCTTGATTCCCGCGTGGCGCCCTACTATATCTGTACCCATGTGTACAAGTGAAACTGTTCACAATCGTCGGAACCTCGTCCCAGGACCATTGATGCGCACTTCGACCGCGTCGCGGCGGTTCTCCCGCGGCCTGCTGCTCGCCCTCACCCTGGTGGTGCTCGCCGCCTGTGCGGGGGAGTCGTACCCTCAGTCGACGCTGCACCCGAAGGGGGACTTTGCGGTTCTGGTCGACAACGTCTTTCGGACCACGGTCTGGTGGGCCACCATCATCTTCGTCGGGGTGGAGGGGGCGCTGCTGTACGCCATCTTCCGCTTCCGGGGCAAGCCTGACGACGCCGAACCGAAGCAGATCCACGGCAACACGGTGATCGAGATCATCTGGACCGTGATTCCCGCGGCGGTGCTGGCGATCGTGGCGGTGCCGACCGTCAAGACGATCTTCGAAACCGCTCGGATTCCCGAAGCGAGCCCGGATGGCCAGCCGCCGCTCAAGGTGGAGGTGCTCGGGCATCAGTGGTGGTGGGAGTTCCGCTACCCCGACCTGGGGATCGTCACCGCCAACGAGCTGCACGTGCCGCTGGGGCGGACCGTCGACCTGCGGATGAAGACCGTCGACGTGCTGCACTCGTTCTGGATCCCGCAGTTTGCCGGCAAGCGCGACGTGTTCCCGAATCGCGAGACCCGGCTGTGGTTCACCGCCTCCGACACCGGAGCCTTCCCGGGGGCCTGCGCCGAGTTCTGCGGCTTGCAGCATGCGCGGATGGACTTCTATGTCATGGTCACCTCGCCGGAGACCTTCGGCGACTGGGTCGTTCGGCGCCAGGCGGATTCGGCCGCGTTCGCGATGCGGCCGTTGCCGGCGGCCACTCCCGACAGCGCCGGCGCGGCGGAGGGTGAGTTGACGCCGGTCGCGGCGCTCGACCCCCAGGTCGCCGCCGGACGGCAGTTGACGCTGACCAAGGGGTGCGTCGGCTGTCACGCGATGGGCTCGGCCGGCGCCATGACGGCCCTGCAGGGGCCCAATCTGGGCGGCATCGGCACGCGGCACATGATCGCGGCAGGCTGGTTGCTCAACACTGATGAGAACCTCGCGGCCTGGATCAAGGATCCCGGCGCGATCAAGCACGGTGTGGCGATGGCGGGCAAGTATCAGGTCACCGACGAGGAGGTCGCGGCGATCGTCGCCTACCTCCGCACCAGGCAGTAGGCCAGGAGAGAGTCGCAGATATGGCAACCACAGCAGTGGATACCGCTTATGCTTCGCCGAAGACGCGCAGCGCGGTGCTGGACTGGCTGACGACTGTCGATCACAAGAAGATCGGCATTATGTACGGCGGCGCGGCGTTTCTGTTCTTCCTGATCGGCGGCCTGGAAGCGATGCTGATCCGGCTCCAGTTGTCGGGGCCGAACAAGGATCTGGTCTCGCCCGAGTTCTACAATCAGCTCTTCACGATGCACGGCACGACGATGATCTTCCTCGCCGTCATGCCGCTCAGCGCGATGTTCTTCAACTTCCTCATCCCGCTCCACATCGGTGCCCGGGACGTGGCCTTCCCGCGACTGAATGCGATGTCGCTCTGGGTCTTCGTCTTCGGCGGCCTGTTCCTCAACGCCTCGTTTATCTGGGGCGCGCCGAACGGCGGCTGGTTCGGCTATGCGCCGCTGAGCGGGACGCAGTACGCCCCCGGTCTCAACATGGACTTCTGGGTGATCGGCCTGCAGATCCTGGGCATCGCCTCGCTGGCCGCCGGCGTGAATTTCTTCACCACCATCCTGAATATGCGCGCCCGCGGCATGACGCTGATGCGGATGCCGATGTTCGCCTGGTCGACCTTCTTCACCCAGGTGCTGATCCTGCTGTCGTTCCCGGTGATCACCGTCGCGCTCATCCTGCTGATGGTCGACCGGATCTACGGCACCGGCTTCTTTGTGCCGGCGGCCGGTGGCGACCCGATGCTGTGGCAGCATCTGTTCTGGATCTTCGGTCACCCCGAGGTGTACATCCTGGTGCTGCCGGCCTTCGGCATCATTTCCGAGATCCTGCCGGTGTTCAGCCGTAAGCCGCTGTTCGGCTACTCGGCCATGGTCTTCTCGCTCGGCTTCATCGCCTTCCTCGGCTTCGGGGTGTGGTCGCACCACATGTTCTCGACCGGGATGGGGCCGCTGGCCGACTCGTTCTTCTCGATGGCCACCATGCTGATCGCCATCCCGACCGGCGTGAAGATCTTCAACTGGATCGGCACCCTGTGGGGCGGCTCGCTCCAACTGCGGACCCCGATGTACTTCGCGCTCGGCTTCATCGCGATGTTCATCATGGGCGGCCTCTCGGGCGTCATGCACGCCGTGGCCCC
Source organism: uncultured Gemmatimonadales bacterium (assembly GCA_965651715.1). Taxonomy (GTDB): domain Bacteria; phylum Gemmatimonadota; class Gemmatimonadetes; order Gemmatimonadales; family GWC2-71-9; genus Palsa-1233. Next base: position 8,786 of record CBFGTB010000031.1, read on the forward strand.
GGCCGACCTGCAGCAGACCGACTCCTACTTCGTGGTGGCGCACTTCCACTACGTGATCTTCGGTGGCTCGATCTACGCCATCGTCGCCGGCGCCTACTTCTGGTGGCCCAAGATGTTCGGGCGGATGCTCGATGAGCGGCTCGGCAAGCTGCATTTCTGGCTGATGCTGATCGGCTTCAATCTGACCTTCTTCCCGATGCACTTCGCCGGCCTGCTCGGCATGCCGCGCCGGATCTACACCTATCCCGGCGGGCTGGGCTTCGACACCTTCAACATGATGGCCACGGTTGGGGCGGCGCTGCTCGGCTTCTCATTCCTGGTCTTCATCGTGAACATCATCAAGACCTGGCGCGGGCCGGCCAATGCCCCGGCCGATCCGTGGGGCGGTGCCACCTTGGAGTGGACCATCCCCTCGCCGCCGCCGGAGTGGAACTTCACCGAAGAGCCGGTGGTCACCGCGAAGGATCAGCTCTGGGAGCTCAAGCGCGCCGCCGGGGTGCGGACCCTGCCCGAACCGGTGGCCGGCGATGGCCGCGGCATTCATATGCCCGGACCGTCGTGGTGGCCGTTTATCGTGGCCTTCGGGATCCTGATGTTCATGGTCGGCTTCATGACTCCCCATCCGTGGGCCTTCCCGTTCACGCCGGTGACCCTGATCGGCTTTGTGATTCTCCTCGTCGGCATCTTCAAGTGGGCCTACCAGCCCGTCGATGCCAACGCCACGCACCACTGAGGACGCGCCACGCATGAGCACCACTGCGACGCTTCACGGGCACGACGCGCACGACGCCGCGGCGCATCATACCTCGCTGCCGATCGAAAATCGCAAGCTGGCGATCTGGGTCTTCATCGGCTCCGAGTGCATGTTCTTCGCGACGCTGATCTCGACCTATCTGATCTACCGCGGTCAGAGCGTGACCGGCCCGCTGCCCGGCGACATTTTCGAAGTTCCCCTGGTGACGGCGGGCACGGCCGTGCTGCTGTTCTCCTCGTTCTTCGTGGTCATGGCGCTCAATGGCGCCCAGTCCGGCGACCGCAAGAAACTGCTGACCTGGCTGTCGCTGACTGTCCTCTGCGGCATGTTCTTCGCCGGAATGCAGGTCTACGAGTTCAGCCACTTCTACCATGAAGGCCTGGGGTACTCGACCAACCTGTTCTCGGCCTCGTTCTACACCCTGACCGGCTTCCACGGCGCTCACGTGACGATGGGAACGCTCTGGTTGGCAACTCTGCTCAAGGATGCCATCAAGGGCAACCTGCCGCAGGGCAAGGCGCTGAATCTCGAAATCGCGGCGCTATACTGGCACTTCGTCGACGTGGTGTGGATCATCATCTTCCCCGTCGTCTACCTGATGTCGCTGAGGAGCTGACCCATGGCCCATGCCCATGCCTCTGAGTCCCCGCATGTCGGTGGCGGGACCTACGTCAAGATCGCGGTGGTGCTGTTCGTGCTCACCGCGCTGGAAGTGCTGCTGTTCGAGGTGTGCTACGGCGAGTCGCTGACCTCGATGGCCAGCCTCGGCAGCTCGCTGCAGCCCTACTTCGTCGAGCTGCTGCTGCTGCTCTCGGCCTTCAAGTTCTGGTTCGTGGCGATGTTTTACATGCATCTCAAGTCCGACATGAAGCTGCTGAGCTGGGTCTTCTCCTTCTCGCTGGTGATCGCCTTTCTCATCACTGTCGCCTTGGTCGCGCTGTTCCTCTATAACCGCGGCCTCTGGTGGGCCACCGGCAACTGGTAAGTCGCTCTCCCGGTCGAGGCGGCCGGCCCCGCTTTGGGGACCGGACGCCCCACCCGGCCCGGGCCTCCCTGTGACATGATCTGTTGCGCTGACACCACATTTCGCTGTGTCGGCGCAACTTTTTTACTGTGGATTCGGCGCCATTACCGCCCTTTGGGGCCGGTTCCGATGGGCACAGGAAATGCGATACCGGGGGCGTGGGGTTGGGTTGTCACCTTCTTCTTGAGTGATCCTATGCGTCGTGTCGCAATCGGTACCATCTGTCTGTTGGCCGTGGCGGCGGCTCCGGCATCGTCCCAGTGGGTGCTGACCTGGGGTGGTTCCTCACCCGCCTGCATGGACGCCGGCAACGGCCCCATGTGCTTTTCCGCTCAGTTGACCTATGAGGCCGACGGGTCGGCCGAGTTCCTGTTCTGGAATCGCGATCAGGAAATCGGCAACACCCGGTCGATCGTCGATGCCATCGCCATCGATGGCCTCGCGGCCCCCAGCCCGACCGACTTCACCCTCGAGCAGCCCGACGGCAGCGTCGCCAGCAACTGGGGCTATGCTGCTCCGCCGCTGGGCGCGATGGCCGGCTGGGGATGGAAGTCTGACGGCGGCGGAATTTGTGACGCGACCACCGTTCCGGCCACCTGCGGTGGCTCCGCCAACAAGAAGTTCAGCACGGTCTGGGGTGGCGACTTCAGCTCTGGCGGCGCTGCCGTGTTCACCTTCATGCTGGCCGGCGACCTCGCCAAGCCGACTGGTCCGGTGATGGTCGGCGGCCACGTCCGGGACGCCTATCAGTTGGCTTCTGGCGCGTGGACCTCGGACCGCTTCGTTTGCGGCGACGACCGCTTCAGTAAGTGCCTTGAGGGCGATGTCCCGGGGACGCCGCAGGAAACTGTGCCGGAGCCCGCGACCATGACGCTGCTGGCCACTGGCCTGGTGGGTCTGGCCGCCTCGCGCCGGCGCCGGGGTAGCCCGCGGAGCTGATACCGCTCAGTTAGCCGGCCTGGACTGGTCGGTGACAGGATCCCCGCCCCTCACGAGGGGCGGGGATCCTTCGTTTGGACCACGGCGCCGGCGACGGTCGTGGAGTACCACCCCTCAGCCATGGCCGCCAGGTCGTGGTGAGCGGCATCGACCTCGAAGGCCATCAGGTCGAGCGGGGTCGGGTCCAGCCGCTGATAGTCGGGGTACTGCTGCTGAATCGGGCAGAGATTGGCGACGACCTCGCCGTCCGGAGTGCCGATCGCCAGTCCCATCAGCCGACAGGTGGCGGGCCGACCGGCGTGGATCAGGCAACGATGGCTCGCGGGGTCGAGGGCCGGACAGGGCGCGTCGCTCAGCGCATCACACATGGCGTCGACAGTGGCGTCATTTGCTTCATCGGCCCGCCAGGGAGCGCTCCAGGCAGGAACAGCAGCATGCCCGCGGTGAAGTTGCTGCTCGGCTCGGTCTCGGATCCCGGCCGCCACGTCTGGCGGCAGCATCGCCACGGTCTCGGCTACCAGTCGGGCGTCGGCCGGAGAAATATCGAATGGGCCGTGGCAGCATCCGGCGCAGCCGGCGCGACAGGGTACGATGACAGGCAAGGCAGCCCTGACACCATGGTCGAACCAGTTATCGAGCCGAGCCAGCAGGCCGCGGTAGTTCAGCCGCTCAACCGCCCCGCCGCTCGGGCGAGCATCACCCAGCCCAGCAGGCATGCCAGCCCGCCAATCGGAGTGATGGCACCGAACCAGCGCTGGCCGGTGAGCACCAGCAGATAGAGTGAACCCGAGAAAATCACGATCCCGACCAGCATGGCCAGGGCGGCTCCCCGCGCCGGCGCCAGGTTCTGGGTGATCAGCCAGGCCGCGGCCAGCAGGGCCAGGCCGTGGTACATCTGGTAGCGGACCGCCGTTTCGAAGATCGCAAGGTCGCCGGCCGGCAACCGGCTGCGGAGGGCGTGAGCACCAAAGGCGCCGGCGGCCATTGCCAGACCTGACAACAGCGCGCCGCTGAGGGCTGCGAGTCGAGCGGTCATGAGGCCGACTCCGCCGCGGGTCCGACGGCCATTCCCATGGCATGGTAGCCATTGTCGACGTAGACAGTGGTCCCGGTGACCGCCGCAGCGAGAGGCGAGGCCAGGAAGGCCGCCATGTGGCCGACATCGCTGGCCTCAAAGTCGCGCTGCAGCGGACTGTTGGTCTTGCAGTACTCGATCATCATCCCGATGAATCCGATCGCGCTGGCCGCGCGCGAGGCGTAGGGGCCGGCCGATATGGTGTTGACCCGGTGGCCCCAGCGACGGCCGGCCTCGTAGGCCAGGGTGCGGGTATCGGCTTCGAGGGCGGCCTTGGCTGATGACATCCCGCCGCCGTAGCCGGGGATCACCCGCTCGCCCGCCATGTAGGTCAGTGACAGGAAGTTGCCGCCCGGCCGCAGCAGCGGGCCGAGCGCGCGCACCAGCGCGAGATTGCTGTAGGCCGACACGCTGACCGCCTCGAGGTAACCGCGGCGCGAGGTATCGAGCAGCGCATTGCGCACCTCGGGACCATTGGCCAGCGAATGGACCACGATGTCGAGCGGTTGCTCGCCGAAGTCGGTGGTGAGGCGCTCCACCAGGCCGGCAATGGTGAAGTCGCCGCGTTCGCGGTAGCGCTTATTCTCGCGGATTTCCTGGGGGACGTCGGCCAGGGTATCGAATGCGGCGTCGAGCGGATAGATCCTCTCGAACTCCATCCGGCTGCCGTCACGCAGGGTCAACGAGGCGGCCATCTTGTCGCGCGCCAGCAGGTTCTCGAAGATTCCCATGGCGGGTGGCCAGGTGCCCACCACCACGCTGGCTCCGGCTTCGACAAGCGCCTTGGCGATCGCGAAGCCGAAGCCGCCGTCGTCGGCCACACCGGCGATGAACGCGCGCTTTCCCGTGAGATCGATTGCCAGCAACTGAGCGCCTCCGTAGTCGGGGTAGCCGGAAAGAAAAGACCGAAGCGGCGTGGGGAGAAGGGGCGCCGACTCAATCGCCGCGCAGCACATCCAACGGCGGTCGTCGCAGGGCGGCCAGCGATCCCGCGAGCCCCACACCGACGGCGAGTGCCATCAGGGCGACAGTGAGCAGCAGTAACGGTCCGACCGGCAAGGTAAACTGCATCTTGAAGAACCAGCGGGTCAGCGCCCAGCCGGCGACACCCGCGAGCAGGGCGGCCACCAGGCTGGCCGCGATACCCAGCGCCGCATACTCAACTGCCAGCACCACCAGGACCTGACGCCGGGTCGCGCCGAGGGTGCGCAGCAGGGTACTCTCGCGGATCCGCTGCCAGCGGGACGTGGCGATGGCCCCGATCAGCACCACCGCGCCGGTGAGGAGCGAGAACAGCGCCATAAAGCGAATCGCTCCGACGATTCGTGTGACGATCTGTTCGAGGGTCTGCTGCAACAGTGCCAGGTCAACTGTGGTGATATTGGTGGCCCGCTCGGCCAGCAGGCGTTGGATCTGTCCGCGGCGGATCGGGTCATCCACCCGCGCCAGGCTGACCGATGTCTGAGGGGCGTCGTCGAGGACGCCGGGAGCGAACACGACAAAGAAGTTGGGTTCGAAGCGAGCCCAGTTGACGCTGCGGAGTGAGCGGACCACGGTGTGGATCCGCACGCCCTGGACATTCCAGACGATATGAGAGCCGAGAGCCACACCCAGTTCCTGGGCGAGGTCCTGTTCCACCGAAATGGCAGCGGGCCGCTCGGCGGTGCCGCCGCCGCTGTCGCCGGCTGTGAACCAGCGCCCCGCCACGACAGCCTCGGAGGGCCCGAGCTGGGCGCGCCAGGTGGAGCGATACTCGCGCCGCCGGGCCCAGCCGCCGCCCGAGGCCGGCCCGGATGAGTCGGCGGCGTCGGCGGAAAGGTTGTCGCCCGCGACGCTCACCGGCCGGCCATCGATGGCCTCGATCCGCATTGCAACGATCGGTGTCGACGAGGTCAGTGCCACGCCCTGTCGCTGTAACACATCGTGCACCAGCTCACGTTGATCGGGTTGGATATCGATGAACACCAGATTGGGTTGATCGGGAGAGCTGTCAACCCGCAGGCTGTCGAGCAGGTTGGCCTGCGCGGTGAACAGCGTGGCCAGCAGGAAGGCGCCGAAGCCGAGTGCCACCACCACTGTGGTGGTTTGGTTTGCCGGTCGATGCAGATTGGCGACGCCCTGGCGCAGCAGATAGTTGCCGCGACGCGGTGCCAGTCGGCGCGTCACGCGAATGACAGTCTGAGCTGTCGCCCAGAGGGCGAGCAGCACAGCGGCTGCCGCGGCCGCGAAAACGACACCGCGCAGCAGCGAGCCGATCTGCAGGGCGGCGAGCAATATCACGCTGAGCCCCAGCAGGGCGAGCACACCGATCTGCGCGGGGTCGAGTCGGCGGGCCGCGGGGATCCGGATCGAGCGCAGCGCCGCGAGTGGGGGTACCCGTCGAACAGCCAGGACCGGAAGCATCGCGAAGGCCAGGGCGGTCCAGGTGCCCAGCCCCACGCCGAGCAGGATGGCGCGGAGCGACACCGTCACGTGGACATCGACAGGCACCAGACCCCGAAAGGCCAGCGGCATCACCTGTTGGACACCGACTCCCAGAACGGCGCCGACGATGGCACCGATGCAGCCCATGACTGTGGCTTGCAGCAGGAAGGTGGCCATCATCTGGGTTGAGGTGGCCCCCAGACTTCGCAGCACGGCGATGGTGGTGAGGCGTTGACGGATCACCACATTGACGGCGCTGGCCGTGCCGAGCCCGCCGAGCAGCAGCGCGGCCAAGGCCACAAGACCGAGAAAGCGACCGAGCTGGGACAGTCGTTCGGTGAGGTTGCCGCTGTCATCGGCCACGGTGCGGATGCTGACCCGTTGCTCGCGCAGCGTCTTGCGGTAGCTGTCAGCGATGGCCTGGGCATCGACGCTGGCGGGCAGACGGAAGGCCACCTGGTATTCGGCCCGCGAACCGAAACCCAGCAGATGGGTGCGCTCGAGTTCCGACGAGGCGATGAACACCCGGGCGCCGAAGGCTGACTGCAACCCCACCTCGCCGGGCACATTCACCACCGAGCCGGCGATCGGGAACGCCGCGTCGCCAATCATCAGCGTATCGCCCACCGCGGCGTCGAGTGCACCGAGCAGCGAGGGATCGACAAGGACATAGCCCTCTTGCAGCGTCGACCAGGCATCGCCGGGCGCCGTGGTGATGCTGCCGTAGAACGGCCAGCCGGGATCCACTGTGCGAAGCTGCACCAGGCGGGCGGTGTTGCGGGCCGGTCGGTAGGCCATGGCGGGCAGCGACACGGCCCGGGCCATGGTCAGGCTGTCGCCGTAAGTCGTGGCGAGCGAATCGATCAGTGCCCCGGCTGCCGCACTGTCGAGCGGGCTGCGCGAGCTGAGCGCCAGATCGGCGCCCAGCAGGGCGTGGGCCTGTTCGGCCACCGAGGCACGGAGATTGTCGGTGAAGGAGTCGATCGCAACCAGTGCTGCCACGCCGACAGTCACCGATGCCATCAGCATCAGCAGGCGGCGCCACGAGGCGCGGGCATCGCGCCAGGCGAGCCGCGCGACGAATCCCAGGGTGCTCACCGGCGCTGGTCCGCGATGATGCGCCCGTCGGCGATCCTGATGGTGCGCTGGGCGCGGGCCGCCAGCTCGGGGTCGTGGGTGACAAGGACCAGGGTGGTCCCAAACTCGGCGTTGAGTGCTAGCATCAGATCGACGACCACCTGGCCATTGGCGGCGTCGAGATTGCCGGTGGGCTCGTCGGCGAAGAGGATGGTGGGACGGGTGGCGAAGGCCCGCGCCAGCGCCACGCGCTGCTGCTCCCCACCGCTCAATTGGCTGGGATAGTGATGCCCGCGTGCGGCCAGACCCACCCGTTCGAGCAGCTCGTCGGCGATCGAGCTGGAGTCGGCATGCCCCGCCAGTTCGAGCGGGACCTGAATATTCTCGCGGGCGGTCAGCGTTGCGACAAGGTGGAACGATTGGAACACGAATCCCACAGTGGTGCGACGCAGCACCGCTCGGGCGTCCTCATCAAGCTGACCGAGATCGGTGCCGGCCAGAATCACCCGTCCCTCACTGGGGCGGTCCAATCCGGCCAGCAGGCCCAGCAGGGTGGTCTTGCCGCTTCCGGACGGGCCGGTGATGGCAACGAATCCGCCCTGTTCCACGCTCAGATTGATATCCTTGAGGACGGCAATAGTATGATCGCCCGAGGGATAAGTCTGGCCCAGTGACTCGGCGACAAGGACGGCGGCGGATTCCAGCGGGGGAGAGGCGATTGAGCGGTTCACGGTGGCAGTGGTGGCGGGGAACGGTGCTCATCCTGACCGCGGCGTGCGGCGCCGGGTCGGGAGAGGGCGGCAATCCGCCGGACAATGGCCCGAAGAATAGTCCGCCCCGGGCGGCGGCGCCGGTGGTGCTGTTCATCGGCACCTCGATCACGGCGGGCTACGGGCTGGCGCCGGAGCTGGCGTGGCCGGCGCGGATTCAACAGAAGATCGATTCGGCCGGACTCGATTTCCATGTGGTGGCAGCCGGGGTGAGCGGCGAAACCTCAGCGGCGGCGCTGCGGCGCCTCGACTGGGTTCTGGGCCGCGAAGTGCCGACCGTGGTGATGATCGAGACCGGAGCCAACGACGGCCTCCGGGGACAGGATGTCGATTCGCTCGCCGCCAATCTGGATCGGATTCTTGCGCGGATCGACTCGCTGGTTCCGCGCCCGGCGGTGATCGTCGCCGGCATGGAGGCGCTGCCGAACATGGGGAAGGACTATGTCCACCGCTTCCGCCAGGTCTATCCGGCGGCGGCCCGGGCGCATCATGCCTACTTCCTGCAGTTCCTGCTGGACGGCGTCGCGGGAAATCCCCGCTTCAATCAGGCCGATGGCATCCACCCCAATGCCGAGGGCTCGGTCCGGGTCGCCGACAATGTCTGGGCGGTTCTGGCACCGGTGCTGGATTCGGTGACCGGCTCCCGGTAGGCTTCATCATGCCCTTCTTCGACAGCAAGCATCAGCGCGCCGCGTGGATGATCGCCATTCTCGGCGTGCTGTTGGTGATTGCGTTCGCACCGTATGCCTCGGGTCTGCTGGGGGCGCCGGTGCTGTACATCATTCTCGCCCCGCTGCACACCTGGTTGCTGCGCCACATCAAATGGCGCGGTCTCGCCAGTGCGATCGTGATCCTGGTGGCGCTGTTCGGCGTGGTGATCCCGATCACCTGGGTCATTACCCTGCTGGTGGGACAGGCGCAGGACACCGCGCGCAGCATTGTTGCATCGCCGGTGATGTCGCGGCTCGACGATATCACCATCGCGGGATATGCCATCGGACAGGAACTGCGCGAACTGGGATCCCGCCTGGTGTCGCTGATGGGTGGTGGCGCGATATCGCTGCTGGGCAAGGTGACCCGGATCACTCTCAACATGCTGTTCGCGTTCTTCGGACTGTACTACATCCTCCAGGATCCCGATGGCGCGTGGCGGGCGGTGCGGCCCTACATCCCGTTCTCTGACCCCAACGTCGAGGTGCTGCGCGAGCGGTTTGCGGCAGTGACCAAGTCGACTGTGATCGGCACCGGCGCCTCCGCGTTGGCTCAGGCCATCCTTGTCGGCGTGATGTTCGCAGTGCTGGGGCTCGGCAATGCCGTGTTCTGGGGAGCGGTGACCTTCATCTTCTCGATCCTGCCGGTGGTCGGCAGTGGCATGGTCTGGGGACCTGCCGCTGTGGTGCTGGTGGTCGGAGGGCGTGCCGGTGCCGCCGTGGCGATGGTGCTGGTGGGCCTGCTGGTCATCGGGAACGTCGACAACCTGATCCGGCCGTGGGTGTCGAACCGCTACGCCCAGATTCATCCGATGATCACGCTGGTGGGGGCGATCGCCGGCGTGTCGTGGCTGGGGATCCTCGGGCTGCTGATCGGGCCGCTGGCGCTGTCGTATTTCTTTGAACTGCTGTCGATGTATCGGCGCGAATATCTTGTGCGATGACGAGATGCGTGTCGCTTCGGATGATCGTGCCATTGGCCGCGACAATTTTTGGGGGAGCGAGCTGTGCGGCTCAGGCCGCTGTTCGTGTGGAGGCGTGTGAGAGCCCCCAGCCGCTGGCGTCATTCCACCTCGAGCGCGTCCAGGTGGCGTCCGCCGATTCGGTTCTCAGACAGGGGTTGCTGGGATTCGCTGCGGGAATGGATCAAGGACTGGTGTTGCTCACCGGCCGCGGCGCGGGCAGTGAGGGCCGCGCCCTGTGGGTCATCGATTCCCTGGGGCGCCCTGCCGCGATTCCCGTACCGGATAGCGTCTGGTGGAATTTCCCCGAGGTCGGTGCTGTCGCCGCCACGCCGGAGCAGGTGCTGCTCTGGGAGGGACCGACCGGGACGGTGGTGATGCTCGGGTGGGACGGCCAGCTTGGATGGACCCGGCGGCTGGTCAATTCGGCGGCATTCGCGCCGCGCGTCTCCGCGACCGGCGGCCTGGCGGTCGCGCTGAGCGATGACCTGGAGGCCCGGCAAATCCTTCATGTCGCGACACCGATCGCATCGTCGGCTATTGACACCGTTCTGCTGCCGTTATCGTCCCAGGGTCGCAAATTTGCCTCGGTGCGCACCAAATCGATGACTGTCAATCAGCGGGTGCCCTTTTATCCTGAACCGGTGTGGGGCCTGCTGCCGGACGGTGGCACCGGCTGGAGTGACGGTGCGCGCCATGTGGTCCGTCGCGTGACGGCGGAGGAGCCGGCTGCTGTCCCGGAGGTGGTGATCTGTGACCGTGGTGACGCTCTCGCGCCGGTGTCGGAGACGGAACGTCAGGAGAACGAGGCGGTCATCACGTGGAGGAACCGCTACACCGATAGCACCTGGAGTTATGTCGGTCCGCGTGTCCCGGCTGTGAACGCGGCGATCGTGGCGGTGGGGTCGGACCGGACGGGACGGATTCTCCTCACCATTCCAACGGCCTCGCGCCGTTTGACACCGGCGGAGGTCTGGTCGGACCCCGCCGACACGACGGCTCCCATGCGCCACTTCGCCCTCCATTGGGATGTCGAGATGTATGACGCGGACGGGGCGCCGCTGGGGCGGTTCTCGCTGCCGCCCGACGTGGACTACCGCCTCTGGACTATTGACGGGGAGACGGTCTGGGCACTGCGCGAGGAGCCGTGGAGCGCCAGCTTCGAGTTGGTGCGCTACCGCCTGGTGGCCGACGGCTCCTGAGCGTACGGTGTGCAGCAGTTCAGCGGGAGGGGCTGCTGTTTGTGGCGACCGCGGTTTTGATCAGTGTCATGAACGCCTCCTCGTCCACCGCGTCACCTTCATGGAAGTCGATGGCGCGCCGCGTGGTGCCGGTCAGACTGGCATTGAATAGTCGAGCCGGGTCGGCCAGCCGAGCGCCCTTGGCAAAGGTGAGCTTGACGGTGCTTTTGTAACTCTCACCGGTGCAGATGATGCCGTTGTGCGACCACACCGGTACCCCGCGCCACTTCCACTCTTCCACCACCTCGGGATCGGCAGTGTGGATCAGGCGACGGAGCCGCGCGAGCAGGGTGCCGCGCCAATCGTTCAGTTCGGCAATCCGGCCATCGATCAATTGACTGGCCGTGGCATCGCCGTCGGGGGTAGAAGCTTTCGACTTCACCATGGTGGGCTCCAGTGTTGGGGGTCATGACCTGATGTCGCCAGTGTCAGTGAGGTAAGCGACACTGCGCGTGTCATTCATGATCAATATACGACCTGGTAGACTTCCCGTTCCCTATCCCGAGGATTCGACGATGGCACAACAGCATGGCTACAGTGTGGCGCTCCTGGCGGCGGGATTGCTGGCCTGTGGCGGAGGCACGCCACCCCGATCGGAGCAGCCGGTGGAACCGCCGCCGCCGCCGATGCCGCTGGATTCGGCTCAGGCCGTGGTCATTCGCGATTCGGCCGAGGCGACTCTTGCGGCTCTGGTTGAGCAGCCGAGTCGGGCGCGGTTCGACAGTGTCCGCGTGGTGCAGCCGCCGTTCGATGGTACCCGCTGGCCGGCGGCCGCGGTCTGTGGCCGACTGGCGGGTTTGCCGGGGCGGGGGGAGCCGGCCCGGTTTGTCTATCAGTCCCGCTGGACGGTCTTTGTCGAGGACACCGACAATGTCGAGCGCTTTGGTGAACTGTGGCAGCGGACCTGCGGCGACGCCGAGGCGGTGGTTCTGCTGGGCGGCTGAGCGCGGCTGCGCCTCGGTTGAGGTGAAACAAAACGCCCCCCGACCACTTGGGTCGGGGGGCGTTTTGTGATGTCACACCTGCCGGGATCAGTTGTTCTGCTTGAT